>JBEKLE010000233.1:0-9937 GCA_050010355.1 Rhodopila sp. | reverse complement strand
CCGTCAGGCCGGACGATCCGGAACTCCGCCGCGATGGGACCGCAGTACTCAGAATCACTGTCTACCATGGCGTGCACCCATTCCCGGTCTCGGTCCTCGGGATGAATAAGAGCGAGCCACTCCGTCTTCGAGACGTATGTCTGTCCCGGCGGCAGGCCGTAGATTTGCGTGTACTGCTCGGAAATCATCGCCCTGATGTCGGAAAGCTTGCGGTCGGACCAGGCGATACGTCCGACCCGCTGCACCAGTCGCAGCCGCGCCTCGCTGTCACGCAACGCCGCTTCGGCAATCCTGCGGTCGGTTAGCTTTTCCGCGAATAACAGCGCGCCGCCGATCGTGTCCTCGGCGTTCCGCCACGGGACCATCTCCCAGCGCAGCCAAGTGGCACGCCCGTCGGCGCGCCGGAACTGATCGTCCTCGGCCGAACAGCTCTCGCCGGCCAGCACGCGGTCGTATATGGCGCGCCACCGCTCGGGAAGCTCAGGGAAAACCTCGTAGTGGCTGCGACCGGCCAACGTCGCCGGTGTCTCATTGTCCAACCCGAAATCGATCAGGAAGCGGCGGCTGACCGCGAGATAGCACATGGCGGTGTCGAACATTGCGATCGCGGCGGGGGCGCCGTCGATGAATAGCCTCAGCCGCGCCTCGCTCTCCCAGCCGCGGGCGACGATATAGCGGATGACATCGGCGAGGCGGGACGCCAGCCGCGCAAGAGCAGAAGTCACCACCAAGACCATGTCCCCGAGACCGCGCAGTTTCAGCGACTGGTCGGACGCCGGGGGTTGGGGTGGAGGCTGCCCTGCGGCACCGTCGGACTCCGGAAGGGGCGCTTCGGTCAAGACAGCCTCCCGAATTTCTTGGATCGATAAAATCGAGCAAATACGGGATAAACCGACAGACAGACTGGTTCAGATCAGAATTTGCAGAAACTGTCAGCATCTGACGCCGAACCAATAATCCAGACGATAGCGTTACCACAGCTCTGTGTTTTTTCAGCAATAACGATAACCAGCCAGAGCCGACCTGTCAACTTTGCCGGAATTTAAGACAGCGGCATTCTAGACCTTCTCGCGGATATATAAAAAATCGAGGGCGTTTTCAGGATCGGCCGCTCCGGCGTCGCCCCGTCGTGCGGGGACCGCCGGACGTCCTGGATCGACACTGGCTCGCCTTGGGCACTTCGCGGCCGCACGGGAAAAGACTTCTCCCAACGGCCTCAGTTAACCGGATCTTCAGACTTTCCCGCCATCGTGGTCCCCCTTTGGTCCCCGGGTGGACCGGTCCGGAGTCGGCATGACCCTTAGCACTCGAATCCTCTCGGCGATCGGACTGCTCGGCCTGCTCCTCGCCGGCGTGCTGGCCGCCGATTTTATCCCGGCATGGCAGCAGGCCGGGCAGGCCAAGCTTCACCAGACCCTGAACACCACAAGCGCCGAACTTGTCGAGGCCGCCGGCGCACTTGCGGTCGAGCGTGGCCTGACCAACGGCATCCTCGCCGCACCAGCTTCGGCAAACGCCGGGGCACAGGCAAAAATCGCCGCCAACCGGGCCAGGGCGAACGAAGCGCTCGGCAAGGCTCTGGCGTCTCTGCCGACCGGTGCCGATCCGCCATTGACCGGGGCGCTTTCCCACCTGGATGCGCTGCGTGACGCAATTGCCGCCGGTGGGTCCGCGACACCGGCCCCGGCTGACTGGTTCGCCGGCGCGACCGCGGCGATCGACGCTGTTGTGGCACAACGGCGCCGCATGGATGTCGCCGCCGGCACCCAGCCGCTGGCAACCAGCCTTATCGCGCTGCGCGACCAGCTCGCCGAAATGAGCGAGTTTGCCGGGCGCCTGCGCGGCTCGGTCAACGGATTGATCAGCCGGGGCGGCCACGCCTCCGGGCCCGAAGCACAGGCCATCGGGGTCCTCAAGGGCCGCATCGACGGCGCCTGGACGTCGATCGAGGCTCGGCTCGACAGCTATCCCGACGCCATACGCGAGGACGTCCAGTCAGCCGGGCACGCCTGGATCGACGATTTCGGGCCGACGCTGCGGACGGTGACGCAAGCCGCCGCCGAGGACCGTGACTGGCCGCTTGCGCCGGCAGACTGGTTTCGCCATGCCACGGGTGCCATCGAGGTTTTACTGCAGGCACAGGCACATACCGGCATTGCGGTTAATCTGGCCTCGGAGGCCGAACGGACGCAAAGCGATCACACCGTCCTGGTGGCCGGGCTCTGCCTGGCGACCGCGATCGCGGTGGTCCTGGCGATGGTCTGGTTCGTGCGCCGCCGCGTCGTCGCGCCGCTGCGACAGGTGATCGGCGTGATCAACCGGCTCGCGGCGGACGATCTCGATGTCGAGGCGCCCTCGGTCACCAGCTCCGATGAGATCGGGCAGCTCTGCCGCGCCACGGTCCGGTTCCGCGACACCGCCCGTGAGGCGAGGCTGCTGGGGGAGCAACAGACCGTGCTGGCGGAGAAAGCCACGCGGGCTCGCACCGAAGCAATCCGTGAGATCGGCACGATGATCGAGGACGTCAGCGAGCAGGCCATCGGTGCCGTCAAGGAAAGCACCGGCCGCGTCGTCCTCGTGTCAGGCCAGGTCCATGCGACAACCGCCGCCATTTCCGCGGATGCGCAAAGTGCGGCCGGCGAGTCGAGCCTCGTGCGCGAAAGCTCCCAGGAGGCGGCAGAGGGCGCGAAGGAACTGGAGGCCGCGATCCGCGAGATCGCGATGCAGATGGGACGCGCGGCCCTGACCACGCGCTCCGCGGTGGACCAGGCCGAGGCAGCCCGCGGCACCTTCGACGCGCTGGCCGCCAACGTCGGCGAGATCGGCGAGGTGGCGGCCCTGATCAGCCAGATCGCCAGCCAGACCAACCTGCTGGCGCTGAATGCGACGATCGAAGCGGCCCGCGCCGGCGACGCCGGCAAGGGGTTCGCCGTGGTCGCCGGCGAGGTCAAGTCGCTGGCCCAGCAGACCGCCCGCAGCAGTGAGAATATCAGCCGGCGTATCGGCGCGATCGAGCCGGTAACGCGCGAAGCACTGAAGGCGATGGACGCGATCCGGCAATCGGTCGGCGAAATCGACATGATCGCAGCCGCGGTTGCCGCGGCGGTCGAACAGCAATCGGCCGGCGTCGCCGCCGTCGCACGCGGGGTGGCCGCCTCCAACGAGGCCGCGGGCCGGGTCCACACAAGAATGGACGCAGTCGCCACCGAGACCGGACGATGCGAACGCGCAGCCGCCGACATGGCCAAGGTGGCGCGCCACATCGAAACCGCCGTCGGCGGGTTGAAGGCAACCCTTGTCCAGCTCATGCGCACGCGCGTGGCGGAACTCGACCGCCGGAACGAGGCGCGGTTTGCGGTGTCGATCAACGGCCAGCTCGAATGCAACGGCGTAATCCACACCGGCACGGTCGCGGACATCTCCCGCGGCGGCGCGCGCTTCAAGCCGGCGGAGCACGTTACGTTCAAAGCCGGCGACACCGCCGTTCTGACCGGGCAGGGCTTCCCCCGCTCGCCGGTGAAGGTCGTTTCTCAGCATGGTGATATCGTGCACTTGGCCATGGCCGCGCAGAGCGATGCCGAACGAGACGCCATCGCGAAGGCTGTTGACCGATTGGTCCCACGGGCGGCGGTGGCCGCGTGATACCAGGGTGTCAGCCGACGCCCGCGTCCCCCGGATATCCAGCCGCCGCAGCTCAGTCAGCCCCGCCAGCGGCGACAGGTCGCTGACCGCCGTGTCGCCCAGTTCCAGCACCCGCAGCTTCTCCAGCCCCGCCAGCGGTGACAGATCAGTCACCTTTGTACTGGACAACTGTAGGCTTTCCAGCCCCGTCAGCTGCCCAAGCGGCGCCAGGTCCGCAACCGCCGTCCCGCCAAGATCCAGCCGCGTCAGACCTCGCAACGCCGCCAGAGGCGAAACATCGGCCACGAGACACCCTGTCAGATATATACTCCGAAGCCCGGTCAACGCGGCCAGGGGCGTCACATCCAGCACGGGCGTGAACGACAGGATCAGGTTTTCCAGCCCGGTCAGTCCGCCAAGCGGCGCCACATCGCTGACCCGCGTCAACCGCAGCCCGAGTACGCGCAACCGCATCAGACAAGCCAGCGGGGCCACGTCATGGATCGGCGTGCCTGTCAGAAACAGGCGTTCAACCGCGGTCAACGAGGCCAGTGGCGGCAGATCGGCCAGCCGCATCCGCTCCAGCCGGAGTTCCACCCTGTCCCCACCGATCGGCTCCTTCGTCACGGTCCGGTGCGGTCCAGCCCCGTCACGCCGACGACCTGCTGCCGAACGTCCCCAACGCGCAACCTTTCGGTCATATCGATCTGCAAAACGCGTCACCCACGGGCTCCGCATGCTCCACATCATCGCGGCCGAAGCAAGCGCAGCAAGACGCCCACCATGCACACCTTAACAGACGCAGGAAGAGGACCCCCGGTAGCAGATCAGTCTGCGATGCTCGCTGCCTCAAACGCGATCATGTAATCGAAGCCATCCGTCCCGAGGTGAGCCTGCAATTGCCCCATACGCCGGCGAACCAACGAGGGCGACTCGAACGGTCCTGGGATATAGAAGGGCTTCCCGTTCTGTCCGAATACAAAATTAGTATCGCAGGTTTGCAGGTTTACGTCGCCGAACAGCCCTTCCAACGCCCGGAAGTCCCGTGGCGGATCGAAGCCGAGCGAGGCGGACCATTGCACCAGGTCGCGCAGCATCTTCCGCGCGTAGCCAGGGTCAACCGGCACCAGCGGCGTCGCCTGATTGATCAGCTCGAGATGGCCCTTTAGCTGTTCCCCTTCCATCGTCCGGAACATCACGTCCTTGACGCCGAGGCAGAACGTGTCGAGCATAAAAGCCGCCACCGCCACGGGACCGACCGCAGCCCCGCGCGCCAGAATCAATGTTCCCATGCCGATCTCGAACTGGTTCTCGCTCAGTAGACAGCAGCGGATCGGCAATCCCAGGGCTCGGGCGATTTGTCCCCCCTGCGATCCCTCCAACGCCTCAGCCTTGCGCTTCTCCGCCACGACCGCTTTGCGGCGCTGAGCCTTCGCCCCGCGCCGCGCCGCTATGTTGCTGACACCCATGACCACCCCCCACACGCCGCTTTGTCACCAAAACGTACAAAGGCCCGATCGAGTCGGTCGATAGCCATTTTCGCCGTCGCGTAGCAGCCGGGGGTGCCCGCCGCTTTACTCCGCCGCCAGCCGACCCGAGTCGATCAGGTCGGTGGCCCGCGCCAGATCGACCGAAAGCAGCCGCGACACACCACGCTCCTGCATCGTGACGCCATAAAGCCGGTCCATCCGAGCCATTGTCAGCGGATGATGGGTCACCACCAGGAAGCGGGTCCCGGTGTCGCGTACCATGTCCTCCAGCAGCGTGCAGAACCGCTCCACGTTCGCGTCGTCCAGCGGCGCATCGACCTCGTCCAGCACACATACCGGGGCCGGATTGCAGCGGAACACCGCAAAGATCAGCGACAAGGCGGTCAGCGCCTGCTCACCGCCGGACAGCAGAGACAATGTCGCCAGCTTCTTCCCCGGCGGCTGGGCGTAGATCTCCAGCCCCGCCTCCAGCGGATCGTCGGAGCCCACCAGCGCCAGATGCGCCCGCCCGCCGCCGAACATCCGCGTGAAAAGCTGCTGAAAGTTCCTGTCGACCTCCTGGAACACCGCACTCAGCCGCTCGCGCCCCTCGCGGTTCAGGTGCCCGATCGAGCCCCGCAGCTTCGCGATCGCCGTCGTCAGTTCCTCGCGCTCGGTTTCGATCGTGCCGATCTGCTTTTCGACGTCGTCGGCCTCCTGTTCGGCGCGCAGGTTGACCGGCCCCATCTCCTCGCGTTCTTTGAGCTGCCGTTCCAGCCGTTTGCGAGCCTTGTCCTCGCTGTCCTGGCTAAGGTCCGCTGGCGGATCAGGCAGGGCAGGAGTCGCCCCCAGCCGTTCCAGAATGCGTTCGGCAACCGAACCCCAGGCGTGGCTGGCCTGCTGCGCCGCGCCCTCGGCACGAACGGCATCTTCCCGCCGGCCGGCCAGAGCCGCTTCGGCGGCCCGTGCGGCACGATCGGCTTCCGCGGCCTGCGTCAGAGCCACGGCCAGCGCCTCCGCCGCGCGGCGATGGTCGGCTTCGGCCGCCGACAGCGCATCCAGCGCCTCCGCACGCCGCGCCGCAATCTCCGCCGGCCGCGCTTGCAGCACCCCCAGCGCCTCATCCGCTTCGGTTTCGCGCGCGCCGAGGTCGGTGACCCGGTCAACGGCATCCTTGGACCGCTCCGCCCAGCCGGCGCGTTCAGCGATGATCACCCGGCGGCGGTTGACACGCGCGGCGTGATCCCGAGCCAGCGAATCCCGCTCGCCCCGGGCGGTGTTTTCGCGTGACCGTGCCGCCGACAACGCCGCGCGCGCCTGGTCCACGGCCGCGCGGAGCTCAGCGACGTCGGGCAAAGCAATATGGGTTTCCCGAACATGCGCCAGCGCCGCCAGCGCCTCATCCCGTTCGACCGTGATCCGCGCCAACTGATCATCCGCCGCGGCAAGCCTCGCGGTCGCGGTCGCGGCCTGGTTGCGGAGGCCGGCGAGGCTGGCGCGGGCACGTTCCAGCTTCTGCTCCCACTCCCGCCGGCCGTTGCGCGCCGCCTGTTCGGCCGCCACCGCGGTCTGGGACGCGGATTCGGCCGCCGCCCGGGCGGTCCGGGCCGTCGCCGCCTCCTGTTCGGCCGCCGCGAGCCGGCTGCGCAGGCCAATCAGCCGGTTCCGCTGCTGCAAGCGAACCGTGGCCTGCGTCGGGGTGCCAGCCCGGATCGTATACCCGTCCCACCGCCAGATCGCGCCGGAGCGGGCGACGAGCGACTGCCCCGGCAGCAATTCGGACTGATGGCCGGAACCATCCTCCTCATTATCCACCAGACCAATCTGTGACAGCGCCCGAGCCAAAGCAGCAGGTCCCTGCACCGACGCGGCCATCGGCGTGGCGCAAGCCGGCAAAGCCGGGGCCGGATCAAACGGCGAGAGTTCACACCAGTGCCGCGCCGCCCCGGGATTGAGCGCCGACGTAAGCTCCTCCCCCAGCACGGCGCCCAGTGCGGCTTCCAGCCCATCGGCGACGGTGAGCGAGTCGATCATCGGCGGCCAGCGCTCGCCATCCTTCACCGCCAGGATTTCCGCCAGCGCCTGAGTCTCCGCCGCCAGCCGCGCACGCGCCGAATCGGACGTCGCCTGCTTGTCCCGCGCCGTCGCCAGCGCCGAGGCCGTCGCCGCGCGCGCCTGTTCCGCCTGTTCCACCGCCTCGCGAACCGACGTCAAGGCCGCTTCCGCCTCGGCCGCGTCGTCTGTTGCCCGTGCGACAACCGCCGGATCGACCTGCTGCCCGGCAACCCGTTCCCGTTCGAGTCCGGCCGTTCGGAGTTGCTCGTTCAGCCGGTTCGACCGGTGCTCCGCCTGCGCCAGAAGCTGCGCCGCCGCCTGTGCGCGGGCGTTCGCCTCGGCCGCGGCCTCGGTCGCCCGGTTGGCTTCCGTTTCCGCCGCCCGGACGGCGTCGGCCGCCGCAATGGAAGCTGCTTCCGCCGCCTCGGCGCGTTCAGCATGACCCGCGTCCGCCTCGGCGAGCGTTGTTTCCTCCGCCGCCAGCCGCTCGTCGGCCGCCGCCGCATCGCGCTGCAACTGGCCCGCGTGGGTCAGGTCCTGACGGAGTTGAACGATCCGCCGCTGTGCCTCGCCCAGAGCCACCCTGGCCTGTTGTTCCTCGCCGGCGATTTGCTCCTGCGACACGCGATGGCGTTCCAGCACCGTGCGGGCATTCGCCTCGACCTCCCGCAGCGTGGGCAGGGCGGCCGTGGCCTCCGCCGCGCGCGTGGTTGCAGCGGTCGCGGCATCCGTCGCCACCGCCACCGCGACCTGGGCATCGTGCAGCGCCGCCGCCGCCTGGTCGCGGATCAGCGCCACCCGAGCGCGCTGCAACGACAGCAGCTCCGCCTCCGCCGCGCGGATCGCGCCGGAAATATTCCGGTACCGGCTGGCCTGCCGCGCCTGCCGCTTCAAATTCCCAAGCTGGCTCTCAAGCTGCGCCCGCAAATCCTCGGCGCGGCCCAGATTGGCCTCCGCCGCCCGCAGTTTCAGCTCCGCCTCGTGCCGCCTTGCATGCAGGCCGGTGATGTTGGCCGCCTCTTCCAGCACGGCACGGCGATCTTCCGGCTTGGCGCCCACCAGTGCACCCACCCGCCCCTGGCTGACCATCGCCGAGGCGCGCGAACCGGACGCCAGGTCGGCGAATAGCGTCTGCACGTCGCGCGCCCGGGCCTCCTTGCCGTTAATCCGGTACGCCGACCCGCTGCCGCGCTCGATCCGCCGCACGATCTCCAGTTCCGGCTGCTCATGGAACGGCGGCGGGGCGCGGCCAACGGCCTCGTCCAGGAACACCGTCACCTCGGCGATGTTCCGCGAAGCCCGGCCCGCGGTCCCCGCGAAGATGACATCCTCCATCTCGCCGCCGCGCAGGTTCTTCGCACTGCTTTCGCCCATCGCCCAGCGCAGCGCCTCGACGACATTGGACTTGCCGCACCCGTTGGGTCCGACAATACCGGTCAGTCCGGGCAGGATCTCCACGTTCGTCGGTTCGGCGAAGCTCTTGAACCCGGATATGCGGACGCGGCGAAAACTGACCGGCAATGGCGACTCCTTCAGCCGTTATGCGGGAATGAGCTTTCGAAAGGCCTCGTAGCTCATTTCTCCCGCATACTTCTGGCCGTTAATCACAAAGCTCGGAGTCGAGTCGATGTTCCACTTCGCGGTATCCGCCTTTTGCTCCTGAAGGATCCAGTCGCGCAGGCTGGTGTCACCGATCGCCTTGTCGAACGTCAGGCGGCTCATACCGGCGAGACCCGCGACCTTCCACAACTCCTCCGTCGGGTCGCTGCCGCGCCCAAACGCCCAGCGGTTCTGGCTGGCAAACAGCGCATTGATGAACGGCTCATACCGGTCGACCGGCAGGTAACGCGCCACCATCGCGGCAGTCAGTGCGACCTGATCCAACGGGTAATCGTGAAACACCCACTTCACCTCACCGGAGTCGATCAGCTTCTGTTGCACTTCCGGAAACGTGGTCTGCGCGAACGCCGCGCAATGGGTGCAGGTGAGCGAGAAGTACTCCCCGACCGTTACCTTGGCGTCAGGCTTGCCCACAAAGCGCTCAGCCCGGGTGGTGTCATCGGCGCGCGCCGGGGTGCCAAGCAGCTCAAGGGCCGCGATGGTGAAACCGGCGGGCACAACAGTTAGTAGCGAACGGCGGAAAATCGGCATGGAGACCTCTATATCTGGCGTTACAGCTTCTTCGAGATTCGTGTCGAGTGTTTGCTTCGGCCAATCACCACCCGGCCCAGGGCAGCCAGGGCGGACTTCAGTTCACCGTCCGGCAGGCCGGCCACAGCCGCCTCAGCCTCCCGTGCCGCTTCCGGTGGCGGAGGACGTGCCGGCGCGCCTTTGCGCGGCATCCCGGCCTGGGTGAACTTCAACGAGTGAACCGGCTTCCCGCCAAGATGCGTGTTGATCCGGTTGATCACCTCGACCCCCATGTAGTGCAGGTCCATCGCTGTCGGGCCGGCGCACGAAATGGTCAGCACACCCCGGTCCAGCCGGCGCGGCACGGTCATCGAGGCCACCTTCGGGCCGACGATGATGTCCCAGTCCGCCAGAATCTGCGCCGAGGCCGGATTGTGCCGCCGGTAGCTCTGGCGGGTGACGTCAGGCACCACACTGCCCAGGGGACGCGGCCCGTAGACGAAGCGCGCCCGTCCCGTCATACCCGTCCGCGTGTCGTCGTCGTCCATCGCCCCCATCGCCTCTGCCCCTGTTGCCTCCGCCGCCATGGCCTCGGCCCCCGTCGCCTCCGCCCCCATGGCTTCGGCAACAGAGCTGTTACGCTGGTACGACCGCCACCGGCG
>JBEKLE010000232.1:0-10400 GCA_050010355.1 Rhodopila sp. | reverse complement strand
GTGCGGATCCGCAACCGCGGGCTGTTCGCGTCCGGCAACGCCACCGTCTCCAGCGCGTACGTGCCGTTGCTGGAACGGATCGGCCAGGCGCTGAATGCCGAACGCGGGACGGTCGAGGTCGACGGCTACACGGACAACCAGCCGATCCGAACCGTGCGTTTCCCGTCGAACTACCAGCTTTCCACAGCCCGTGCCGAAGCCGCGGCCGCGGTGATCACCCGGGCGATGAACGAACCTGGACGGGTCACCGCAAAGGGTTATGCCGATGCCGATCCAGTCAGCAGCAACGATACGCCGGAAGGCCGTGATGACAACCGGCGGATCGAAGTCATCCTGCGCAGGCAAGGCTGAGAGTTTGAAAATGAATGCCCTCTGGCCCGGTAGCTGAACAGGAAAACTGCAATGGTTCCAGAGGGCCGTCATTTTCAAGTTCGATTGATTTCCAAGCTCTGACATGCGGTTGTCCGTTGCCCCGCCCTGCCCTAACCTGGATGTAACGGAGTCCCTGAATGGTTGAGGCAAACCGCCGCCTGGCTGGCATTCTGGCGGCCGACGTTGTCGGCTACTCCGCCAAGATGGGCGCGGATGAGCCGGCGACGCTTGCCCGCGTACGCGCGCTTCGCGACGAGATCATCGAACCGCTCGCGGCGTCGCACGCAGGACGGGTGTTCAAGACGCTCGGTGACGGATTTCTGCTGGAGTTCGCCAGCGCGGTTCAGGCGCTGGAATGCGCCATCGCCATTCAGGCCACGCTGAACGCACAGCCAAGCGGCCTGCGCCTGCGCATCGGGGTGCATCAGGGCGAGGTCGTGCCGGAGGGCGACGACCTGTTCGGCGACGGTGTCATCGTCGCGGCCCGTCTGGAACCGCTGGCCGAGCCGGGCGGCATCTGCATCTCGTCCCGCGTGCGGGAGGATGCGGCGGGCAAGATCACGCTGGAGGTGGAAGACCTCGGAGAGCCGGCGCTGAAGAACATCGCCGCGAAGATCCATGCATTCCGGGTTCGGCCGCCGGGGGCCGAAGGTGCGCTGGCCGAGACGCCATCCGGGGCCCCGCGCGAGCGGCCGACCAGTTCGTCGCGGACGGGCGGCAATCGGGGCCCCTCACAATCCAGCTTCGGCGTAACCGCGGTGCTGCGCTTTTTTGGGTCCCGCTGGTTCCTGACCTTCCTCGGCGTGGTGCTGCTGGGGCTGCTGGTCTGGTGGTTCGGGCCGTTTCTGTCCGCGCTGGAAAGCTGGATCGTCCGCGCCGCCGTTATCGTGGTCATGGCGCTGATATGGGTGGGTGCGAACCTGGTGCTCGATCTGCAGCGGCGTCGGAAGGACGCGGCGCTGGTCGACGGCCTCACCGCGGGGACCGCCGATCAATCGGCTGCCGCGTCCGCCGAGGAAGAAGCGGCGATGCGCGAGAAGCTGGTCCGCGCGCTCACGCTGCTGAAAAAGGCGTCCGGCACCCGCGGCTATCTGTATGAGCAGCCGTGGTATGCGATCATCGGCCCGCCCGGCACCGGCAAGACGACGGCCTTGCTGAACGCCGGCCTGTCGTTCCCGCTGGCGTCGGAGATGGGTCAGAAGGTCGCCGGCTTCGGCGGCACGCGCATGTGCGACTGGTGGTTCACCGACGATGCGGTGCTGATCGACACTGCCGGCCGTTATACGACCCAGGAAGACAGCGCGGTGGACAAGGCGGGTTGGAACGCGTTCCTTTCGCTGTTGCGGCGAACGCGGACACGCCAGCCGCTGAACGGGCTGATCGTCGTCTTTGCGCTGCAGGATGGCATGCAGCCGGCCAGCAGCATCGGCGGCTCCACCCGGGTCCAGCGGACCGCGCATGCCACAACGATCCGCCGGCGCATCAAGGACGTGTATGAACAGCTTGGGGTGCGGGTGCCGGTCTACGCGGTGTTCACCAAGGTCGATTTGGTCGAGGGTTTCATCGACTTTTTCGGCGACCTGGACCGCGAAAAGCTGGCCCAGGTGTGGGGCACGACACTCCCTCTGGCGGCCTCCGAAACCGGACCGGCCGCCCTGTTCAGCGCCGAATACGACCTGCTGATCCAGCGCCTGAACGAACGTCTGCTGGACCGGCTTCAGGCCGAACGCGGGGCCGACCGGCGCACCCAGATCGCCGGATTCCCCGCCCAGATGGCGAGCCTGCAGGCGCCGCTGAACGATTTCATCAGTCAGGCGTTCGGCAGCTCCCGGCTTGACGCCGCCCCGATGCTGCGCGGGATCTATTTCACCTCCGGCACGCAGGAGGGCACGCCGATCGACCGGCTGACCGCCTCGATGGCGCGCAGCTTCGGCATCGATCAGATGCGGGCGACGTCGCTGAACCCAGAACGAGGCCGCAGCTACTTCCTGACGCGACTGCTGAAGGACGTGATCTTCGGCGAAGCAATGCTGGTGTCACGCGACCCCGCCGCCGTGCGCCGGTCGCGGCTGCTGCGTGCCGGTGCGGCCGCACTGGCGGTCGTGGCGGCCGTGGCGGCGGCCGGAGCGCTGTGGCAGACGCGTAGCGCGAATACCGCCGCGGTTGCGCAAGCCGACGCAGCGGTGAGTGCCTACATCGCGGCGGCGCAGGCCCAGAAGCTGGATCCGGTCCGGGATGCGGATCTACCGCGGATATTGCCATTGCTCGATCAGGCCCGCGCCCTGGCGGCCGGCGAAGCCGGCGGCAAGGGTGTAATACAGTGGTTTCCCGGCCTGTCGCAGACCGCCAAACTGCAATCCGGGGCACAGATTCTGTACCGCAATGCGTTGGACAACATCCTGGTGCCGCGGCTGATCCTGCGGCTGGAAGGCCAGATGCGGCAGAACTTCAACAACCCGACCTTCCTCTATGAGGCTACCCGCGTCTACCTCGAACTTGGCTCGCTCCATCCGCCGGATGCATCCCTGATCAAGGAGTGGATGCACTATGACTGGCAGACCGCGTGGGGGAGCCCGGCGGATGCGGACATCCGTCAACGGCTGGAAAGTCACCTGGCGGCGCTGCTGGACGGGCCGCTGCCGAACGTTCCGCTGGATGGTGCCCTGGTCGAGGACGCGCGCCGCACCTTCAGCCGCGTGACGCTGGCCGACCGGGTTTACAGCGCCATCCGGCGGTCGCCGCAGGCGGCAGCGCTGGCGCCCTGGATTCCGGCCGATGCGGCCGGCGCATCCGGCGTGCGGCTGCTCCAACGCCGGTCCGGCCTGCCGATGACCGACGGCATCCCAGGTTTCTTCACGGTTGACGGCTTCTACAAGGTCCTGTTGCCGCAACTTCCCGCCGCGACACGCGAGGCCGCGAGTGAAAGCTGGATTCTCGGGCGTCAGGCGGAGATCGATCCGACCAGCCCGAAGGCGCTCAGTCTGCTGTCCGACGTCGTCGCGCTGTATACCGGGGACTATCTAAAGACCTGGGACGCCCTGCTCGCCGACATCGACATCGAGCCGCTCGGTAACCTCCAGCAGGCGGCGCAGAGCCTTTACATCCTGTCGTCGCCGCAATCGCCGCTGCGCGATCTGCTGACCGGGATTGTGCGACAACTGACCGCGACTGTTCCGCCTGCCGCCGATCCCGGCGCGGGTACGGCGGGCACCCTGCTGACGGGGACCGCGAACGCGGCCGGTTCGCGAATTCAGGAGGCCTTCGGCAAAATCGCCCCGGCCGCTGAATCACCCGGCAAGGCGATCGAGGCCCATTATGCCGCGCTCATTGCGTATGTCGGCAAGGGCCCGGGGGCACCCTTCGACACCTTGCTGAAGCTGATGAACGATCTGCAGCAGCAGATTTCGCGCGAGGCCAACAGTCCGCCGGGGGCGCCACTGATCTCCCCCGGCGGCGGCGATCCCGCGGAAGCGCTGCAGGCGGAGGCGTCCACCGCCCCGGAACCGATACGGCGATGGATGGTGATGCTCGCCGGAGGTGGCAACACGCTGCGAAGCGGCGGGGCCAGGAAAGGGGCCTCAGAGGCATACAATGCGCCGGGCGGACCGGCATCGCTGTGCAGGCAAGCCGTCGCGGGGCGCTACCCGTTCTCCCCATCTTCCCCGAACGATATTCCGCTGGACGATTTTGGCCGCCTGTTCGCGGCGAACGGTCTGCTGGATCAGTTTTTCACAACGCAGTTGCGACCCTTTGTGGATCAGTCCGGGTCTACTTGGCGAGCGCAACCGGTCGCCGGTGTCACCCCACCGGTTTCCCCCGGCGAACTCGCGCAGTTTCAAAAAGCGGCGGCGATCCGTGATCTGTTTTTCGGCGCCGGCGGCAACCAGCCGGTGGTTCGGTTCGATATCCAGCCGGTCACACTGGACGCCGGTTCCAAACGCGTGACGCTCGATTTCGACGGCACTCAACTGGTCTATGAGCATGGACCGCCGCGTGGCATCACCGTCACCTGGCCCGGCGCGAACCGCATGAACAACGTGCGGCTGGTGTTCGATCCGCCGCCGCCCGGCGGTTCGGGCGTGCTGCAGGCCAGGGGGCCCTGGGCGCTGTTTCGCCTGTTCGGCCAGGGACACCTCGTGCAGGAAGGATCGCCCGATCAGTTCAGCCTGACCTTCAATGCCGGCGACCGGCAGGCGGTCTTCGAGATCCGGGCCGGGTCGGTGCTCAATCCGTTCGCTCCAGGTGTGCTGCGGGACTTCCGATGCCCGGCAATGTGAGCAGTGCAGTGAGCGCCGGGATATTCGGCAAGCTGCCGACACGCGGGGACTTTGTGCGGTCTGGCCTGCCGCGGGACTTCGTGGACCGATGGGACACCTGGCTGTCGGGCGTTATGGCGGCCACGCGGGAGCAGGCCGGAGACGCATGGCTGCCGGCGTTCCTGGAGGCTCCGATCTGGCGGTTCACCCTGCCTGCGGGACTGTGCGGGACCGGCGCGGTGCTTGGGTTGATGATGCCGAGCGTTGATCGGGCGGGGCGGTACTTTCCGCTGACTTTGGCCGCGGTGGGCGCGGTCCCCCGGTTTGCGATCGATGCCGCGGCGGAGGCCTGGCTTGACCGGTGCGAGGTCGCGGGTCTGGCCGCACTGGAGAAGGACGAGGGACCGGAGGACATCATGGCGCGGCTTGGTGTGCCTGATCTGACCGCGGGAGATGGGTCGATTCGGGTGTCCGAATGGTGGACGGATGGTTCGCCCCGGGTAACCGCCGGCCGGGTGACGGCGGCTGACCTGCCCAGTCCGGCAACCTATGCGGCAATGCTGGGAACCGCCTCCGACGCGGAGCATTTAGTGAAGGCACGCCAAGTGATAAATCCACTAGAATAGGTTAAATCGATTCGGTAACCCTGAAGTTGTTGCGAAATGTATCATGCGAAGCATCCAGGAGGGATCGCTGATATGGCCGTGCCGCAGTTCTTGTCCTGGGCGACAACCCATCCCGGGGCCACTCGCACGTATAACGAGGATTCCTTCGTCAACCGGCCGGATGTGGGGCTTTGGGCGGTCGCCGACGGGGCCGGCGGGCACGAGGGCGGGGAAATGGCCTCCGGCCTGTTGCGGGAGGCTCTCGAAGCGATCCCAGCGTCGCTATCGGCTGCTGAACTCCTGGCCGAGGTTCGAACCACGGTTGAGCGGACGCACGAGACACTCCGGAGCCTCGCGAAGCAGCAGGGCAAGGCGATTCTCGGGGCTTCCACGATCGTCGTTCTGATGATGCGGAACGATCACTTTGCCTGTCTGTGGGCAGGCGATTCGCGATCCTACCTGCTGCGCGACGGGATGCTGCATCAGATCACGCATGATCATAGCCTGGTGCAGGAACTGGTCGACGCGGGGGCGATCCGGCCGGAGGACGCCAACCGCCATCCTCAGGGGAATGTCATCACACGGGCGGTCGGTGCGGATCTGGACGAATTTGTCCTGGACAAGGCGAGTGACCGGACGCAGCCGGGGGATCGTTTTTTGCTTTGCACCGATGGGCTTTACAAAAGTTTGCAGGAACCGGAAATCGCGAATTTGCTGGCGGATGACAGCTCGGTTCCGGTGACGCAGGCGATGATCGCGGCGGCGCTGGCGATGAATGCGAGCGATAATGTGACGGCGGTGGCAGTGGCGGTGAATTGAAGTGCCCCCGTTGTCTCAGGGGTGCGCGGCAAAGCAACGAATGATAGTCTTGAGTTCCGGGGCCGGCTTTTTTCGTTCGCCCGAGGCTGCATCAATTACCAGTATTACACCTTCGCCATCTTCGTCATATCATATCCGCACGTATCCGGCTTCCCCTGCGTTTTCGGATCAAGGCCGGAATAGGTGATCATGATCTTGGTGAAATTCAGCGACAAAGACTCGACTGGGTTGTCGCCCTTAGTCGACACGCTGTAGCCACTTAGCCCGGTGTTGGACAGGACGTAGGTCAAAAAGGTCGTCACTGTATCCTTGGTCGTTGCGGTAAACTTCAGCGTGACGTCGGCACTCATGTCGCCGCCGGTGGCTTCCTGGAACAGTTTATTTGAAGATATATCCATCGATTTTGTTACGACAATTTCACTGATACTTGGTTCTGAACTTTCACGCCCAGTCTCACTCCGAGCGGCCGATGCGATCCCGCGGCCAACGCCCCACTGAAAGGACGACAGTTCGATCCACTTCTCGAAACCCTTGGTGGTTATCGGGCCCTCGATGGACCCAAACTTCATATAGATCGCCATTGTGCGCTCCCAGCGGCTTCAACGTCGCAAGCAATGCTCAGCAAATATCGTACGAGAACATCCCGTTCCCGTCTACCCCGATCCGGACCGCTTCAATCACCGCGCCGGAAGCAAGCCTTGACAGGACTTCAGCCGACAGTTCAGGCAACAGCGTGCGTGACAAGATCTTCTCAATATTACGTGCGCCCGAAGACGTCTCGGTGCAACGTGCTGATATCGTATCGACGACTTCAGGCCCCCAGACGAAATCCGCCTGGTAGGCCTCCATCACACGCCGTTTGACACGACCAAGCTGCAGTTCAACGATCCGGCGGATAACATCGGGCGCCAGCGGGAAATACGGCACCAGCGTCACGCGGCCAAGAAACGCCGGCTTGAAGTGTTTCATCAGTTCCGGCATCAGCGCGTCCGCCAACCCCTCGGCATCAGGAGCCGTCTCCGGATCAGCGCAAAGCCGCGTGATGAGGTCAGTTCCGGCGTTCGATGTCATGATGATGACAGTGTTCTTGAAGTCGATATCACGGCCTTCGCCGTCCTTCATGTTTCCCTTGTCGAACACCTGGAAAAAGACGTCCTGCACACCAGGATGGGCCTTCTCCATTTCGTCCAGCAGGATCACCGAGTAAGGCCGCCGCCGCACAGCCTCGGTCAGAATTCCGCCCTCGCCGTAACCGATATAGCCGGGGGGACTGCCCATCAGCAGGCTGACCTTATGTTCTTCCTTGAACTCGGTCATGTTGATGGTGGTCAGATTCTGTTCGCCGCCGTACAGCAGATCAGCCAGGGCCAGCGCTGTCTCGGTTTTGCCGGTACCCGACGTCCCCACCATCAGAAACACCCCGATCGGCTTACGGGGATCGGTCAGACCGGCCCGGCTTGTTCGAATCGACTGCGCAACAGCCTCCAGCGCATGGGACTGTCCGACGATCCGCCGCTCCATGAGTTCCTTCAACTGCATGACGGTGCGAATCTCGTTCGACTGCATCCGTCCGGTCGGGATACCGGTCCAGCCCGCCACGACCTCGGCGACCGCCTGGCCATCCACCACCGGATGGATCAGCGGTTCGTCGCCCTGCATCGCCCGCAGCGCGTCGGTGGCTTCAACCAACTGACCACGCAACTGATCCGCGGCGGCCGGGCCAGCGGTGTTTTCGATGCCTTTGCGCGCCGCGGCGATCTGGTCCGCCAGCACCTTCTCCTGCTGCCAGCGGTCGTGCAGCCCGGTCAGCATGTCCGCAAGCCCGGCCCGTTCCAACCGCAAAGCTTCACGCCGGACCTCATGATTTTCACCGGCCGCGATCTCCCGGTCGAGAATACCCAGCTCGGTTTCGATCAGGGCGATCCGGCGCTCCCGGTCTTCAATCGGCGCCGGTACCGCCGCCTGGCTCATGGCCACCCGCGCGCAGGCCGTGTCGATCAGGCTGACTGCCTTGTCCGGCAGTTGCCGGGACGGAATGTAGCGCGCTGACAGCCGCACCGCCTCGCTGACCGCGGCATCGAGGATCCGCACGTTGTGGTGCTTTTCCAGTGTTCCCACCAGACCCCGGATCATCGCGACGGCGATGGGTTCGGATGGCTCCTCGACCTTCACCACCTGGAAACGCCGTGTCAGCGCCGGGTCTTTTTCCACGTACTTCTTATATTCCGCCCATGTGGTTGCCGCGATCGTCCGCAACTCGCCGCGCGCCAGCGCGGGCTTCAGCAAATTCGCCGCATCCCCCTGCCCCGCCGCGCCGCCGGCACCAATCAAGGTGTGCGCCTCGTCGATAAATATGATGATCGGCTTTGGGCTCGCCTTCACCTCGTCAATAACGTTGCGCAGGCGGTTTTCGAACTCGCCCTTCACCCCGGCGCCGGCCTGCAGCAGGCCCAGATCGAGCGTGCGCACCGACACCCCCCGCAACGCCGGGGGCACGTCGCCGGACGCAAGCCGCAGGGCAAACCCCTCCACCACCGCGGTCTTTCCGACCCCGGCCTCGCCGGTGAGGATCGGGTTGTTCTGCCGCCGGCGCGTCAGGATGTCGATCACCTGGCGGATTTCGGCGTCACGTCCCAGGATCGGATCGATCTTGCCCGCGCGCGCCTGCGCAGTCAGATCGGTGGTGAACTGTTCCAAAGCACCGGAGGCGACCCGCGGCCCGCCGGCGGGATCAACCGCTGCCGCGGCGGCATGACCCTGAGCGACGGCCGCGGCCTCGGTGCTGCTGGCGGTGATAACGGCGAAGTCCCGCTTCAGCAGGTCAGGTGGTATCTTCAGCAACTGACTGGAGGCGTCGCGCGCGTGACGGGCCAGCGTTTCGTCGGCCAGCAACGCCCACAGCAGATGCCCCGACCGGATCATCGTCTGGCCATGCTCGAGCGATGCAAGCAGCCATGCCTGCTTGGCAAGCTCCACCAGCTCGGGTGACAGCGACGGTGCCCGGCCGTTGCCGGTCTTCATCTTTTCCAGCGCGCGGTTCAGGTCGGCGGCGAGCCGCCCTGGAACGATCTCGTAATGACGCAGGATCGCCGTGACGTCCCCATCCGGCCGATCCGCCAGGGTGTGCAACCAGTGCTCTATTTCGACATTGTAATGGGTTCGCGACAAAGTCAGTCCCGCGGCGGCTTCCAGAGCGCGACGGCAGGGCTCGTTCAGCCTGGACACCAGCTGCTTCAGATCAATGCCAGCCATCTCATTCCCTGTAATCCGGCCGTCGGGCCGGGATATCGCCCGGGATATCGCGGGGCCGCCGGTCTTCTCAGACTGTCAACCTATGTGTTAAGTCAAATGATTGTCTAGTGCCTCGCGAAGATGCGTCATGCCTGCGCAATCAAGATAATCTTGCAAGATGATAGGGTGGATGCAGAGCATGAGTTTGCCCGACGGTTTCGCCCTCGATACGCTGTTAGCCCCGATACCGGGCGCCCTTCCCCAGGGCGTCGACGTGCGCGAGGATTATTCCGCGCAATCGCCCTACAACCGGTTGCGCGACGCCCGTTCGGAAGCGCGCGACGCGGAAAAACAGATGGAAGCCAACGACCCGGATTCACCCGCGGCCGACCCGGCCCCGTTATGGCGGCAATTGCGCGATCTTGCGATACGGTTACTGACGGAACAGACCAAGGAAGGGCTGGCCGATCGGTACTGGAACGATATCTACCCGCTGCCCGACGAGTACGGCGTGGAAACCAGGGTTGCGCCGATAACGGGACTCAACGGCCGCAGCGGCGGCGGGTCGCTGATGGCCCCGTTGTTCCGGATCGTGCTGTTCCACCGAACCGCCGGCGCGCCGGTCGCGCTGCATCAGTACCAAGCGTCCGCCCGGCTGGCGACCATGGATGCGGCGGCGAGACAGAGTCGAATCGCAACCGGCACGATTCCATGGGATGACATCGAAAAGGACGCACGCACCGTTGGGCGTTCAAGCATGGCCAAACTGCGCGAAGATGCGGCCGACGCCCTCGCCGCATGGCAGGCGATGGCGAACGTTCTAGACGAGAAGGCGGGCGCCGATGCACCCTCGACCTCACATGTGCGCGATCTGGTGCGAGAGATCGCGGAGATCGCCGCACTTTACGCGCCGGACGTGCCGGCGCAGTACGACAGCCTGGTTTCAGGAACGGGCGGCGAAACTTCGGCGACCGGAACTCCATCCGATGGGATGCCGGAGACCTCGGCGCAGGCCATGACGCGCGAGAGTGCGCTGCGCAGCCTGGAAACGCTTGCTGCCTTTTTTCGCCGCACCGAACCGCATTCGCCGCTTTCCTATACGCTGGACGAGGCCGTC
>JBEKLE010000231.1:0-10339 GCA_050010355.1 Rhodopila sp. | reverse complement strand
GAACTGAAAGCGGTCGACGCGCGATGGCCGCTCGTCGGCTCCGCCACCATCGCGCCCGCCCAGCCACTGCCCGAAGCGTTGGAACAGAAGGCCGGCGAATTCGGCATGCTGGCGGAACAGGTCGTCCTCGACCGCCTTGGCCTGCATCCCGGCGACACGGCCAAAATCGGCACCGCCACGTTCCGCGTCGCCGGCACGCTGACCCGCGAACCCGATCGCGTCGCCACCGCCGCCATCCTCGGCCCCCGTGTCCTGATCTCGACCGACGCGCTGCCATCGACCGGCCTGATCTCGCCCGGCGCCATGGTCCGTTACGCCATCCGCCTGACGGCCAAAGACCCGGCCCGCATCGGCCAGGAGATCCGGCAGAGATTTCCCAACCGGGGCTGGCGCATCCGCGACCCGTCCGACGCCGCCCCGGGCGTCAGCCGCTTCATCGACCAGACGGCGCTGTTCCTCACGCTTGTCGGGCTGACATCTCTGCTCGTCGGCGGCATCGGTGTCGCCAATGGCGTCCGAGCCTGGCTGGATGCGCGGGCGCGGACGATCGCGACGCTGCGCTGCCTCGGCGCCTCGGCCCGCCTGGTCTTCGGTGTTTGCCTGATCCAGGTACTGGCCCTCGCCGCCGCGGGCATCGTCCTCGGCCTTGCCGCCGGAGCCGGCCTGCCACTGCTGGGCTCCCGCTTCCTGACCCCGATCCTGCCGGTGCCCCCGGTGCTGGGTCTGTACCCCGGACCGCTGTTGCTGGCGGCGACTTACGGCCTGCTGATCGCCCTCTGTTTCGCCCTCTGGCCGCTCGGGCGAGCTGCCCGGATTCCCGGCGGCGCCCTGTTCCGCGACGGCCTGATCCCCGAGGCGACACGCCCGTCCGCCATCCTGATCACAGTGAACGCGGCCCTGGCCCTCGCCTTGATCAGCCTGACGGTCGCCACCGCCACCGATCGCTTCTTTGCCCTCTATTTCTGTGTCGGCGCCGGCGCCACGCTGGCGTTGTTTCAGGCCGGCGGATGGGTCGTGATGCGTCTCGCTCGTCTGGCACCGGGCTCGCGGTTTCCCGCAATCCGTCTCGGCGTCGGCAACCTCCACCGCCCCGGCGCGCCCACACCTTTATTATTGCTATCGGCCGGCCTGGGGCTGTCTACCCTTGCCGCGGTCGCCCTGATCCAGGGCAATATGCAGCACCAGATCCAGGAGCAGCTTCCCACCAACGCCCCCAGCTTCTTCTTTATCGATATCCAGAACGACCAGCTTCCGCGCTTCGAAGCCATCGTGCGCGGCCAGCCCGGCGTCGAGGCCATGCACCAGGTTCCGTCACTCCGCGCCCGGATTGTGGCCGTGAAAGGCGTGCCGGTCGACCAGGTGGTGACCACCCCCGACACCGCATGGGCCCTGCGTGGCGACCGCGGCCTGACCTACGCCGCCACTCCGCCCGAGGGCACCCGCCTGGTCGCGGGCACGTGGTGGTCCCCGGATTATGACGGACCGCCGCTGGTGTCCTTCGACACCGACCTGGCGAAAGGCTGGCACGTCGGGATCGGCGACACCATTCGCGTCAACGTCCTGGGCCGCGATATCGACCTGAAGATCGCGAATCTGCGGGATATTGCCTGGCAGTCGATGGGGATAAACTACTTCATGGTCGCCAGCCCAGGCCTGCTCGCGCACGCGCCGCATACCCACATCGCGACGGTGCGTATCGCCGATCGGGATCAGGGCGGTCTGCTGCGCGCCGTCACCGACGCCCTGCCCAATGTCACCGGCATCCGCGTCGAGGACATACTGGCCGCTGTCGCCGCGCTGCTGAACCAGGTCGCCGCAGCGCTGACCGTCACGGGTGCGCTTACGCTGTTCGCCGGCACGCTTGTGCTGGTCGGCGCGATGGCGGCCGGCCAGCGCCGCCGGGTGCGGGAGGCGGTGATCCTCAGGACCCTCGGCGCCACACGGGCGCAGATCCGGGCGGCATGGTTCACCGAATTCGGCCTGTTGGGCCTCGTGGCTGGCGTCATTGCCGCAACAGTCGGATCAGCCGCCAGCTTTGCGGTGATACATTACATCATGCACACGGACTGGATTTTTCTGCCTGTAACGCTTATTTGCACACTTGCGGGAGCGCTGGCACTCATGCTGCTGTTCGGCTATGCTGGAACGGCAGCAGCTTTGCGGGCAAGGCCGGCGTCACTCTTGAGGAACGAGTAGCGCGTTAAACCGGTCTCCGTCCGGCCCCGCTGACGGACCACGTCTCTACCGGCCTGGTTGGTGCTACTTGGTAGTGTCACGAGCGCCGGCGATCGAGTATAACCAACGCGGGCTCACGCCCGAAAGGAAAAGGGAACCATGGCTTACAGTCCGCAATTCGGGGCCTATCCGCGAGCGTCCGCCGCCACGACGGCTGTCTTCGACGCTGGGCTACGGGCGTACATGCTGCGGGTTTACAACTGGATGGCATCCGGCCTGCTGCTGACCGGTGTGGTTGCTTACGGCATTGCCAACACCGCCCTGATCAACGCTTTCTATCCGCTGGTGCAGACCCCGTTCGGGTTCGCGCATCACCCGACGGCGCTGGCTATGATCGCGATCTTCGCGCCGCTTGCGTTCGTGCTGGTCCTGTCGCTGGGCGTCAACAAGCTGTCAACGCCGGTTGCTCAGGCGCTGTTCTGGGCGTTCTGCGCCGCGATGGGCGCCAGCCTGGTGAACATCTTCCTGGTCTACACCAGTGAGTCGATCGTGCGGGTGTTCTTCATCACCGCCGCGACCTTCGCTGCGACCAGCCTTTACGGCTACACGACAAAGGCCGACCTCAGCCGAATGGGCAGCTTCCTGATGATGGGGCTGTTCGGGATCATCATCGCCAGCCTGGTGAACATGTTCTTCCAGAGCACCGCGCTGCAGTTCGCCGTCAGCATCATCGGCGTCGTCGTGTTTACCGGCCTTACCGCGTATGACACGCAGCGGATCAAGGCTGGCTATCTGCAGTTCGCTTATGCGGAAGGCACCGACAGCGCCAACAAGCGCAGCGTCTATGATGCGCTGAGCCTTTACCTGAACTTCATCAACCTGTTCATGATGCTGCTGCAGCTTCTGGGCAACCGCAATAACAATTAGGGGACTTTCTGTCCCGTGGGCACGGATACGCCGGTCCCGTTAACGGCCGGCTCCGTCCTTTGATCCCGACCATTTAAGCGCCCGGGGTACGAACCCCGGGCTTTGTTCGACCTGATTTCGCAGTCAGTCTGAAAGGGCGGGCTTTAGTTCTTTTTTCTGGCGGCTGAAGCCATTGCCTTACGGGCCGTGACCGCAGGGGATGCCGCTGGTGTGCAGATTTCCACTGAACCCGGCACCAGATCCTTCCCCGCGGCGAAGTCGGTCAGTTCCGCCGCCGATTGCAGCGCAAGCACCTCGTTGAAGATCAGGCCGTTGCGCGGGCAGAAATCGCCGCCCAGGTCGCTCCCCTGGCGAGAGATCGCATTCGCCAGGTCCGTCACGAACCGGTCGTGCTCAGCCTGTGCGGCCCGTCCGTAGCGGTGCTGGAAATACGCGTTAATCGCCCGTTCATTGGCCTGAAGGTCGGCCTGATACCGCCGGATGAACGCGTTGTACCGCTCATCGTAATGACAGCCTGTCGCCAGCACCATCAATTCGCTGCGCAACGCCTGGACCTCAAACGCCGATTGGTCCGACACCGACGAGCATTGACGCTGCGCCAGCACCGGCTGGGCGGACAGCAGAGTTAACGCGGCCAAGGCACTCACGAATCGACGCATACGCTTGTTCCTCCGAAATATGACCGGCTAAATAGCGTGCGCCGACGCGTGCCGCTACCGCCAAATCCCGAAGCAGCAAATCGAGCTGGTTCAAAGTTCGTCGATATTACAGCATGCTCGCCCCGATAATACCTCTTGACGAACAGCGGCAAGCACGGCTGCGCCTCGAATCGACCAGAGCAATCGGGGCTGCCCGTCCGGTTCTGCTTGCCGACAGCCCCCATACTCGCAGGTTCCGCTCAATTTCCCGTACCAGACCCAAAAACAGGACATCGGGCATTACGCGCCGGGCCGAAGCGGCAACCGACGGCGGAACCGCCGGCCGGCCGCTGGCTGACGGGCGCGACGTGATGTGCTACGCGCCGTCGCCATGACCAGCGGGGAGCGTTTTGCACAAGGCAGCTTGCTTGCGGGCTGTCTTGTGCTCGGTCTTAAAGGCGCTGCCTGGTGGCTGACCGGCAGCGCCGCCCTGTATTCCGACGCACTGGAGAGTACCGTCAATGTCGCGGCCAGCCTGATCGCGTGGATCGCGCTGCGCTTCGCCGCCCGCCCGGCTGACGCGAACCACCCTTATGGCCATGACAAGGCGGAGTTCTTCGCCGCGGTCATCGAGGGGACTCTGATTACCGTCGCAGCCCTGCTGATCTTCAACGAGGCATGGCACGGCTGGTGGCGCGTCCGCTCGCTGGAAGCGCCGTTCCGCGGCGTCGCGCTGAACGGCTCGGCGACCGTGATCAACGCCGTCTGGTCGGCGGTGCTGATGGCGGCGGGCCGACGCCTGCGGTCCCCGGTGCTGACGGCTGATGGGCGCCATCTGCTGGCCGACGTGGTGACGTCCGTCGGAATCGCCGCCGGCGTGCTGCTGGCAGTGTTCACCGGGCAGTTGATCCTGGATCCGCTGCTGGCTGCGGCCACCGGGGTCTATGTGCTATGGTCAGGCATCCGGGTGATTTCGACCTCGGTCAGCGGCCTGATGGATGCGGCACCCGAACCGGCGGTGGTCAACCGGATCAGGGAACTGGTCGCCAACAGCGCCGCCGGCGCGATCGAGGCACACGATCTGCGCACCCGCCATGCCGGGCGGCTGACGTTCCTGGAATTCCATCTCGTGGTGCCGGGCAGCATGACCGTTGCTTCTGCGCACCAAATATGCGACAGGATCGAGGATACGCTCAAGGCCGAGATGGATCACCTGATGATCACGATCCATGTCGAACCGGAGGAGAAGGCGAAGCAGGGCGGCGTTCCGGTCCTGTGATCCCGGCACGCGTTGAAACCGAGCCCCGGGCATGCACCCTCGTCATGCGGGCGCCGGCCGGACCCCACGCCTCGCTTTGGCGTTTCCGCACTACCAGCCGGCCGAAAGACCGACTCTTCAATCGACGATCGGCCGGCTGGCATCTCATTGATTTTGCGCGCAGCCGCCACGCCGACCCTGCGCGCATTATGCCGATGATGACGTGCCGAGGCCGGTGCTTAAGGATCAGTCTCTCTGCCGGCTGGTATGACCCCCGCAGCAGCCACGCGTGTGTGAGCAACGAAGTGTGAGCAACGAACTTGACTTTTCAGGGTGTGGCCGGTAAACGGGCGTTGTACGCCAGATCGGCCTCGGTCCGCGGACCGCTTCCGGTTTGGCTTTTTCTAACTTGTGATCGAAGAACGTATGGCCAATACCGCATCGGCGCGAAAGCGCATCCGGCAGACTGTAACTCGCACTGCGCGAAACCAGGCGCGGAAATCGCGCATGCGTACCTTCGTTAAGAAGGTGGAAACGGCCATCGCGAGCGGCGACAAGTCAGCCGCGGCTGTGGCATTGCGCGATGCCCAGCCGGAGATGCAGCGCGCGTCGGGCAAGGGCGTAATCCACGCCAACACGGTGGCGCGTAAGCTGTCGCGCCTGTCCGCTCGGATCAAGGCGCTGCCGAGCGCGTGAGAAACAGGAAAAGGTCGACTTGGCAGGGTTGACCAGTTCCCACCGGACGCGCATTCTCCATTGTGGTCTGGAAATTCATTACTTTATTGCTATCGTTATGCCATAAGCTCGCGTGAGTCTTTACTAACGCGTGCGCAGTCGTTTTTATGAATAGTATCCCATATGATAATGTTATTTCGTTTGTTTGCTTTTGACTGCCCAGCGGCAGTTTTTGATTGCCTACCTCCTGAACTCTGACATAATTTGACCCGTCAACCGGACAGCAGTCATACCGAACGTCAAGCCCTCCCGAAGGGTCCGGAAAACTGCGTTCCGCGGGGACCAAGAATGAGGCAACGGCTGGCCGTTAACGCACCGATGGTTAGTAAAATCGATCTGGGCGGCTCACAGCCAACGCAAGGGAGTTTTGGATGACCACGACGGAGACTGAGCTCGTGGAAATGCCACAACTGGCGGTCCAATGGACGAGGATCAAGGGACGCTTGCAGGCCGAGGTGGGTGAGGTCGAATACCGCACATGGCTGCGCCAAATGAGCCTGGCGGGCCTTGATGGCGATGAGATTACGGTCACCTTGCCGACCCGGTTCCTGCGTGACTGGGTTTCAACACGCTATGGCGACCGCCTCAGGGCGATTTGGCAATCGGAGAATCCCTCCATCCGGCGCGTTGACATCCGAGTGGGTGCCACCACGCTGCCTTTGCCGCTGGCTGACGTGGCGGCTGATCGCGTGGCGGCTGATGGCGTGGCGATCCCCAGGGAGATCCTCAAGGAAACTGAACTGGAAACGATACAGGAGACGATACGGGAACCGATCGCCCCGGCCCGCGCGGCACCGCCCGCGACCGGCTGGCAGGACGATCGAATGGAACCCCGATCCGACCTCGCGGCGCCACTCGATCCCCGCTTCACATTCGAAGGATTCGTAGTCGGAAAGCCAAATGAATTCGCCTACGCCTGCGCCCGCCGGGTCGCCGAACATCCGTCCAGCCCGGGCTTCAATCCCCTGTTTCTCTACGGCGGGGTCGGACTGGGCAAGACCCACCTGATGCACGCGATCGCGTGGGAACTGACCGACCGGACCAGCGATCCTGTCTCGGTTGCGTATATGTCGGCCGAGAAGTTCATGTATCGGTTCATCGCCGCGATCCGCAGCCAGTCAACCATGGAGTTCAAGGAGAACCTCCGCAGCGTCGACGTTCTGATGATCGACGATCTGCAGTTCCTCATCGGCAAGGACAACACGCAGGAAGAGTTTTTCCACACTTTCAACTACCTGGTCGAGCAGGGGAAGCAGATCGTCGTCTCGGCCGACAAGTCACCCTCGGACCTGAACGGCCTTGAGCACCGGCTGCGCACCCGTCTGGGCTGTGGCATGGTCGCCGACCTGCACTCCACAACCTACGAACTGCGCATCTCGATCCTCGAGGCGAAGGCAGCGCGCGCCGCGGTCGACGTGCCGGTCAAGGTGATGGAGTTCCTGGCCCACAAAATCACCTCCAATGTCCGGGAACTGGAAGGTGCTCTGAACCGTTTGGTAGCCCATTCGAACCTGTTCAACCGGCCCGTGACCTTGGAATCAACGCACGAAGTATTACACGATATTCTCAAGGCGCATGACCGCCGGGTCACGATTGAAGAAATCCAGAAGAAAGTCGCAGAACATTACAGTATAAGATTGACTGACATGTCCTCCGCGAGGCGGGCCCGCGCGGTGGCGCGACCGCGACAGGTCGCGATGTATCTCGCCAAACAGCTCACCAGCCGCAGCCTGCCGGAAATCGGCCGCAAGTTCGGTAACCGCGACCACACCACGGTCATGCACGCGGTCTCCCGCGTCACCGAACTGATGGAGCGTGACGGCAACTTCGCCGAAGACGTGGAACTGCTGCGACGGCTGCTCGAATCATAGCCGATCAACGGGATTGAACGGCCGGTTTGGCCGACCTGCGGTTGAGCTAAACCCGCCCGCAGGCCGACCAAATCGGATATCCCACACATAGCCGACCACCGTCGCGCGGCACTCAGCCGATGTGCGCCGGAAAAGATTATTTGTTGCGCGTCAACGCGTCTATTACTGCGCGCCGCTACACATTAACACGTGTCTCCAACCCACCTTTGGTAGCGACTTCCAAGTTATGCGAGGCCGGGAGGGTCTATTCCATTTTCAGTAGATACAGAACGGCACCTGCAGAACCAAGGAGTATCCAGGCCCAGACTATGAAAGACATGACATTTTGCTCCTCTCCTGATTGACTTGCGGTGTTCTGGTGATCACGACATAGCGCTGACCCAAACCCGCTGATTGCGACCTTAGGATCGATCTGATGTCCAGGCAAGCGCCTCGCAGCCGGTGACACCCATCTCGGCTGAATAGCGACCGGGCGATGGTACCGCGGGGACGGTCCGAAAAGCGCGGGCCGAGCGCGCTTGGCGCGGGACCGGCATGATCAACCCGCTAGCACCGGCGGGGTTGCGGGGCGAAGTCCTTCATTTTCGCGTCCATCACAAAGTCGCCGAAATTCATTTTCATGTCGTCCGCCACTCCGTTTTCCCAATACCGCATGCCGACCTCATAGGACGGCGTGACGGCCTCCGGCCCGTGGTCGAAGAACGTGATGTGGACCTTCGTGCTTGCCAGCGCCGACAACGACGGCCACTTGACCTGCATCGGCGGCTTCCAGTCGAGCACCACGATGAAGCTGTCCTCGACACCGTTCTCATCGGTGCCGTCGAACAGCGGCAGACCGATGAAATGTTTCTTGTCGCGCGCCGCGGCGATGATCGCGGCAGTGTGCGCCATCGGGAACACAGTGCCGGCGGGCAGCGGGCTGGTGCTGTCGTGAGGTGAGGTGTAGCGCGCCTCGCCGGGGCTCCCGGTCTTCTCCAGGGAGGCCTCGCCGTCGGTCTGGCTGGTGACCGCCGTGTCTGTCGTCTGCCGCATATGGAAGCGGAACTTCAGACCGTCCTTCGATTCCCAGGTGGCGTAGTCCGAGGACATCTGGATGTCCTGGCCGTCGGCGTTGGTAATGGTCATCGTGAGGCGCTGACGCACCGCCCAGCCATCACAGGCGTCCGTCACTTCATAGCCCATGGTGCCGCGGGCCGCGATGACATCGCCGCTTTTTGCGGTGTCGAGTGTTAATGTATACAAAGCCTTGTGCGCCAACAGCGCCGCGGGCGCCGGCGGGGGAGCCGGAGCCATGGCCGCGGCGGCTGGCTGGACCGCGATCACGGCGGTCAGAAGCAGTGCGCCGAAGGCGGCGGAAAGGCGCATACAGGACTCCGCTGGAAAGGTCGCCACAAATGGGCGGCCGACAATAGGCCCGCGCGGTGACACTGCGCCACCGCTCGCGGGCTGGTTTCGTGTCGCCTCAGCCACCCGTGACCTTTGTCGCGGCGGCCGGCGCGGACGTCACCCTGGGCTTGGCTGTCGGGATGTCGATCTTCAGCGATAGTTCCTTCAGACGCGCCGGCGTGATTTCGGCAGGCGCACCCATCATCAGGTCCTCGCCCTGCTGGTTCAGCGGGAACAGGATGACTTCCCGGATGTTCGGTTCGTCCGCCAGCAGCATCACCATGCGGTCGATGCCGGGGGCCGATCCGCCATGCGGCGGCGCCCCATACCGGAACGCATTCAGCATCCCGCCAAACCGAGCCTCCACGTCCGCCGCGGTATAGCCGGCGATCTCGAAGGCGCGGATCATGATGTCCGGCCGATGGTTGCGGATCGCGCCCGACGAGAGCTCGATCCCGTTGCAGACGATGTCGTACTGGAACGCCTTGATGGTCAGCGGATCCTGGGAGTTCAGCGCTTCCAGTTCGCCTTGCGGCATGCTGAACGGGTTGTGGCTGAAATCGACCAGGCCGGTTTCCTCGTTCAGCTCGAACATCGGGAAGTCGGTGACCCAGCAGAACCGGAACGTGCCCTGTTCCAGCAACCCGAGGTCGTCGCACAGCCGCGTGCGGACGGTGCCGGCGAACCTTTCCGACACATCCTTCTTGCCGGCGACGAAGAACACGGCGTCGCCGGCATTCAGCCCGCAGGCCGCGCGGATGGCCTCCGCCCGGTCCGCCTCCAGATTGCGGGCGATCGGCCCCTTCGGCCCCTCGGCCGCCCTGGCCCTCGGCCTTGGCCCAGTCGTTCAGTTTGTCGAAGAAACTGCGCGGCTGCGAACCCGCACCCGGCGCCGGGATCGCCCGCACGATCCCCCCGGACGCCGCGATCCGCGCAAAAAGCCCAAACCTCGAGCCCGCATACTGCTCGGTCACATCCACGATGCGGATCGGATTACGCAAGTCGGGCTTGTCGGACCCGAATTCCAGCATCGCCTGGTCGTACGGGATGCGTGGGAACGGCGGTCTGGTGACCGCCCGCCCTCCGGCGAATTCCTCGAACACGCCCGCGATGACCGGTTCGATCGTGTTGAACACATCATCCTGCGTCACGTAGCTCATCTCGAAGTCGAGCTGATAGAACTCGCCGGGCGAGCGGTCCGCCCTTGAGGCCTCGTCGCGGAAACACGGCGCAATCTGAAAATACCGGTCGAAGCCGGCGACCATGAGCAACTGCTTGAACTGCTGCGGCGCCTGCGGCAATGCGTAGAACCTGCCCGGATGCAGCCGAGCCGGCACCAGGAAGTCGCG
>JBEKLE010000230.1:0-9986 GCA_050010355.1 Rhodopila sp. | reverse complement strand
ATGACTGACCCCCTCCTCCAGGCAATCAACACCGGAAAGATCTACCCCGGCGGGATCGAGGCCCTGCGCAACGCCAACCTCACGATCGCCAAGGGCGAATTCGTCTGCCTGATCGGCGCCTCCGGCTGCGGCAAATCCACCCTCCTGCGCATGATCGCCGGCTTCGAGACCGTCACCACCGGCCAGATCACGATGCGCGGCCAGCCAGTGACCGGCCCCGGCCCCGACCGAGGCATGGTGTTCCAGGACTACGGCCTGTTCCCCTGGCTCACGATCCGGAAAAACATCGCCTTCGGCCCGATCGCCCGTGGCAAGCCCAAATCCGAAGCCATGGCCACCGCCGATCGCTTCGTCACCATGATGGGCCTCGACCGCTTCGCCGACAGCTACCCGCACCAACTATCCGGCGGCATGAAGCAGCGTGTCGCCATCGGCCGCGTGCTCGCCAACGATGCCCAGATGGCATTGATGGACGAACCCTTCGGCGCCCTCGACGCCATGACCCGTGAACGCCTGCAGGACGAGCTTCTGTCTATCTGGCGCGCCACCGGGCTGAGCGTCGTGTTCGTCACCCACTCGCTTGAAGAAGCCATTTTCCTCGCCGACCGAGTGGTTGTAATGTCTCCCGGCCCCGGCCGGATCACGGCCGAAGAGACCATCACGCTGGAGCGTCCCCGCGACGTGTCATCGCCCGAATTCAACGACATCCGCCGTCATCTGGCCTCACTTCTGCACAGCGACCACGTGCGGGAGGCCGCTTGACGCCTGTGAAGATGGCGGAGGCGGCGATCGCCGCTGACCATGCGCACGCCGATCCGGCGATCTGGATCTTCCGGCGGCCCGACGAAGTGATCCTCGCGGAAGCTCACGCCCTGGAATCCGAGGGACCGAACGGTCGCCCACTATGGGGCGTGCCGTTCGCGGTGAAGGACAATATCGACGTCGCGGGAATGCCAACCACCGCCGCGTGCCCGGCTTTCGCCTACACCCCCGAAACGGATGCACCCGCGGTTCGTCGCCTCCTCGACGCCGGAGCGGTCCTGCTCGGCAAGACCAACCTCGATCAGTTCGCCACCGGTCTGGTCGGCACGCGCAGCCCGTACGGCATCCCTCGCAACGTCTTCGGCCCGAAGCTCGTCCCTGGGGGATCATCGTCAGGCTCCGCCTGCGTGGTTGCCGCCGGTATCGTTCCATTCGCCCTGGGCACTGACACCGCCGGCTCGGGCCGCGTGCCAGCGGCGTTCGGAAATATCGTCGGACTGAAACCAACCCCGGGCAGCGTATCCGCCACGGGGCTGGTGCCGGCGTGCCGCTCGATCGACACGATCTCGGTCTTTGCCAGATCAGTCGACGAAGCACTCGCCGTGCAGCGGCTGATCGTCGGTTTCGACGCCCAGGACCCCTATTCGCGCCACCCGCCATTCCCCCACCTTCGACGCGGAACAGCGCTGACCAGCGTTGCGATGGCGGACGTGGCCGCATTGTGCGACGCCGAGGTCGCCGCGGCATACCGGCAGGCCGGAGCTTTCCTGAACGCCGTTCCAACCAACATTGAAATTTTCCTGAACGTCGCCCAGTTGCTTTATGGCGGTCCATGGGTGGCGGAACGAACCGCCGTCCTGCGGTCGATGCTCGATCTTCGTCCGGATGCGCTCTATCCCGCCACCCGAACAACCCTGGAACTCGGCCTGACCCGGCTGGCCGTCGATGCCTTCGACGCCTTCCATCTGCTGCAACAAGCCCGCCGCGAGGCTGCGTTGCTGTTCGCTCGATACGACACCCTGCTGCTGCCCGCCGCCCCGTTCTGCCCCACCCTTGCCCAGGTCGAAGCCGACCCGCTTGGGCACAACATCCGCCTGGGCACGTTCACCAACTTCGCCAATCTCTGCGACATGGCCGGGTTCGCCGTCCCGATCGGCTTCGCGCCAAACGGCACGCCGATCGGCGGCGTCCTGCTCGGTCCCGCCTGGTCCGAGGGCCGCCTCGCGCCCCTGGCCGACGCCCTGCACCGGCACTTCGCCACAACGGTCGGCGCCACCGGCCAGACGCTGCCGCCCCCCGCCCAACCGGACCCGCTGGCGCCGGATGAAACCGCCCTGTTCTGCATCGGCGCCCACATGGCCGGTCTTCCGCTCAACCATCAGATCACCTCGCTGGGTGGTCGCCTCCTGCGTGAGGCTAACACCCAGCCCGGCTACCGCCTTTACGCACTGGGCAACCGCCCCGGTCTGGTGCGCGCCTCGGACGGCGCCGCGATCGCCGGCGAGGTCTGGGCTCTGCCGACATCCGCGGTCGGCGCGCTGCTTACCCAGGTGCCTCCGCCGCTCGGTTTCGGCACCGTGTTACTGGACGACGGTCCGACCCTCGGCTTCCTGGCAGAGTCCGCCGGTATCGGGGACGCCCCCGACATCACTCATCTCGGCGGCTGGCGGACCTGGCTGCGAACGAAACCCAAGGACTGATAATGGACGAACCCGCGTTGGACGCCTTGATCGATGCCGGCACGGCGGTGTCCGGAATCAAAATAAAGCCGGAGTGGTGGCAGGCGGTGCGCATCCATCTCGCGATCTCGCTCGGCCACGCCGCCACGGTTCTGGAGGCGGACCTGCCCGACCACCTCGACCCCGCCCCGGTATTCCGAGCGTGACTGCCTTCACCGCGGCCGCCGAAATCGCCGCCGCCGTCGCATCTGGCCGCACCAGCGCGACTGCGGTGGTGACCGCCTGCCTGGACCGGATCGAATCGCTGAATCCGGTGCTGAATGCCTTCACCGCCGTTCTGGCCGACCGGGCACGCACCAGGGCTGCCGCGATCGACGCGTCACGCAAGCCGAAAGGCCCGCTCGCCGGCGTGCCGTTCGCGGTCAAAAATCTGATCGATATCAAAGGCATTTCCACCCTCGCCGGATCGAAAATCAACCGAGATGATCCGCCCGCGACAGCCGATGCACCGCTGATCGCCCGCCTGGAAGCGGCCGGCGCGATCCTCGTCGGCGCCCTGAACATGGGCGAATACGCCTATGACTTCACCGGCGAGAACGCGCATGACGGTCCCTCAAGGAATCCGCACGACACGGTGCGCATGACCGGCGGCTCCTCGGGCGGGTCCGGCAGCGCGGTCGGCGGCGGACTGGTGCCGCTGGCGCTGGGCTCCGACACCAACGGCTCGATCCGCGTGCCGGCCTCGTTCTGCGGCTTGTTCGGCGTGAAACCGACCTACGGCCGCCTGACACGCGCCGGCAGCTTCCCGTTCGTTTCCAGCCTCGATCATCTGGGTCCGCTGGCGCGCACCACAACGGACCTGGCGCTGGCCTACGACGCGATGCAGGGTTACGACCCCGCTGACCCGGTTTGCGTCGATCGCCCGGCCGATCCGGTCGCCGGACTCCTGAACAGCGGCGTCAGCGGCCTGCGCATCGTCTCGGCCGGCGGCTATTTCCGCGCCGGCGCGTCGCCCGAGGCCCTGGCCGCCCTCGACGCCGTAGCCGCCGCACTCGCCGCGTCCGAGACCATAACGATCTCCGAAGCCCAGCGTGCCCGCAGCGCCGCCTACATCATCACGGCCACCGAGGGCGCCGCGTTGCATCTGGACCGTCTGCGCACCCGGCCCGACGACTTCGACCCCGACGTGCGCGACCGGCTGATCGCCGGCACCCTGATTCCCGCCGCCGCCGTCGTGCAGGCGCAGAAATTCCGCCGCTGGTACCGTGACGAGGTCCTGAAGCTGTTCCAGCGCGTCGATGCCATCATTGCCCCTGCAACCCCCTGCGTCGCGCCGCTGATCGGCCAGAAAACCTTTGTGCTGGACGGCAAGGAAATGCCCTTGCGACCAAATATCGGCGTCTACACCCAGCCGATCTCGTTCATCGGACTGCCGGTTGTCGTTGTCCCCGTGCCCACCGCCGCCGGCCTGCCGATCGGCGTGCAGATCATCACCGCTCCCTGGCGCGAAGATCTCGCGCTACGGATCGCCCGAGCACTGGAAGCGTCCGGCGTCGCTGCTGCACCATTGCCGAAGCTGGATGGCTGACCGATGGACATCAACCTGCCCGACGTCAAAGCCGAGGTCGAAACAGCGTTCGGGCGGTATGAAGCGGCGCTCGTCAGCAACGACGTGGACGCATTGCAGGCGCTGTTCTGGGACAGCGCGCACACGATCCGTTACGGCATGACCGAAAACCTTTACGGATACGACGAGATCGGCGCCTTCCGTGCGGCGCGCTCCCCGGTCGGTCTGGCGCGAACCACATCCCGCACCGTCATCACCACGTTCGGCCGGGACTTCGCCACCGCATCCACCCTGTTTCACCGGGACACGGCGCCCGGCAAGGTCGGCCGCCAGATGCAGACCTGGGTGCGGACCCCGACTGGATGGCGGGTCGTCGCCGCGCATGTCAGCTTGATCGAGGCACCATGACCCTTTGGATCAAAGACCCGCTCGGCATCCTGGCCGACGGCGCGGAACGCGGCATCGTCGTCAGCGGCGGCCGTATCGTCGAACTCGTTCCAAGCGGTGCCGAACCCGTCACGCCGGACACGACGGTGTTCGATGCCAGTGGGCACACCGTCCTGCCCGGTCTGATCAACACCCATCACCACTTCTACCAGACACTGACCCGGGCAAGCCCGGCCGCGCTGGACCGGACGCTGTTCCCCTGGCTGACGGCGCTCTACCCGATCTGGGGACGCCTGACCCCCGACTCGCTGGACGCCGCCGTCACCGTGGCGATGGCCGAGCTTCTGCTGTCCGGCTGCACCACGACGACGGATCATCATTACGTTTTCCCCGCCGGTCTGGAGACCGCGATCGACACGGAAATCGCCGCGGCCCAGCGCCTGGGCATCCGCGTGGTCCTGACGCGCGGGTCGATGAACCTGTCGCAACGCGACGGCGGCCTGCCCCCGGACAGTGTCGTGCAGGACGAGGACACCATCCTTGCCGACAGCGAGCGCTTGATCGCCCGCTATCACGACGCCTCCCCCGGCGCGATGGTGCAGGTGGCTTTGGCGCCGTGCTCCCCGTTCTCGGTTACCAGGTCGCTGATGAGTGCCACCGCGGCGCTGGCCCAGCGAACCGGCGTCCGGCTGCACACCCATCTGGCCGAAACGGCGGATGAGGAAGCGTTCTGTCTGGCGACCTTCGGCTGCCGCCCGCTCGACTACCTCGATCAGTGCGGCTGGCTGGGCGATCGTACATGGCTCGCGCATGGCATCCATTTCAACGCCAGCGAAATCAGCCGCATGGCGAAAGCGGGCACGTGCGTGACCCATTGCCCGTGCAGCAACCAGATTCTCGCCAGCGGCACCTGCATGGTCTGCGAGATGGAACAGGCCGGCATGTCGGTCGGGCTCGGCGTCGACGGGTCCGCGTCCAACAACGCTTCCAACCTGATCCAGGAAGTCCGCGCTGCCTTCCTCCTGCAACGGAACCGCTACGGCGTGGAGAAAGTCAGCCACAAGGACGCCCTCCGCTGGGCCACACAGGGCTCCGCCGCCTGCATCGGGCGCCCCGAACTCGGCCGCATCGCAGTCGGCATGCAGGCCGACCTCGCGATGTTCAAGATGGACGAACTGCGGTTTTCCGGTGCGCTCGACCCGGTTGCCGCAGTCGTGGTCTGCGGCGCGCACCACGCGGACCGCGTGATGGTGGGCGGGCAATGGGTCGTTGAGGACGGTAAAATCCCGGGACTGGACATGGCAGCCCTTGTTCGGCGACACAATGCGGCTGCGAAAGCGCTGCACGCGGGATAAGGACATTCAGTCATGGCTGACTATGATCTGGTGATCGCCGGCGGCACGGTGGTCACGCCGGCGGACATGTTTCAGGCCGACGTTGGCGTTGTTGACGGGCGGATCGCCGCCGTCGGGGTCAATCTGCGCGGCGAGCGCACGGTTGACGCGCACGGGCTTCTCGTCATGCCGGGCGGCGTCGACTCGCACTGCCACATCGAGCAGTTACAGAGGGGCGGCGGCGCCGACGAGGAGAACTTCATCACCGGCAGCACTTCGGCCCTGGCAGGGGGGACGACCAGCGTCATTACGTTCTCCACCCAGTTCAAGGGGCACGGCATCCTGGAGCCGCTGGCGGAGTATCGCCGCCGCGCGGCCAAGGCGATGGTGGATTACACCTTCCATCAGATCATTACAGATGCGTCGGACGAGGTGATCTTCAACGAGGTGCCGCAAGTCGTTGCCTCCGGCGTGCGCAGCCTGAAGGTGTTTCTCACCTACGACCCGCTGCACTTGGACGATCGGCAGTTCCTGCGCGTACTGGCGGCGGCGCGTCGCACCGGCGCGCTGGTCACCGTGCACTGCGAAAACTATGAGGCGATCCGCTGGCGGACGGCGGCGCTGCTCGCCGACGAGCGGACGGCGCCGAAGTACCATGCATGGGCGCGGCCAAGCATGATCGAGCGGGAGGCGACGCATCGGGCGATCGCACTGGCCGAGTTGGTTGACCAACCGATCCAGATCTTTCACGTCTCCTGTCCCGAAGTTGCCGAAGAGATCGCTCGGGCGCAGGCGCGCGGCCTGAAGGTATGGGGTGAAACCTGCCCGCAGTATTTCGTTCTTTCAGCCGATCATATGGACCGGCCGGGCTTCGAGGGCGCCAAGTTCATGTGCAGCCCGGCGCCGCGTGACGCAGCGGCCAGCGAGGGGCTCTGGAAGACGGTCCGCGCTGGCGTGCTGGATGTGGCTTCGTCCGACCATAGCGGCTGGAGTTACGAAACCCCGGCCGGCAAACGCGTGCACGGAGTCGATGCGCCGTTCCGCGATATTCCGAACGGCGTTCCGGGCCTTGGCTCCCGCCTTCCAATCCTGTTCAGCGAGGGCATATCGAAGGGGCGGATCGATCCCTGCGCTTTCGTGCGGCTGATCGCGACCAATCCGGCGCGCCTGTTCGGGCTGTATCCGCGCAAGGGCACCATCGCGCCGGGTGCGGATGCCGACCTTGTGCTGTGGGACGCCAAGAAGACTGTTACAATAACGAATAACCTGATGCAGCACATCATCGACTACACGCCGTATGAAGGCCTGGAGGTGACCGGCTGGCCCGTCAGCACCATTCGCCGTGGGGACGTGGTGATGCAGGACGGCATCGTGCAGGCCGAACCCGGCAGCGGACAGTTCCTGGCGCGCGGGCCCTACGACCTGATCAAACCGACCGGAAACCTCCCGTTCGGCTTCGACGCCAGCACTTTCCTGGTCTGAGCCGGCGCCTTCCCAGTCATGCGGAGACATCATGAGCCTGATCGATATCATCGCCGGCCCGTACACCTTTAAGGCGCGGTTCGAGATCGAAAACGCACCGAAAACCTGCGCGAAATTCCAGTCCCTGCTGCCGTACCGCGAGCGTATCATTCATGTCCGCTGGAGCGGTGAGGGCTGCTGGATTCCGCTCGGCGACCTTGACCTTGGCCTGAAGTTCGAGAACCACACCAGCTATCCCGCACCCGGCCAGTTCCTGCTGTATCCGGGCGGGATTTCCGAAACTGAAATCCTGCTGGCCTACGGCGGCGTCCAGTTCGCCAGCAAAATGGGCCAGTTGGCGGGCAACCACTTCCTGACTGTCGTCGAAGGCAACGAAAACCTCGTGGCTCTCGGAAAGATGGTGTTGTGGCAGGGCGCGCAGGATATCGAGTTCAGGAATCCTTAGCAGGCCTCAGCCCTGGATATCGTGACGCCGGCTCAATCCGGCGCGACATGTTGTTGGCCGCCAAGCCGCATCAGCAGGTCGGCGGCGTGCGGATCACCGAGCATGATCGCCTTTTGATACCATTCCGATGCACGGGCGGCATCCGGTTTGCCTCCCGGCGCCGCAAATACTGGATCATACGTCCGGCCTAAGGCAGTTGCGGCTGGCCCGTTCCCTGCGTCGGCGGCACGCTGGTACAACAGCCGAGCAGCGGCAACATCCCCAAAACCAAAGGCTTGATCACCGCGCTTCATCAACGCGGCTACCAACTCTGGCGGCAAGGCCCCGGCCGGCTTCGCTACCGGCGGCGGTTCCGGATCCGGCGCGGCGACCGGCGGCTCCTGTGTCGCCGTCGTAACGACAGGTGGCGCTGGAGGAACGGCTGAGGAGACCGGCTTGTGAGACGCGGAGAACCCGCGACCGGCCTGCTCGCTTAATCCCCGATACAAAAACGCCGAGGCTCCCAGTGCGAGCAAGCCAATCCCCGCGATCTGCACCAGTTGCCCCGCCACATCGGACGGCTGGCTTGCACGGTAGCGAGGCCGCGACGCGGTTGGTCCCATCGCGGCGGCGACGGTTTTTGCGGTGATCATCGGATCGCCGCGCGCAAATCCCGCCGTGAGCACGGCCTCCATCAGCCGGTTGGCGGTGCCGGGCACTCCACTGGTTTGGGTTACGATGACCTTCATGGCGTCGGGGGCGATCAAACGGCGCGTCGTCCCGCCAGCGATCCAGAACGATCTCTCGATATACTGCCGGATCTCGGTTGGATCGAGGCGCGACAGCCGCACTGTGTTGCCCGCGAGGCTGACGAGTTCGCCAAGTTCCGGCCGCTTTGGGTCGCGCATCAACGTCAGATCGGCCGAGGTGCTCAAAACGATGGCCGGGCCGCCGGGATCATTCGGCGTCCGTTGCGCCAGTGTCAGAAGCAGGCGCACGCAATCTGCCGGCATCAGGTCGATGTCATCGACCAGCAGTGCTTTGCGCGGCTGCGCCAGGAATTGGGTGATCAGCCCATCGGCGGTCGCCTTCTCGGCGCTGGGGCGGCCCCCGAGTGCCGACATAAGCTGCATGAGACTGATGCGGCCGTTCGGAGGCGCGGACACGAAGATGGTTCGGACACCCGATTCAGCCGCGGCGGCGGCAACCGATCGCAAAGTCGCCGTCTTGCCGACACCTTGCTCGCCCTGCAGCAGGATCATGCCGTTGCCGGCCGCCACATGTTCGCTTACCAGCTCGAACGCGCGCCGGTGGGTGCCGAACAGCGTATAACGCCCCTGCTCCGGTGCCCCGCTGAAAGGCGGCTTCGACAAGCCGTAGAGGTCCAGATAGGTCTCTGGAGGACCCGGATCGGCCGGTACAGGCGCCCTGTCCGGCACCGTCGCACTCTTCATCAAACTCGATGGCGGCCGCATCTAAGAGTCCACGGAGGTGTCGGTGAAGTGCATCACAAATGGGCGTTCGCGCTAGCCCCTTATGGACCTGTCACCATAACGTGAACCGACCGCGTTCGACAGGCCCACAATTTCAAGTGAGATGCACCCCGAAAATTCTGCGGAGGGTCATGTGAACCCGGCGGTTTAAGCTATCGGACATTCAGGATGTCCCGAAGCGGGTTGCCAGATAGAATCTCCCAACCAGCCTTTTGGACCAGAGTATTGAAGTGAAATACTAAGTTGGCGTATCGACAACGCAACATAATCGAAACTTGTCGTCAGCCACTCCAACTTACATGAAACACCGAGCAATACCGAGGGTCAACAGTCAAATCGCTGCAAAGTCCAACTGACGCTGCACAACTGGGGCCGCGTGCAGATGCAGCAGCAATTCGGCAAGGTTGGGGCTTATATCAAATGGGGACCACGAGCACCGACGACGTCGGCCCGACGATTGACGGCATCTCCGGCACCGAGGAGAGCACCGTAAGCCCGGTGTCCATCTCAAGAGCCTCGGGCCGCAGATAGACAGCGCGGAAGAAATGGGACGCCAGGATCGAACCAACCGACAGCAACATGCTGGTCACGATCCCCGCCATCAGGATCAGCCGCCGCGTGGGCTGCGGCAATGTCGGCACGCGCGGCGGCTGGATCACCCGCACCGAGGATTCCCGGTGGGCTTCCACAGCTTCGACCGTCCGCCGCTCATCGAGAATTTTCGATACTGCCTCGTAATTGTCTTCCAGAATCGCCCGGTTGCGCTCCAGTCGATGCAACTGCGACTCCTCGGCGTCCAACCCATCCACCTGTTTGTTCATGGCCGTCAACTGCGCGGCGATGGCGTCGTGGCCGGCC
>JBEKLE010000229.1:0-10004 GCA_050010355.1 Rhodopila sp. | reverse complement strand
TCGAACGTGCCGCCGATCGCCGGATGATCCAGCGGCTGAAGCAACCGGATGTAGGCGCATGGCGTCAAACCGCCGGTACTGTATCGTTCCGGGACGATCGCGATCCTGGGCCTTCGAGGCCGACCCGTGATGTCGCGCACCGGACCGTCAGACCGCGCCAGGTAGCGATCGGTGTAAAAGTCTGAAACCGCCAGCGGGCGCGGTGTCTGCGGCTGATCCGCACGGTCGCGCAGGCTCGCCCGTACCGCGTCGAAGGTCGCCAGCCAGTCCGTTGAGGAGGCGCGGTGATCCACCAGCCAGGAATAAGGCCGCCCGCAGAGACGTTCGGTAAACGACCCAAGATCGGTGGCCACGATCGGCAGCCCCGTGGCTATCGCAGTACTGAGTGTATAGCTGTAGGTTTCGGGCGCGGACGAAGGAAACCAGAAGACATGCGGGTCGATCCCTCGCAGCAGCGCCGGCAGGTCGCGGTCGTGGTATGGTCCCGTCGCCTTGATCAATTTCCGAACGGGTTGCGGAAAGCTGGCCTCCAGATGTCCGATCAAATGGAGTTCAATCGTTCCGGGCGCGACAGCCTCCGCGACCTCGGCGACGGCGCGGGCACCCTTGTGATTTGCGAGCACCCCAAGGAGCACAATCCGCAGCGGCGGCGCGGGAAAATCCGGCAGGCGCGTAGTCCAGACGGTGTCCGTCTGTTGCTCATGAGGAACAACGAGCGCCTGCTCGCCCACACCGTGCCGATCCAGCCGCGCTTTCACGTCTGCGCTCGGACAAATGACTCGATCCGCCTCCATGAACTGCCACGCCCAGTCTCGCCTCCAGGAAACAATGTCCCTGGCTCCGTGCGAGCTTTGATCGGCGATGCAGGCGTTGCAGGCCGCCGGCCCAGGTTCGCCGCAGTAAAGTCCCACATCCCAACGCAAAAGATTTATCTGCGGGCAAATGGCATAATAGTCGTGCACAGTCACATCGAACGGCACGCCAAGTCGATGTACCAGAGCACGAATGTCGATATCCATCTGCAGCAGATGATGGATGTGAACGCGGCACAGGTTGGCGGCCCGGAGCACGGTGACAAGATCGTCGAGCCGGTCCGCGGGTAACGTCAGCACGGGGCGATCGGGGAAGGCCGCGACCGACAAGGCCGCGCCGCGATCGGTTCCCTCCAGCAGCAGCACCCGTGCGGTATCGCGATAACGTTCTACCAAACTATCGATATGGCGTCTGACGCCGCCGCCGAAGCCGTGCGTGATCATCAGAATAACCGGCAACTTCGACTCTCGGAACAGCGCCGCGGTCGCGGCGAACTGGAACGGGATGGCGTCCGCCGCCATGACGCCCGGCGCTCCGTTGCAAAGGGCAAACGTATCGCAGGCCAGACGGTGCCGCCAACCGATAGCCGAGGCGCGTTGGCAGAAATCGCGCGGATCGAAGTCCCGCTCCGCAAGCAACGCCGCCCGCCGGATATAGACGCACTGCTCCATCCACACCGCGACATCAACGGAACGCCCGACATTGACGGTACGGCAAATCCCGTCGGTCCACGCGGTATCCGGGTTGCCCAGGAACCAGTCATGATCGGAAAACGGCGAAACCGTCGCGATGTTCGGCTGGGCGTACGCATGGGCCATCAGCCGGCGCCACCAGCCGGCCGACACTTCGGTATCGCAACTCAACAGGACGACGTCATGGCCTTCGGCGGCGTCCATGCCTTGCCTGGCCGCAGCGGCAAACCCAAGGCGGCGCCGATTTCGGATCAGGTGGATCTGCCCTTCTGACGCCAGTTCTCGCATCCATGCGCCAAGTTCCGGTTCGGAAGATCGGTCATCGACGACAATGACTCGAGCCAGCGGAAATTCTCGGTCCGACAGAACAGAGCGGATGCACCGCGTGCTAGTTTCGAAATCGCCGGTGACCACAACGACGACGTCCGCGAACACCATGTGAGGGAGCGGCAACGCCGCATTGTCGGACGGCAGGTAATCGCGGATATCGATCGGCTTCTCCGTCAGATAGCCGCGGGCCATGCCGACCCGGAGGTGGTAGAGCAGCGGGTTTAAGGCAGCGTCCGGGTGCTGCTCGGCATAATAGACCGCATCGAACTTCGGATGCGGGTGGCGCAATTCTGCTGCACCGGCTTGGGCGTAATGCAGCAGCGGATTGAGCCCGCTCGCGGCAACATCCGGATAGTGTTCGACATACCAGGTACTGTCGAAGAACCGGTTGGGATCACGTTTCTCTGCCGCACCATACCGCACGAAATGCCGGTATGGATCGAGATTGCTGGCGGCGATGTCGGGATAACGAGCCAGATACCAATCGGGATCAAGAAACTGACCGAGCAGATCAGCCGGCGACTCAAGCGGCTGCATGCGTTCCCCGAATGTCGATAAGCCGCAACAGGGCGTTGCGCCGCACCTCCGCCTGACTGGCCAGGCTGGCCCGAGCAAGGAATGCGTCACGCGACCCGGCCGCGATCGTTCGACGCAAGTCATGGTTGCGCACCAGCCAGGTCAATGACGCGTACCAGGCGGCAGAAGTGTTCGGCACAAGCTGCCCAGCAGGCCCATCCGCGATGGAGCCGCGATAGACCGGAGTATCGGACGCCAGAACGACGAGGCCCAAGGCCGCATAATCCATTGCCTTGATCGGCGATTTGCACAGATTGAACGGCGTATTGAGCAACGGTGCCAGTCCGATGTGCCACGGTGGATTGACCGTGGTCAGCCAGTTGACGAAGCCGGCATACGACCGCCTGGCGTTTGCCGGCAGGCCAATCCGGTTCAGGCCGGATGGAAGATCGTTCCGGGTCGTCATGCCGACGATATCGATGGCGACCCGGTCGTCATACTCGGCCTTCAACCGGGAGAGCGCGCCCTCGATCATCGCGAAATCGCGGTCATGCGTGGAGGTTCCCATGCACAGGATGCGAACCGGCTGATCGGCCGACAGCATGACCGGTGGTGTCCAGATACGTTCGTCGAGGGCATTGGGTATCACCGTCGCGTCCGGACGAATCGCCGACAGCCGCTCCGCCAGACCAGGCGTGGAGAGCCAGACGACGTCAGCAACATCCAGCATCCGGCGCACGACCTTCGCTTGCGGACGAAGCTCCAGGGCATCCGGATGGCTGCGCGGGATATTCAGCAACTCGTCATCGAGATCGAACACAAGGGTCGCACCTGTGTCGCGCGCATGGGCGGCCAAGCGGTCTGCCGCATCCACATCCGGCATTGCGAACCGCTGGGTGACGATGATTTCGGCCTTTTGATCAAAGATTGTCTCGGCTGTCTCCACCCGGACGTCGAACCCGCCGGTCACCGCGGGGTGATGCAATGGCTGAACCAGCCTGATATACCCGCAAGGTGTTGCGAACCCGATGTCAAAACGCTCCGGCACAACCGCGATCCGTGGTCGTGTCACGGCACGTGGCCGACCCCGGGGATCAAGGTAATTTCTTGCATAAAAATCTTCGACGGCCGGCCGTATCGGGCTGCCCGAAGCACCCCCCGCGAAAGCGTCCCGGATTCCATCAAAAATATTGATCCAGGCCCGTGGCGAGGTGGCAATATCGGCCAGCCAGGTGAACGGTCGCCCGGCCAGACGTTCTGCATGAGCGCCAATCCGCGTTGCGGCGATGGCCACACCGGCGTTGATCGCGGCACTCAGTGTGTAGCTGAACGTTTCCGGCCACGCCGCGGGGAACCATATCAGGTGCGGCGCAACCGTTTCGATCAAGCCGGCAAGCTCGGCCTCGTCGTATCGTCCCGTCATCTTCATCCGTTTCAAGGCAGCCGGCGAGAACGGTCCGTCCGTATGGCCGATCAGATGGATCTCGGTCGTCCCTGGATCAACCAGTTCGGCAACCGCGGCTACGGCTCGGCCGCCCTTGTGATCAACCAGCGTGCCAAGAACAGCGACCCTGAGCACTCCGTCCGCGGGCGGCACGATACGCAACGGCCACGGACCGGACTTGACCGGTTCGTGCGGCGCAAATACGGCATTTGCGGCGAGACCGTGCCGTTGCATTCTCAAGACGACATCGCGGCTTGGGCAGAACACCCGAGCAGCCTCCTTGAACTGCCAGGCTTGTTCCGCCCGCCAGGTCACGATGTCGCGCGCTCCACAGGAACTCCGGTGCGCGATACAGGCATTGCAGCCCGCAACATCTGGTTCTCCACAATACAGCCCGTAACGCCAGGGCAGCAGGTTGATCTGCGGACAGATCCCGTAGTAGTCGTGCACGGTGATATCGAAGGGCACCTCCAGCTTCTGGATGAGCGCCCGCATGTCCATATCCATTCCGATCAAGCTATGAATGTGCACCCGCGACAGGTTCATCGATCGCAGCATCAGGACCACGTCGTCCATCCGTCCGGCCGGCAATGTCAGCACCGGGTGGTGCGGCAGCGACAGGACCGACAGCGCGGTGCCGCGATCCATCGATTCCAGCAGCAGGAACCGCGCCTGATCCCCAAAGCGCGCCACCAGTCCGTCGATATGCCGGCGAACCCCGCCACCTAGTCCATGCGAGATCATCAGGATGACCGGCAACTTCGACTGCCGGAACAGCGCCGCCGTGACGGCGAACCGGAACGGCACGACCGCTGCCAGGCTGACATGGCGCATGACGTCCCGCTGATACGCCGGATATCGTTCCAAAATCAGTTGCATCGCCCGTTCGCAGAGCTTTTTTGTCCGATCGCCAAAGCTGACGGATCCCTTGTGATAGACGAACGTGTCGCATGCCAGGCGGTGTTTCCACCCGAGGTCGCTGGCCCGCAGACAAAAATCGTTCTCCTCCCCGTAGCCCTCGGTGAAACGGTCGGCGTCGAACGCCCCTACCTCCTGTAAGGCCTTGCGCCGGATGTACATGCAGAAACCGACGGTCGTCGGCACATCCACCGCCCGCCCGGCGTTGACCGTTCGGCAGACGTCGTCCAGTGCCGCCACCGATAATCCGAAGGCAGGCGGACCACTTTCATTCGCCGGGTAGCCACAGATCGTTGCGTTATTAGAAAACGGCGAGACCGTCGCGATGCGCCGCTCAGCATACGCCTGGGCCGTCAGCCGGCTAAGCCAGCCCGGCGGAACCTCCGTGTCGCTGTTAAGCAGGACCACATCGTGCGATCCGGCTTCCTTCATACCTCGGTTTGCTGAAGCAACGAAACCGACATTGCGAGCGTTCCGAACCAAATGGATCTCGCACCTTTCAGCCAGTTCCTGAAGCCATGCGGAAAGCGCCGGTTCAGGTGAGCAGTCGTCGACGACGATGATCCGGCCCAGCGGCCCGGACATGTTGTCGAGCACCGAAAACAGGCAGCGCTGGGTTTCCTCCAGCCCACGATAAACCGGAATGACGACGTCCACCACAACCCTGCGCGGCAACGGCGGCGTCTTATGCTGCGACGGAAGATACTCCCGCACATCGACCGGTTTTTCCGTGGGAAAACCGAGTGCCTGACCCGTCCTCAGATGATATAGCAACGGATTGGCGGCGCAGCCGGGATGCTGAGCGGCATACCATACAGCATCGAAATGAGGATGCGGGTTGCGCAACTCCGGTGCGCCGGTCTGCAAATAGTGCAGCAGGGGATGCAGCCTGCTGGCGCTCACGTCCGGATAGTGTTCGCTATACCATGCGCCGTCGAAGAACCGGTTGGGATCGCGTCTTTCCGCGAGTCCATGCCGGATGAAATGCTGCATTGGAAGGAGATCGCTCACGACAATGTCGGGGTAGCGCGCTTTATACCAGTCGGAATCGAAAAGCCCTGCCAGCGACTTCGTTAGCGCTGCTACCCGAGGGTCCTCCTGTGCCGGCGTCAGTGCTGTCTCCGCCACCGCCTAGGACCCGAACAAGCGGCTGAACAAGCCTCGTCCCGCCGGCAACGTCGAACGGGATTCGGCCGGCGTCAGCCGGAACCGGTCGGGCCCATCGCTCATCGCGCTTTCAGTCTCCGCGCGGAACTGACGGAGTTCGTTGTCGTCGCGCCACGGCGACCGGTATTCCTGCTTCCCGATGCGATCCCGGGCAATTTGAAGATTGCTTTCTTCCTGCTCGGCGTTGGCAAAACTCGTGCTGGCAACCTCCGCTACGTCGCCCGTTATGAGATAGAATTGTACCCGCTGTTCACCATTGACGCACGCTTCGGTGCCACCATAGCCGACGCGGATCAAACGGTACGAATGTTCCACATGCTCATACCCATATCCCTTGAAAAGCGGGTCGAGATAGCCGCCATAGGTCAACGCCGCGCTCGAGTAGGCAGAACATTGCGCCGTCACGTCCTTGCAAAGGTACGGAGCCTCAGCCGTGCCATCGCCCGAAACAAAGCGGTCACGCATCAGTTCGCGGGCATAGTTGACGTGGCCCCAGCGTCGTGCACCTTGCATCCATCCAGATTCCCAGCCCACACGAGTCGGTCGCGTATCGTCCTCCAACAGAATCACTGTCTCGCAGTGCAGCATGTGCGACAACAGAAACAAGGCCCGATTTTTGTTCCAGGCGATCCCCATGTTGACGCCGGTGATGACCGGAACCTGTTTGTCTCGCAGCATTGACAACGTCCCATCGCTCGACCCGTCGTCGGCAACCACCAGCGCGGCATTGGGCTGACGGGTGCAGGCCCGAACCTGATCGATGGTGCAGCTCAGGATCTCCCTGCGATTATATGTGACGATCCCAATACCAACCGCAAAGGACATTGTTCGCTCTCAGCAATGCACGGTTGTCCTATACGGCGGCGGCCTATCGCCCAACAAGCAACAAAGTGCCGGCACCCAGCCCTAGCAGCAGGATCGGGTTGATTTCCGTCAGACCGAACGCCGCGGTGCTGAGAATCGTTACGCCCCATGGCAGCCACCCGTGCTCGGTTCCACGCATCAGTGACAGTCCGCTGGCGAATGTCAGACCGACGGCAACGGGAGCCAGCGCACGCTCCACCACCGCTCGCCATGCCGAACGCGCAGCCTGATGCCAGTAGCGGGCGACGATATGTACCGCGAGGCAAGACGGCGCGAACATCGCCGCGAACGATACCGCCGCACCCGCCACGCCAGCCGCCTTCAGGCCGACCAGCACCACGATCAGTGAACCCGGGCCCGGCGCACCGCGAGAGATCGCGAACATGTCCAGGAACTCCCGCGCCGTCAGCCAATGGTAATGATCGACTGCGGCACGCTGTATGTCCGGGATAACACCGGCGCCGCCTCCGAACGCCAGCATCGAAAGGCCGGCGAACAGCCCGATAAGCTGGAGCAGAACCGGACTCACGGCCGGGTCAGCCAGGCCAGCAACAGGCTGACCGGCATCATCACCGCCAGCACAGGCACCAGCGAAAAGCCAAACACACCGATTGATATCGCAACGATAGCGGTGACGACGATCGGGATCAGACCACTGATGTTGCGCCGCGCCAGCCGGACGCCGGTACCAAGGTTGAGGCCGATCGCGGCCGCGCCCATTCCGCTGAGCGCGAGGCTCAGCCACGCACCGCCCGTATTCCCCTGGCTATGCAGATACAGAATGCCCAGCAGGAAAACGATCGCCACCGGCAGCGTGACCAAACCGAAAAAGCAGGCGACAGCCCCCGGTGTGCCGCGCATCTGGGTGCCTATGAAGACCGCGAGGTTGACGTTGGTCGCACCTGGCACAAGCTGCGAAAGCGCGTACCCGGATAGAAATTGCTTGTCGTCAAGCCAACCTCGCTTCTGCACCACCTCCCGCCGCGTCCAGGCCGCAAGGCCGCCGCCGAAGCTCATCATGCCGATGCTGACGAAGCTCCTGAACAGCGACGCCAGCGACGGCTGGCCGGTTGATCGAGTCCCCATTCGCCTATTCAACCGCGTCCGGTTGGCGCCGGACAGAGGCAACGCGGAATCCTCGCGACCCCGGCCCCGCCCGACCCGAAATCCCCGACGCCGGGCAGCGTGGTTGCCCGAAACCGCATAGGCACCGATAGTTTGCGCCGCCACAACAGAGGCGGGAGGCGACGGATGGACTATCGCGGGCTGGGTCGAAACGGGCTGAAGGTCTCACCGCTGTGCCTCGGCACCATGATGTTCGGCGGCGCCACGGACGACGCAACAGCCGCGCGAATCGTCGCGCGGGCAAGGGACCAGGGTGTCAACTTCATCGACTCCGCCGACGGCTACAACGGCGGCAAGTCCGAAGAAGCGGTCGGCCGAGCGATCAGCGAGCACCGCTCCTGGTGGGTGCTGGCGACAAAGTGCGCCAACCCGACAGGCCAGGGACCCAATGCACGCGGCCTCTCCCGCCGCCACGTCCAGCACGCCGTCGAGGCCAGCCTGCGGCGGCTCGGTGTCAACGAGATCGACATCCTCTATCTGCACAAGGAAGATCTCGCGACCCCGTTGGCAGAAACGGTCCACGCGCTGGCCGACCTCATCCGAAGTGGGAAAATCCGCTATTTCGGGGTCTCCAACTACCGAAGCTGGCGTGTCGCGGAGATCTGCAGGCTGTGTGACGACGCGGGCATCGACCGCCCGGTGGCAAGTCAGCCGCTTTACAACGCTCTGAACCGCGAAGTGGAAACCGAACATTTGCCCGCCTGTGCTTATTTTGGTCTCGGTGTGGTGCCTTACAGCCCCCTGGCGCGCGGTGTGCTGACAGGAAAATATGTGCCCGACATGCCGCCGCCGGCCGGGACCAGGGCAGGCCGGCAGGATCGGCGGATGCTAGAATCGGAGTGGCGTTCGGAAAGCTTGCACATCGCACGCCAGATAGCAGACCACGCTCGGGCCAAGGGCATGACTCCAGGCCAGTTCGCGATGGCCTGGGTGCTGAACAATCGGTTCATTACGGCGGCTATCGGCGGACCAAGGACCGAGGAGCAGTGGGAAGACTACGTCGGCGCATTGTCCTGCCGGCTGGATGCGGCGGACGAGGCACTGATCGATCGCCTCGTTTCGCCGGGCCATCCATCCACTCCAGGCTACAACGATCCTGCCTATCCGATCGAGGGCCGGGTGCCGCGCGGCTGCTGACCCAGTCCCGGTCACATTGACCGCGCCGTCAGTACCACCCGCCATCGTTGCCCCAGCTGTCGTTGCGGGAAGCGAAGACGCTGGCTCCCGAGTGCCGGGCGTCCCGGGGGGTTTTGTACCTGACGAATTTCTGCTATATGGAAGTCCGTGTCCCTGTAGCTCAGCAGGATAGAGCACAAGATTCCTAATCTTGGGGCCGTGCGTTCGAATCGCGCCGGGGACGCCATAAAATCAATGAGTTATAGATCGTGATACCGTAATGGCAGACCGCCGGGGTAACATCCCGGGTAACAGTGCAAGGTTGAAACCCTCTTGGATTCGCCCCCATCGGCCTATCCAATCTCGCGCAACACTCAATGTTCTTACTGTGTTCGTAGCGAACCCCTACCGTCTCGCCATACCCGACACTCCCAACCTCCGACCGACACCATGCGCCGGACGAAAGTCGCGGATGCCCTATCATTTGCGCTCCGCTACCAGGGGTGAAAGCGCCGCCCTATCCTGAACATAGGCCTTTGTGCTCCCCGAAACGGGGGCAAGGGGCAATCCGACGAAGATCCGCCCGCCCCGTGTGCGAAACTGCGCGGGGGTGTCAGTCGGATTGATACCCTCCGCACGGTGAGCAAACCCGCTGGCACCGCCGATATCCGCAACCGTCAGTCCGGGGCTTCCACCCGGTGCGGCGACTGGCGCCTCTCTCCCGCTGCAAACCCAGATGGATGTGCCTCGCAGTATTTCTCTGCGCGGTAGGGTTCAGGATGCCGGCCACTGGCATAGCACTCACCCCGGCAGCGGGATAAACTCACACCGCTCGCCGCGTGCCGCCAAGCTCCGTCCGCCGACGAAAGACGGCCGCGTTCATGTTCGCGCCTTGCGCCGCGCCGCGGGTGGCACCCGCGCAAACGGGTGTCCTGGCTCCATAAGCCGCGCCTTTAACGCTTCGATCATTTCGAGCCTCTCCGTAACGGTCATCGGCAGGTGCCGCGGCGCGCGGGAGC
>JBEKLE010000228.1:0-10649 GCA_050010355.1 Rhodopila sp. | reverse complement strand
CCGTTCGTGCCACTGGATCGGGTGCTGGACGAGGACACCGGCGCGCGGCTGGCGGCGTGGGCCCGGGGCGATCTGAAGGCCGCCGCACCGGCTCGCGCACCGGCACCGGCTCGCGCACCGGCACCGGCTCGCGCACCGGCTCGGCCGGCGGTAGCGCCGCCTGCTGAACCACCGCCCAGCGATGAGCCACCGTTTGGAGAGCAGCCCGGCCCACAGGACGGGCCACCGCCGCAGGACGGCCCACCGCCGCAGGACGGCCCACCGCCGCAGGACGGGCCACCGCCGCAGGACGGGCCACCGCCGCAGGACGGCCCACCGCCGCAGGACGGGCCACCGCCGCAGGACGGCCCACCGCCGCAGGACGGGCCACCGCCCGGCTGGTTCCCCGGCGATCCCTGGCCTCCTCCTGGTACGGCGCCCGCTGCCGAACCGCCGAGGGGCGAACTCCCGCTGGGTGGTGAAGCGCCAACCCGCAAGCCTGCTGGCAAGACCGCAGTGGTCATCGAGGAGCTGATCGCCCGCTTCGAGGCGGTGAAGGTGCGGGCGGACCACTTGGCGATCGTTGACGACAAGACGAACCGCGACCGCGTGACGTGGCTGAAGCAGAACCAAAGGAGCAAGCCGCGTGACCAAACTGACCGCTTTGCGCGTCACCGTCCCGACCGATGACGAGGTGACGACGGAGGACCTGCAGCTTGCGCTGCGCGGGGTTCTGGAAGCCCAACCGCTCTCCCGCATCGCCGAGGACGGCATCGGCGGGCGGATCCACTGGGCCGCGGTGGATGTGCGCCGGATCGTTGAGCGCACGCCCGAGCCCCGCCTGGCTACCCCATCCCGCCGCAAGAAAGCCGCGGCGCCGCAAGAAACCTCGTGTGATGGAAACGCCCATGAATGACGAAATTGCCGCTGTCGTTGCTCATATTGCCGCTGGGCCGTCGGCGCTCGAGCCCGAACTGTACGACGATATGAATCCCACTAACCGACTCATCCCCGTCACAGTTAGCCCTGCACTGGACAGATGCGAGGCGGCCGGCATGCAAATGACGGCGCCCGATCACGCGGCCATTGTCGAATTGCTCCTGCGAGTGCGCCGGTGCGTCGCGGGCGAGCCTCATCTACGAGCCGCCTTCGCCTGTCTGGCGGTCGCCGAGCTGATGCTGCTCGACGCTCCGGACTTTACCGCCGATGCGGCGTTCTACGAGCGCTTCCGCAGTTTTGCCGTCGAGATCCTGACGGGTGTCCATCTGCCATGAGCGCGGCCGTGAGGGCGGCCGTGAGAGCAGCGCCGCGCGAGGTGACGCAACCGCCGCCATTCCGGCTTGCCGATTCGTGCTGCGACCGGTGCTACTGTGTCGGGGTGAGCGTGGTCATGCTATGGACCTGCGACGACGGCGAGCCCGGGCAGCGAAACTACTGCACCATTCCCTGCGCGAAGAAAGAGGGCTGGCCGTTCTTCATGAAGCGGCGTCGTCGGCGCCAATGAACTGTGGAGCATGGCCGTTCACCATGGTTGCAACCGTGGTTGCAGCCGGGCTTGCCATCGTGGGCGACAGAGCCGCTTGCAGCCGGGCGTTCAGCAGATCGAACGCGCGCGACGCTGCTTTGCCCTCCTTCGTGCCCCAGGTCAGCGGCCGTCCGCGCGCCTGGCTGTATGCCGTGCTGACTTCTATCACCCGGCAAAGCTCGTCCCACCCGACCGGAACCGTGGTTGCAACCGCGGTTGGCGCCCCGCCGCGCATCAGCGTCAGCGAATGCTTTACAAACACGTCCCCAAGCGTGGCCTCGGCTTCGTGCGCCCAGTTGTTCCAGAACTTACGCACCTGTTCCGGCACCGAGCGAATTTGCATGCTGCTCGTTGGCCCAAGATTTTCGCCCTCGTCCATCAATCTTGCCCGTAAACCGTGGTTAGAACCGTGGTTGCTTTGCAACAAGCCGTTGTTGCGTGCAAGCTCGTGCCGGTTGCAAAATTCGGGTAAGCGCAAGCGCCGGGTAAGGAGGGAAACAACATGGGCTCTATGGAAGAGGCGTTCGCTGCGGCTCTGCGCGGGATGCGTGAGAAGGCCGCCGCGCACCGCCAGCAGGAGGCAGCCCGCTGGCCGCCGTCATTGCCGCTGACCGGGCGGCGGGATTTGAAGGCGCGATGGAGCTGCTTGCTCACACCGAACGTCATCAAGCGCGATGAGCACCGACACATTCCAGCGCGGTCAGACCGTGCGGCTCACCTGCGGGGAAACCACGCTCGATGCCAGGGTTGTGTTGGTGTCAGCCAATGGCGTGTCGATGGCGCTGACCTTCGATGGGATGATCGCCGGTCACGCCGGCCGCATGGCCGTGCTGTGGTTCGGCTCCGGCTACCGCAGCGTCATCGGCGATCACCCGGTCAGTGTGGAGGCTGTGTAATGGGTCTGCGCCCACGCTCAGGCTTCGACTGGCTGCGGGTTTCCTGGGGCGCCCCCGATGAGCCGCAGGCCGAGGCGTGCTCCTACTGCGAGGCCCCTTTGGACGATGATGGCTTGCCGCTGATCCTGTGGAACGCGAAAGAGGGCTTGCGCGTGCTGGATCTCGCAATTTCCTGGCAGCTACCAGTTCAAAAGCACGATCTCGCTGGTGCGGCGCAGACCTCGGCTGGGACCAGCGTCTTCGCCTGGGCCGACTGGCCGACGTGCGCGCAATTCTGCGACGACTGCCAGCGGACCTGGTGGGGCTTGGAATCCTGCGACGAGCCAGACGAGGACCTGGAAGAACCGTCCCTCGGACCCGTGCTGCAGAGCCGCTGACCGAGAGCGAGACAATCTGATGGCCCTGCTACCGTGCCCGTGCTGCGGGCAGATCCCGACCACGCGACGGACGACGCCGGTCACCGAGGAGCAGGCCGCGAGAGGCTACCTGTTCTGCCGGGCGCGCGGCTTCACCCGTGAGCAACTGCTGAGCGAGACGTACCGCGAGACGCTGGACTTTACCGCGCCGGGCCTGCGCGACTTCATCGCTGCGATGCCGGACGAGAAGCCGCGATGCAACTGACCCTCACCCCGACGCCGGAATTTTTCATGGCTGGCGACGTGATGGTGCGGATGTGGCAGGGCACCGACGATCAGGGGAATCCGTGCATCGCGCTGATTACCGCCGTGGCGTTCCCCGGGCAGGCGGAGGCCGCTGCGGAAGGTCTGGTGTCTATCCCGCCGCCCGACGCGGAGGCTGCGAAGCGCTGGGCCGAGACCATCATGCGGAAGGCCGAAGACCGCCAGACCGGGGAGGAGAAGCCCTGAACAAGCCCGTCTCACGGCTTGTTGCGCAGAATTGGCTACATTTTTGACTCGCGGGTAATCGCCACCAGGACTGCCACATACGGTTGCAGGGCGCATAAAACCTATCGTTTGGGCGCCGATTGCGGCTTGTGGGATAGTTTATGGAGGGTCTAGCCAAACGGCGCGTGAGCGGCTTAGGGTTTCCAATCGGCCCGCGTTGTGCGTGTCCGAGTCGGAGTCTCTATGCCACCCAGCTAAACAGCTTAAAGCCGCCGCTCACCCGAAGGAAAACAGCGGACTTCAAACATCGAAAAAGCATGATCGGACCTGAGAACTCGATCATGCTTTTTCATCGCAGCTTTGGCAAGCCCCGTTCTGGCAATGGGAGCGCCTGATCTGTTGAACGTTTGGTGAGTCCTTCGTGAGCGGCCTCGGCACCATCGAGGAAAGCCCGCGACATGCGCCCCACCCTAGCCGCCCACCTCATCAGCCTCGCCCGCAAAGCCGTCCGTAACGGGCTGCTCACACATCACCAGTTCGTGGCTCTGGAATGCCTGATCTGGGAGATACGCGAGCGCGGCGCCGACCGCGTCCAGTGTTCCTACAAGCGGCTTATGAAGCAGGCCAAAGTCTGCAAGGACGTAGCCGTGGGCGCTATCAAGGCCGGGATAGCTCTCGGCCTCTTGCGCAAGGTCAAACATAAGACCCTGACACTGTGGACCAACGGCGGCCGTAAGTGGCAGCAGGAGCCGAATGAATACGTGTTTTGCTGCGAGTCTGCTGAACAGGCGCAGTACCCGAAGCAAGTTATAAAGATTCTTTCTATTATCCCCGCTGAAGCTGAAATCAGGTCCGCCCAAGCCGCGATGGAGGCGCGAGCGCGGGTAATCCAGGCAAGACTGCTCAACAAGGGAGCTGCGTTGCCGTCCGGTTGAAGCCTGCGACTCGACAGTCAAGAGAGTTATCCCCAAATTCGGGGACAAATCTGTGGAGGAGTCGGGCATGTCACTGACAGCGGACGCTCCCGTCGCGGACCACGACGCGGCGCAGGCGGCGCAAAGGGTGCTGGCGGATCGGGCCACGTTTATCGCCCAACGGCTGGCGGACCAACTGGACCAACGCTCGCGGCGCAAGGCGAACTTCCGCAATTATCCGATCGGTCTGAATTACCGGCTGCTGACACAAGCCCAGCAGACCGAGCGCCGGGAAGCCGCGGAGGATGTCGTGGACGCCCTGGCGGCATGGTATCCGTCGCCCCTGCTCAGCGAGCGGCAGCGGACCTTCGCCATGACCCTGCTGGGCAAGCTGCGGACCAGTCGCGGCCGGTATGGGATGTCGCCCGCCGAATGGGAAGGCTTCTGGGCGCTGCGCGACTTCATCCTCGGGAGCTGAAGGCGGCACGCCATCGCCCGCCCGATTGACACGACAACACGCCATCGCCACCACGAGACTCAGGGAAACAGGAACGTGGCCATCCACATATTCAGCGAAGAGTATCTCTCGCGCGCCTGCATGGGCATCATTGATCTGCTGCGCCCTCTGCCGCCCGGTCAGAATAAGGCGCGGTCATCTCCGCCCTCGCCAACCTCGATGCACTGCTGGAAAGTGCGCTTGCCTGCGCGTGGGACCGCTGCATCCGGGCCACCGATGGTGGCGGCATTCGGCCGACCGTGCGGTTCTACCGCCGAAGCGGGGCCATCGCCGAGCTGATACTGCCGTCGCTGGATGAAGAGGACCTATCGCAGATCCGCCTCGCGGCCAATGTCGCGGGAATACTGCTGGAGGCCGAGGTCGACGGCTATTTCGTCATCTCGGAGGCGTGGGTGGCGAAGAGCAGCGCTGATCCCGAGGTCGCGAAGCTGCGGCCTCGCCAGCGCAGCGACCGTCAGGAGGTGTTGTTCGTCAGCGCCGGGTTGGCGGGCCGCCACACGCTGCGGCTTTACCCGATGATCCGGGGGGCCGACGCCAAGCTGACCGGCTTCGGCGACGCGGAGACGTTGTCGGGCAACCTGCATCCGATGATGCTGAACCTCTACGCGATCGCCGACGGTCTGGCCTAACGAGGGGATAAGGTGGGGCGGACCTATTGCTTTGCGGCACAGGCTGCTGTATATAGTTCGGGCCGGGCGGTGCTGATAACACCGATCCGGCCCTGACCTCCAATCGAGAAGGACCTCGATCAATGGCTGAATCACTCTTTCTCACAGTGCGCGCCGCGTCGGAATACATGGGATGTTCAAAGCAGGAATTACTTTCCTGGGTTGAACCAGACCGTCGCATGCCGGGCGATGCCGGTCCCCAAAGCGGAGCGCGACTTTGGCTTCCCAGAACCCTTGATGCCGCAAAGCCGCAGGTCCCCGAATGGCGAGCGCGGGATCGTGCCGCGTCGCAGGCTGTTGCTGCAAAGCTTGAGGCCGATCGATCCGCGATTTCTGCGCGTCGCGCCGGTATGCGAAAGGGGGGCGCCCTCGTGGCCGCAAAGGTCTGCGCCTTCCTGGGATGCTCGCTGACGGAACTGAATCGTTGGGCGACTGACGGCAGATTGCCTCCAGACGGCGAGATTGTGCTGATCGGTCTCCCGAAGAAAGTGAATGCTCGGGCTTGGTTGCCGGAGACCCTTGCCAGCGCAAAAACGCTTCTGAATGACTGGCGCGCACAAGATCAGGCGAAGAAGGTTTTCAAGCGTCGCGGGTTGCGGTCGGTAGCATGAAGCCCGGCAAAGACCCGCTGACGCTTCCAGCGTTGCAAAAGCGGTTTTCCGATCCGGCAGCGTGTCTAGCCTTTCTGGAGAAGGCACGCTGGCCCGATGGGCCAGTCTGCCCAGGATGCGGCGTCATCAACCATGCTTCGCGCATCACCACCCTGCCGGGCCGGTTCACCTGTCTCGACTGTGGCAAGCGATTCTCGGTTACCGCCGGCACGCCGATGCACAGCACGCACCTGCCGATCGCCACCTGGATCATCGCGATGTACCTGATCGCTTCCAGCAGCAAGGGCATCTCGTCGCTGAAACTGGCCAGCCTGCTAGGTCTGCAATACCGGACCACGTGGCACCTGACCCACCGCATCCGGGCGATGATGGACAGCGATCCGGCATTGCTGAAAGGCATTGTTGAACTCGACGAAACCTACATGGGCGGCAAGCCACGCGCTTCGAACAAGCCACAGCCTGCCGCGCCGATTCCGCTGTTCGAGGAACCCAAGCCAGAGAAGCCACCCAAGGTAGACGGACGCCGCAAACGCAAAGCCGGACGCGGCACCGACAAGCCGATGGCATTCACTGCCGTCGCGCGTGGCGGGTTCCTTCGGTTCAGTTCGGTCCTCTCGCACGGAACAAGAGACTTCCGCCCGCTGGTGCATTCCCAGGTTGATCCGACCGCCATCATCGCGACCGACGAACTGCCCGCATACATCGCGATTGGGCGCCAGCAGGGCGGCCACATCAAGGTCAACCATTCGGCTGGCGAGTTTGTCCGCACCGACGAACGCACTGGCCTGAAGGCTCACGTCAACACCGCCGAAAGCGTGCATGCCATGTTCAAGCGCGCCATCATCGGCGTGTGGCACCAAATCAGCGGCAAGCACATGCACCGCTACCTTGGCGAAATCGAGTTCCGTTGGAACCGTCGCGGGCCGTTCGAGAGTCGCCTTGCCACACTGTTCGGCACGAAATCGGGACCGCTACCGCTCAAGGCGCTGTTCGCGTGAGAAAGAAGCACGGCCCGTTGCGCGCTGACACGGTGGCGCACTCGATGAACGCGGCGAAGGAAAGCTTCGTCCTCGATTTCATCCGCGACTATCGCGACGTGACCGTGCAGATCGGCCGGGCGCAGTGGCGTCTGTTCTTCGAAACCGGAAGCACCAACAAGCAGGCATCGGCCAAGCACCTGAACGCTATTTGCGGTGCGGCGCCTGTGCAGATGGCCTCCTATCAGGTTCAGGAACAGATCGACGGCTGGATCAGCAACCGTGCCAACGAGTTTGTCGATTGCGTCAGGGGATCGAAGCTTCCCGACGCCACGAAAAAGCAGCTTTACACGATCAACCGGCGCCAGTTGTGGTTCAGCCGCGCCGCGATCGACGGCATTGATCTGGCCACCCACGCTCTCGCCAGATCGATCATGCGGCACTGCATGGGCAACCATCGCCATCCCGATCTGTCGCGCATTTCGCCACGCCTGGACGTGCGCGTGGCGACGATCGAGAAGCCGCTGACGGCGGACATCGCCGACCTATGGGCCGTGCTGCGTCTGCCCAACCGTGGCACGGTCGCCATACCGCTGCACGGCAATCCGCTATTCGACCGACGCGGCGGCGAACTCTGCCCGGTGGTACAGCTTTGCACCGACCAGAAAGACCGGGTTTCGATCCGGCTGGTGCAGGACATGGCCAAACCGTTCGCGGAAATGCGTGCGGCCTATGAGTCGAAGATTGAGCGGTTGGGTTTGGACTTTGGCCTCGCCACGCTGATCGCCACCAGCGAAGGGACGACGTTCGGCGTTGGCTTGATCGCTGATCTGAAACGGATCGACAAGCAGATCGTCGGCATCGCCCGCCACCGCGCCCGGTCAGGCGGCAACGCACGGGATAGCCAGCGCTACCGCAAGCTGGTGACCCGTGTTCGCGGCATGCTGAAGACCCGGATCAATGCCACGCTGAACAGGATCGTCCAATTACACGCTCCCGGCGCCCTGGAAGTGGAGCGGCTGGACTTCCGCCTTCCCGGCCTATCGCGCCGCATGAACCGCCTTGTCACCAACTGCGGACGGGCTGTGTTCCGCTCGAAGCTGGCCGACCTGAAGGACAAATTCGGAATCACCGCGACCGAGGTCCCCGCACCGTATACGAGCCAGGAATGCTCCCTGTGCCATTACGTCGATGCCCTGAACCGCCGGTCGCAGTCCAAGTTCGCCTGCCGCTGGTGCGGCAGTGTGAAGCACGCCGATGTCAATGGTGCTCGCACCGTCAACCAGAGACGTTCTCTGGGATTGGGTGAGAAGTGGCTTGGCAAGGCGGCAATCCTCGGTGCGTTGGTGAAGCTACACACCGAGAGATTTCCACGGTCGTTGGGAACGGCCGCCGACCCAAGGCTAGACAATCCCTACTTTGCGAAGTGGGTGCGTTCAGCTACGGCGAGGACGCTCGAAACACAAGGGGTAGTCCGTTGTGCGTAAAAGCAATAAATCCCATCCAGGCAAGACTGCTCAACAAGGGAGCTGCGTTGCCGTCCGGTTGAAGCCTGCGACTCGCTTTCACACCTTCGCCCGACGACGCGGGTAGAATCGCGTGTAGCAAACCCGGCGTCCACACAGGCGGGATTTCCACCCCGATCGCGGGCGGCGTGGCCTCGCCCGAAGGGCCGCCCTCGCCCGAAGGGCCCTCGCCCGAAGCAGGCGGCACGGCTTCGCCCACAGGCGGCCAAACGTCACCCGGAGGTATGTCACCCGGCGGTATGTTACCCGGCGGTCCCGGCGTCACAAGCGAGAACGGCACGGCGACGCAGACCAGGACCAGGACGGCCGATGCCGCGTGCGGAACGACGTGGTGCACGAGGTGAATCGGATGCGCAACCCGATGCCGGAAATGACGGGCGTAATGACGGGCGTGGTGATGAACGTGCTGGATAACGACCCAGCAGCGGATGGCGAACAGGGGCAGCATCAGTTGGCGCCCGGGACAGCGGAGACCGGAACCGAGTTGCCCAGCATCGTGTTTGCCGAAGCGATCGTCTCGTCCTTGGCTTTCGATCCGGACGAACTCCCCAGCCAATAACTCGTCACGCTTGTCGCCATCGCGGCCAGGGTGCCCAGCATGACGTTCGCCAGCGCCTCGGACCCGGTCGGGAGGGTGTGCGACAGAATCATGCCCAGCATCAGGCCGAACGTCAGCAGGACCACGGTGGAGACGACAGGCGCCCCCCAGGCGATCGGGCTCTTGGCGGCAGCCAGTGCCACGGTCTGCGCCCGGGCCGAGGCGACGTCGGACAGCGTGGCCACGAGGGCGGCCTGATTGGTCGCATCGGCCTCCTGCTCGCGGGCCGCGGCGATCTGAGCAAGCTGGAGCGTGACCTGATTGGCCAGCGCCGGATCGGCGGCGAGAGCGGCTGCGGCGGTCGCCGGATCGGTCGAGCCGGTGAGGCTGTGCACGACCTGGGTGACCTGGGTGACGGTCGCCGCCGCGCTGTCGCCGAAAAGATATTTCGTCAGTTGCGGAACGAGGCTGATGACCAGCGGGATGAGGGGCAGCACCTTAGCGAACAATCCCCGTTGGCGAGGTCGGCGGAGCGCCGATCGCCCGACGCAGGCTGTCGGCCTTGGCTTTGCTGTCCGGATCCGACGTGCAGGGGTCCGTCAGCTCCATCCGCATCTTGCTGCAGAACACGCACCGCGCGGCGGGAATGTCCGAGACGAAACGGTGCTTGTTCCAGATCATCTTTCAGGTTCCTTTCGCGATCCGGTCCAGTTCGGCCTGGTTGAGCGCATCCGTCTCCGCGTCCTCGCGGGCGGTCTCGGCCGCCGCAGCCTGTGCCGCAGCCTTTGCCGCCCGCGCCCGCGCGCTGGCGAGCGTGAGCGTGGTGCGCGGGATGCCCAGCAGGAACAGCGCCCGTTCGCGCCCGCGCCGGGTTTGCAGTCCGCCACGGACCACCCCGCCCGCTTCGTCGTATTCGAGCAGGCGATCGGCGGCGATCGAGTAGAGACCGAGGTTGAGCGCTTCGAGCACGGACGAGGATCGGAAATTGCCGTCCCCGATGTTATAGCAGAACGAGATCAGCGCGCCGAGTTGATATTCGTTGAGTGTGACGGTCACCTCGCGCAGCACGTAATGCGCCGCCTGGGTCATGTCAGTCATCGCCCAGCCGTCAGCCTGTTGCCTGGTACAGACCATGCCGGACTGGACGGCCGCGCCCGCGATCCGGGTGGTGCCGTGCCCGATCGTCCAGGTCTCGGGCGATGCCATCGTGTCGAGGAACGCATTGGCGGTGAAGCCCTCGGCGCCGTTGACGATGGTCACGGCATGACTGAGCGCGGCCTGGATGTTCATGCGGAATGATCCTATGCGGTCACGCGCGGTCTGTAGGGCGTCTGGTTACGGCGTCAGGATGATAGCACTGCGCGCGGCCGTGATTACGCCATTCGCAACGAGTGTCGCCATCCAGGATGTCACGATCGGACCAGACAGGAGGTTGACCTGACCGACGACGAGCGCGAACGTCATCGCCTGCGCGATGGCGGGGTTGGTTCCGGCCGCCGTCTCGATCGCCGCCTGCTCGGCGGGCGTGAAGCGGGCCCAGAACGCTTGCACGCTGATCACCGAGGGCCGGGGCGCCGCTGGCACAGGATCGGGCGTGTTGGGCACCGCCAGCCATTCCTGATAGGTCTGCCAGTCAAGATTCCCCGGATCGTC
>JBEKLE010000227.1:0-10042 GCA_050010355.1 Rhodopila sp. | reverse complement strand
CGGAGACCTCGGCGCAGGCCATGACGCGCGAGAGTGCGCTGCGCAGCCTGGAAACGCTTGCTGCCTTTTTTCGCCGCACCGAACCGCATTCGCCGCTTTCCTATACGCTGGACGAGGCCGTCCGGCGCGCCCGGCTGCCATGGCTCGAGTTGCTGGACGAAGTAATCGCCGATCGCAGCAGCCGCGATGCGTTTCTGACGACACTTGGCATCCGCCCGCCCGCACCGCCGGAGTGATGGATTTTCGTCTGCCATCGGCAAACAGGTGACCATTGTCACAGCGCGCCGCGTGCCGAGGTTTAATGTCTGCCTCACCGATCCGGACCTGGCGCTTATCGAGTGGTTGACCAGGTTGCGGGCTCGTCTAATACTTATTCAACTGGCCAGCGGACCGCCGCTGGGGGACAGGGGTCAAGCACATGAGTGGTAGTGTCCATGATAAACTAAGCCGCGTGCGCAAACCGCGGGTACACATCACTTACGAGGTCGAAACAGAAGGCGCTGAAATCCAGCGCGAGCTGCCGTTCGTGATGGGCGTTATGGGGGATTTTTCCGGCGATCCGACAGCACCCCTCCGCCCGTTGGCCGATCGGAAATTCATTCAGATCGATCGTGACAACTTCAACGACGTGATGGCCAGCGTGACGCCCGGCCTGAAACTGAAGGTCGACAACAAGCTGTCCGAGGATGGTGGCCAGATGGCGGTCGAGCTGGCGTTCAAGTCGATCGAGGACTTCGAGCCGGCGCGTGTCGCGCAACAGGTGCCGGCGTTGCGCGCCCTGCTGGAAACCCGCGGCAAGCTGCGCGACCTCATGTCGAAGGTGGACCGGTCCGAAGAGCTCGAAACTCTGCTGGAGCAGGTGTTGAAGAATGACACCGACATGAAGTCGCTGTCGAGCCAGCTTGGCTTGGGCAAAGAGGGAGTCTGATCCAGTGTCTGCCACACAAACATCATCATCGGCAGCGAGTGCCCCGGCTGCGGAAGGCCTGTCCTTTCTCGATCAGGTTGTAGCGGCAACGAAGCAGACGACACCCGATCAGACCCATGATCTGGTCAAGAACCTGCTGGAGCAGGCGATGGCCGGAACGGTCACGTTCGACAAGAACCTGAGCCGCACCTTCGACAAGGCGATCGCCGCCATCGATCGCAAGCTGTCCGACCAGCTCAACGCCATTATGCACCATCCCAAATTCACCCAGTTGGAAGGCAGTTGGCGGGGCTTGCACCACCTGGTGCAGAACAGTGAAACCGGCACCAGCCTGAAGATCCGCGTGCTGAACCTGCCCAAGCGCGATCTTTCCCGCGATCTGCAGCGCGCCGTCGAATTCGACCAGAGCCAGTTGTTCAAGAAGATCTACGAAAATGAATTCGGCACGCCCGGCGGCGAGCCTTATGGCGCCCTGATCGGCGACTATGAATGGAGCCAGCACCCCGACGACATCGGAACGTTACGACTGATTTCCAACGTCGCGGCGGGCGCCTTCGCGCCGTTCATCTCGGCAGCCGGTCCCGGCATGTTCGGTTTCGACTCATGGACCGAGCTGTCGAAACCGCGAGATCTCGCGAAGATCTTTGAATCCGCGGACTATACGAAATGGCGCAGTTTCCGTGACAGTGAGGATGCGCGCTTCGTTAGTCTTGTGATGCCGCGCACCCTCGCCCGCCTGCCGTACGGGGCGGCAACCAAGGCGATCGATGAATTCAACTATGAAGAAGCACCGTATGATGCTGCGGGCGCCGCCAAGCCGATGGAGCACGATGACTACTGCTGGATGAACGCCGCCTACGCGATGGGCGCCAGAATGACCGACGCCTTCGCCAAATACGGTTTCTGCACCGCCATCCGCGGCGCCGAGGGTGGTGGCAAGGTCGAGAATCTTCCAACCCATGTCTTTACGTCCGACGATGGTGACCTGGATACCAAGTGCCCGACCGAGATCGCGATCACCGACCGTCGCGAATTCGAATTGTCGAACCTGGGGTTTCTGCCGCTGTGTCACTACAAGAATACCGACTACTCGGTCTTCTTCGGTGCGGCGTCGGTGCAGCGCCCGAAGCGTTACGACCGGCCTGAGGCAACGTCCAACGCTGCGATCTCGGCGCGCCTGCCTTACCTGATGGCGTCCAGCCGCTTCGCGCACTACTTGAAGGTGATGGCGCGCGACAAGGTCGGCAGCTTCCTGGAGGCCGGCGACGTTGAGCGCATGCTGAACCGCTGGATCACCAACTACGTCAACGTCAATGAAAACGCGGGTCAGGAAATGAAGGCCCGCTATCCGCTGCGAGAAGCGCGGATCGAGGTGAAGGAGATCCCCGGCCGGCCAGGATCTTACAATGCCGTGGCGCATATCCGTCCCTGGCTGCAGATGGAGGAACTCACCACCAGCCTGCGCATGGTGGCCCGAATTCCATCCGCCGCGTCATAGCGGCCGGCGTGGCTGCCCCGGCTGACGTCACATGAGCGAAAACGTAATTGCCCACGCCGATGCCTCAGGCACCGATCGTGCGGCAACGCCGCTGCGAAACCCGGTTCTGGCCGGGGGCTTCGTTGGCAGCGATGACAAGGGCCTTGGCGAAACATTCAGTGAATTTCTGACCGCGGCCGACGCCGCCGCGCTTGACCTGTGGTTCGGGCCGGACCGCGCTGTCCGTTTCGGTTCAGATCCGATGCGATTGCGGGGTGCGCTGGATCGCGACATAGCGGCGATCGACGCGATGCTTTCGGAGCAGCTCGATACGATATTGCATCACCCCCGCCTGACCAGGATCGAGGGTAGCTGGCGCGGACTCCACTGGCTCGTCAGTGGCTCGGAACTCAGCGCCCGTCTCAAGATCAAGGTGCTCAACATCGGCTGGCCGGAGATTTGCCGGGACCTCGATCTGGCCAGCGAATTCGACCAGAGCTATCTGTTCCGGAAGATTTACGAAGAGGAGTTCGGCTCACCAGGCGGCGAACCTTACGGGCTGCTGATTATCGACCATGAGGTCCGCCATCGCGCCGGTGCGGGCTCGCGAACCGACGACGTCAGCGCGTTGGCGTCGTTGTCCAGCGTCGCGGCGGCTGCGTTCTCGCCGGTCATCATGGGGGCCGCGCCCGCGCTGCTGGAGGTCGACGCCTTCCAGGATCTTGCCAACGTCATCGACATCACCTCCCCCTTGCGCAATGGCGAACACGCAAGGTGGCGCGGCCTGAGCACGCGATCGGACATGCGCTTTGTCGGCGTTGCGTTGCCTCGGATGCTGGCCCGTCTGCCGTGGCAGGACGACGGGACTCGCGATGACGGATTCCGCTATGCCGAGTATGCGCCTGGACCTGAGCACCGGGTCTGGTCGAACGCCGCCTACGCCTTCGCTGCGGTCGCCGCTCGGGCTTTCGCGGCCTACGCATGGCCCGCGGATGTGCGCGGTGTTGAAACGGATCGCGTCGGCGGTGGCCTGGTGCAGCACGTTCCGGTCGAACCGTTCGACACCGATCGCGACCAGACCTGGACGCGAATCCCGCTGGAAATCGTTTGGAACGACCGGCAGGAACGCGAACTGCTCAGTGCCGGTCTCATTCCGCTCGCGGCGATCCCGAACACAGAGGACCTCGTGTTCGGCGCCGTGCGCAGTCTGCTTTCGCCAGCGCGGCATACCGGCCCCGCCGCTCCTGCCGGCAATGCGAACGCGCGTATTTCTTCGCAGATAAACACGATCTTATGTGCATCCCGGTTTGCCCACCACCTGAAGATGATGGGCCGGCAGATGGTCGGGTCGTTCCGGACGGCTGACGAAATCGAACGCCAGTTGCAAGGCTGGCTGACCCGCTACGTGAACGGCAACCTTTCGGCGGGTGGTGAGAGCCGCGCGCGACATCCGCTGGTGGCGGGCCAAGTCGAAGTGCGGGAGATTATCGGCAAGCCCGGAAGTTTCGGTTGCATCGTACGCCTGCAGCCACACTATCAGCTCGACGACGTGACGGCAACATTCCAGCTTGCCACCGAAATCGGCGGCGGGCGATGACAACCAGCAGGGGAGTCGCGGCATGAGCGACCAAAGCGCAGCGGTGCTGCTGCGCGAAGGCAAGTTGGCTGATGCAATCGGGTCAGCCCAGGCCGCACTGCGCAAATCTCCCACCAAACTCGATGCCCGCGTTCTGCTGGCGGAACTGCTGGTGTTCGCAGGGAACCTGGAGCGTGCCGACGTGATCATCGATGCCGCGTCGGCGATCGACTCGACGATTGTTCTGGTGGCTGCCGAGTTCCGCCAGCTCATTCGCGCGGAGGTGGCGCGCCGCCAGCTTTTCCGCGACGGCCGGGTTCCCGAGTTCCTGTCCGGACCGACGGCGGCCCAGCGCCTGCAACTGGCAGCGCTGGTGGCACTGCGGGCCGGCGACGCGACCGAGGCCGCACACCAGTCCGCGCTGGCCGAGGCCACGCGCCCGCGCGTTCCCGGGCGTTCCGGCGACACGGTGTTCGACGATTTCCGGGATGCCGACGATCTTCTGGCCGGCAGCTTCGAGGTGCTGACCACCACTGGCAAATACTTCTGGATCCCAACCGAACGGGTCATCACGGCGGAATTTCACGCCCCGGTGCGGCTCCGCGATCTGATCTGGCGCCGCGTGTCGTTGTCGGTGGCCGACGGCCCGGAGGGGGATGTCTACATGCCCACGACCTACAGCGCCGAGGACCCACTGACGGACGGACAGCGGCTGGGGCGGGAAACCGACTGGCGGGAGGTTGAAAGCGGGCTGGTTCGCGGGGTCGGGCGCAGGCTGTTTCTCGCCGGCGATGAAGGCATCGACAGCCTGGCCCTGACCAGGCTGCGGTTCGACGCATGAGCGGACGCGGAGGCTCGGGCCCTGCTCCCAGGCCGCCTGCGCTGCGCTTTCAGGCCTCACTGCTCGATCGGCTGATCGATCTGGCACCGGATCAGCGCCGGGATCCCGCGTTGTCGTCCGGCGATTCGCTGATGGCCCTGCGCAATGCCGTTCGGCGTGACCTGGAAGCTTTGCTGAACGCCCGCCGCCGCTGGCGGTCATGGCCTGCATCATTCAAGGAACTCGCGGTCTCACCCGTCGGCTTCGGCATACCCGACTTCAGCGCGGGCGCCTTCAATGATCCGGCGCAACGGCAGGAACTGCGGCTGGAAATCGAGGAGACGATCCGCCGGTTCGAACCAAGATTCATAACGGTGAACGTGTCACTGAGGCACTCGGACGCTTCGCTCGAATCGGGGTTGCACCTGCGTATCGATGCCGTGCTGCACGCCGAACCCGCGCCGGAGCCGGTAACGTTTGATACTTTCTTCGATCCGTCGATCGATGAGGTGATCGTGGTGGCGCGCGATGCGGCCTGACACGGATATACGGCGTGTCTGACGCGCTGCTGCCTTATTACGATCGTGAACTCAATGCGATCAAACGTCTGGCTGGTGAGTTCGCTGAAGCGCACCCGAAGATCGCCGGCCGGCTGCGGTTATCGGCGGATGGTGTTGACGATCCCCATGTGCTGCGTCTGCTGGAAGGTGTGGCGTTCCTGGCCGCGCGGGTGCAGCACCGGCTCGATGACGAATTCCCCGAACTGACCGACGCCCTGCTTGGCCTGCTGTATCCGCACTATCTGGCGCCGGTGCCGTCCTGCATGGTTGCGCAACTTTCCTGCCAGCCCGATCTGCTGACGCCCAGCCATCTGCCGGCCGGCATGGCGATCGATACGGAGGCGGTGCGAGGCGAAACCCTGCGGTACCGGACCACCGCGCCGGTGACGCTTTGGCCGGTGGGGGTTGAAGCGGTGCGACTGTCGGGCCAACCACTGGTTGCCCCGCCAAACGCCGCCGCCGCGGGGGCCGCGGCGGTGCTCCGCATCACCCTGAAATGCATGGCTGAGGACGTTACGTTCACCCAGCTTGGTGTCGACCGTTTGCGATTTTTTCTGCGCGGCCCCGCCAACCAGACCTTGCCGCTGTACGAACTTCTCGGCGCCCATGTCGTTTCGGTGGCGTACGCCGACACCGCGGTGGACGTTGCGCCAGTGATCGTGCCGCGCGGCGCCATAACGCCCGGCGGTTTCAGTCCTGGTGAAGCGCTGCTGCCATGGTCGGCACGCGGCTTCTCTGGCTTCCGCCTGATGACTGAGTACTTTGCCTTCCCGGAAAAATTCCTGTTCATCGATTTCCGCGAACTGGATCGCAAGGCATTGCTGTCCTGCGGCAACCGGCTGGAGATTTTCGTCTACCTCGACCGCCCCGCGCCGGAGCTTGAACGCACGATCGACGTGCAGTCGCTCGCACTCGGCTGCACCCCGCTGGTCAATCTCTTCTCGCAACGGTGCGAACCGGTTCCGCTGACGCACACCGATATCGAGTACCGGCTGGAACCCGACGCACGGCGCCCGCGTGCCACCGAGGTGTGGGGCGTGCAGCGCGTTCGTGAAACGCTGCCCGACGGGACTCAGCGACCCTGGTATCCATTCCATCGCCTGACCGACTCCGCGAGCGACACGAATGCAGCCGGCGGTTTCTACCATATCGCGCGGCGCGACGCGGCATCCGGCGTACCGGGGACCGAGGTCTTCCTGGCCCCGCACGATCCGGACTTCGATCCCATGCGTGCGGGCGACACCGTTCTGTCGGTGGATGCACTCTGCCTGAACCGCGACCTGCCCACTGACCTGCCGTTCGGCGGCGGCCATCCGATCCTGCGCCTGGCGGAGGGCAGCGCGGCGGTGTCCGGCATCATTGCGGTATCGGCTCCCACGACGACCTTGCGCGCGCCGCTGCGCGACAAGAAGTTCTGGCGCCTGATCTCGCATCTTTCCCTGGGCCACCTGTCGGTGACGGGTGGTCCGGATGGTGCGGCCGTGCTCAAGGAGGTGCTGCGCCTCTACGATTTTCGTGACACGGCGGAAACCCGAGCGGCGATCGGTGCGATAACCGCGATCGTTACCGAAGCCGGCGTGGCGCGCGCACCCGATCCGCCGCAGACCGGCCAGCAGACCCGCCGTCGTACGCCGCCGATGTTCTGCCGTGGGCTCGACATCACGCTGGAGATGGAACCCCGCGCCTGGCAGGTCGGCGGCCTGTTCCTGCTGGCATCCGTGCTGGAGCGGTTCTTTGCCCTGAACGCGACGATCAACAGCTTCACCCGCACCAGGGTGGTGCTGCGCGGTCGTTCTGGTACCGCAGCATCCTGGCCGGCCCGCAGCGGGACGCGCTCGCTGGGATGATCGTCCACCCGGTTCCCGAGCCACCCCGGCAAAGACCCTCGGTGCTGGTTCGGCTGCTACGCGAACCAAGGCGGTTTCGTTTCGATGCTATGGTGCGTGTGCTCATGAGCGCCGCCCGCAAGGACAATCCCGGTGCCGCCATCCGCTTTCGCACGCCGCCAGGACTGGCGTTCCCGGCCGCCGAGGTGCAGGACGTCCGCGACGGCGGCACCAGACAGGATGCAACGATCGGGCTGATGGGCCTGACCGGGCCGTCCGGTGTGTTGCCCCGCTACTACTCCGAAATCGTCACGCAGACCTTGCGGGCCGGATCGACCGCGCTGCACCAGTTCCTCGATCTGCTGGGCGAGCGCTTCGTCGCATGCTTCGCGCTGGCGGCAATCAAATACCGCCCGGCCCGGCAGGCGGATCTGGCGTTGCTGCGCGCCAGCCCGGCGCCCGACGCTATCTCCCCCGACGCCATCTCCCAGGTGCTGCTGTCGCTGATCGGCTACGGCACGCCGAACATGACACAACACATCGCGGCGGGGTCCGACCCGTTGCTGCATTACGCCGGGCTGTTTGCCATGCGCCCTCGCTCCGCCGACCGCCTGGGCGCGATGCTGTCAGACTGGCTTGGCCAAAACGTCGAGGTCATCGAGTTCGCCGGTGCCTGGCTCCGACTGCCCGCCGATCAGCAAAGCCGCATCGGCGCAAACGGTGTGTTCTGTCAGCTCGGGGTCGACGCGGCGGTGGGCGTGCGCGCATGGAGCCCGGAGGCCCGGATGTTGCTGCGGGTCGGGCCTCTCAACCGCCAAGACTTTCACCAAATGCTGCCGGATCAGGTTGCGCTGCAACGCCTGGTGTCGCTGGTTCGCGCATTCGTCGGTCCGGAACTCGGATTTGCCGTCAATCCAGTCCTCGCCGCGGCCGACGTTTTCCGATCGGACGAACCCGGTGCCACGCGGTTGTCAGCCACTGCACCGATACCGCCCAGGCTGGGATGGAACACCTGGCTGCCGATCGACAGCGGCAGCTTCCTCCGCCGCAGTGATGCAGCGGATGCTATTTTCGATGCCGAAACGATGGTGACTCAGGGCATGGGCCGGGATCTGCCGCGGCCAGGGAAATCAGCATGAGCGGATGGAACGCAGGATACGTCACCGACGTCGGCTACACCGCGGGATGGTACGCGCAGCAATCGCCGCTGATGATGGCGCTGGCCTGCCAGTTGTGCAGCGTTGCCGTGCCGATGCCAAAGCCCCGCGACCCGGTCAGGCTGCTTGAGCTCGGCTGCGGTCAGGGCTTCGGCGCGATGGTTCAGGCGGCGAGCAATCCGGACTGGCAGGTCGTCGCGGTCGATTTCAACCCCGCCCATATCGCCGCGGCGCGCGAATGGTCGGCGGAAGCCGGGCTCGACAACGTCACGTTCATTGAAGCCGACCTGGCAACCCTGGCCGATGACCGCGCCGGCCGGCAAATCCCCGAGGTCGATTTCGTGACCATGCATGGTGTCTGGAGCTGGGTACCGAAATCGGTGCAGAATGGCATCGTTCGCCTGCTGCGCGACAAGGTGCGCTCGGGCGGTGCCGTCCATGTCAGCTACAACGCGCTGCCCGCGTGGGGGCCGGCGATGGGCTTGCAACGAATGCTGCGGGAGGCCGGGCGCCGCCTCGCCTGGCGCAGCGACCGCCAGGCCGAGGAGGGTCTGGCGGTCGTCAAGGCGCTGCTTGCGGCCGATGCCCGTCAGTTGGAACGTTCGCCGTTCGCCAAAGCGTTACTTAGCCGGCTCGACCGGGTGCCGCTGTCGTATCTCGCGCATGAGTATATGAATGAGCACTGGCAGCCCTGCTTCGTGACCGAGGTCGCGGCAGCGTTGTCCGATGCGAAGCTGGAATGGGTCGGATCTTCGCAGTTGACCGAGAACTTCCCGGCGCTGACACTGGCGGACGATCAGCAGGCCGTGGCTGACAGGTTCGAAGATCCGCTGATGCGCGAGATGGTCAAGGACATGTGCCTGGACCGGTCGTTGCGCCATGATCTGTTCGTGCGCGGCGCCAGGCGCATCGACAACGCCACCCGCGACGCGGCGCTGATGGATGTCGTGATCGGCCTGAACATCCATCCCGACGAACTCCCCGCCGAAGTCGACGTGCCGGCGGGACAGGCCCAGTTCAAGCCGGCTTTCTACCAGCCGATCGTTGCGGCGGCGAGCGCCGGCGCGGCGCGAACCGGTGATCTGCTGACGTTGCCGCGGATTGAAGGCCGCCGCGATAATCCGGCGGAGCTGCTGGGCATGCTGGTGGGCGTGAACCTCGCCTATCCGGTCTTGCGGCCTGGGGCTGCTCCTGATCCAAGGGCCATGCGCTTCAATCGCGTGGCGACACGCCGGCTGGCAGGGTCCGAACGCCTCGACCGGGTCGTCGGACTGGCGAGCTGCCGTATGGGTGCGGCGGCACAGGGCAGCCTGCTGGACATGCTCGTGCTGGATCGGCTGCAGGACGGTCGCACGGACATCGAGGGACTGCTGCAACTGCTTTCGCCGCCGCCTGACGAGGTGGAAACGCTGCGGAAAGCGCTTGAGCACAGCTTGCACCGGCGGATGCCAATCCTGCACGACGCGGGCGTCTACTGACAGGCTCATGACTCCCCTCATTTGTCAGATCGGTCCGAAAACGTCTACGAAGAGCGGCCGGTCCTGTAGCATCTGAGAGAAGCGCTGCATCAGCGGGCGCAGCCTGGTTTGCGGCATCGTCGGGATCAGGTCGTAAAGCATGCAGGCCTGACGGAACAGCGAATGGACCCGGCGCTTGGCTGTATTGGTCTTGAGCATCCGATCATAGCCCAGCGCCTCG
>JBEKLE010000226.1:0-10044 GCA_050010355.1 Rhodopila sp. | reverse complement strand
TCGCGGCTCAATAGCCCACTCCACTGGTTTGCTGTGTACGCTTCGCAGCCGTCGTCGCCGGCGACCACGCAACACTCGCTAAAGGGCGGCATGCTACTGCCCTACCCTCACCGGACTTGCACGGGCTGGAAAGCGCCAGCTTCGCTTGGCGCACCGAAAATCAATCGAACTCGGAAAAGAAAGCCCTCAGTTAAGATCGAGGTTTTCTGGTCGAGTCCGGTGCGGGAGGGCATGCTTTTCCAAACTCTCAGGCTACGGCGTGTTTCATGGCGCTGCCATAACCTTGCCGACTGTAACGTTCCGGATTCTATCGGATCACGGGCGTAACGGCAACACGCATCCCGTCAGAACATCACCGAGTCGTGAAGACGATTCGACGCCGTTGCCCGGGTTTAGTTAGGGTTTTCTTCCAACCGCCCAGCCATGCAATATTTTTTTATCGTTCGCCTGATTGGTGACAGAAGTTCGGTCATACCCCAATATTGTGACCCGCTGGATGAAGGAGGACGAAGTGGCAGTCCAAGGAATAACGGCGCCAGTTCAATCCTGGGCCGGGACGCGGCCATGGTTTCGGCGCGGCCTGGGGCTGGCCTTATGCGTCGGCATCGCGATGCTGGCGGAGATCGGTGGAGCTTTCGCGCCGTTGATCGGCGCCCCCTTGTTTGCGATCGCGATAGGCGTGCTGATCGCGAACGCATCGCCATCCATCGTGCGGCAGAAGTCGCTGCGGCTGGGCGACACGAGCAAGCTCTGCCTCAAGGGCGGGATCGTCCTGCTGGGCGCCAGCCTCGACCTTGGGGATATTGCGCGTACCGGCCTCGGGTCACTGCCGTTGCTGGCGATCACGATGGCCTCGGGCCTTGTCTGCGCGCTGTGGCTGGGTAAGTCGCTGGACATCGACTGGCGGATGCGCTGCCTGATCGGCATCGGGACGACGATCTGCGGGGCATCGGCGATCGCCGCCCTCGCCCCGGTGATCCGCGCCAAGGCAGAGGAGATCGCCTATTCGGTCACGGTCGTGTTCTTCTTCAACATGGTCGCCGTGTTCACCTTCCCGGCACTCGGCCATCTGCTCGGGCTGAGCGACAATGGATTCGGCATATGGGCAGGGACCGCGGTGAATGACACCTCGGCGGTGGTCGCCGCCGGTTTCGCGTTCAGTCAGGCGGCCGGCACGACCGCGACGATCGTCAAGCTGACCCGCACGACGCTGATCATCCCGCTGGTGCTGGGCTTCGGGCTGGCCCTGCCGTTTTTCGGCAAGGATGAAGCCGCGGGATCGCGGTCACTGGCCAGGCGAGTCTTTGCCGCCATTCCGACCTTCGTCATCCTGTTCGTGCTCGCAGCGGGCGCCAACACCGCCGGACTGATTGGGTCACACGCGATGCAGGTGCAGATGCTTGGCCGCGTGGTAATGGTCGTTGCCCTGGCCGCCGTCGGACTGCAAGGCCACTGGCGCGCGTTCGTCGGCGCCGGCAGCCGGCCACTCATCCTCGGTCTCGTGACCTGGTTCGTCGTGGCCGTCTCATCGCTGGCGGTGCAGACCTGGACACAGGCGCTTTGAGTGTTCCGTCGGAAAAGTCTCGCGGGTCGGTCAGCCAGACCTCTCGGACGGATAGTGGGGAGGTTCGGCACTTGTTGCGGATGATTTTCACGTCGGTCAGTTATTTTTAGGAAATATGTCTTGACGGGGGTTTATAATCCGTCTAACCCTTGGCTCGTCAACAGGACAGGTGTGTCCTGCGGGTGTCAAAGGTCCTAAGGCCACGATCCGGTCGTTCGGATGTGGCTTAACGAAGCGTTTTTCAGACGAGTTTTGGTCAGGGCAGTTCGCGATGAGGCGGCTGCCCTGTTTCTGTTTGCGCTTTTTCATTGAACAAGGAGGTTGAAGTGCTGTTTTGTGCGAAATCCAAGGTTGAAAACGCCGTGACGGCGCTCGTGGCTTCCCAGACGACCGATACCGGCAAGATCGCTCTGGGCGGCGCCTGCCGCCTGCCGGTGAAGACCGCCGATACCGGCAAGATCCGTCTGGGTGGCGCCTGCCGCCTGCCGGTGAAGACCGCCCGCCGATGGGATCACAGCTAAGCCGAGTAGCGACATTCGGTCGCGAACAGGCCGCCCGACTCGCCGATGGCCGGATCGGCGCTGTTCCGGTTTCGAGGACCCGCCTCACCGCCGTTGAAAGGATACGCCAGCATGTCCATTCCTAACGATCCGATCGTTCGTTTTCATCAACTCACCAGCCGCGGCCGAGCACCGATGCGGGCGGACCGATCGGCCATGGGCACGCTGCCGATGCGGGCGGTGCGGTACTGCGAGGCGCTGACCAGCGCGACCGCATTCGGGTGGTGGCTGTTCCCGCCAATCGATCTGGAAGTGATGTGGGACGGGACTGACATCTTCTGGCGGTGCGACGAAGCGCCGGACTGGATGTCGTTACAAACGGCGGCTCAGCTTCCCGACTATATGGACGAGTTCGACCGGGTCGCTCCGGCGGCGCTGAAAGGTTGCTCGCCACCTTTCCTGACGGCTTTGCCCGAGCCCGGCACGCTCCAGCTCTGGACTGGCCTGATCGCGCAGACCGCGCCGGACTGGCATCTCCTCGTGCGGTCACCGGTCAACCTGCCACAGGCGGGCGGGATCTGCCTGTTCGAGGGGATCGTGGAGACGGACCGCTGGTTCGGCCCGCTGTTCGTCAATATGCGGTTCACCCGCAGCCACATGCCCGTCAGGCTGCGGTCGGACTATCCGCTGGTCCAGGCCCAGCCTGTGCAGCCACACAGTTACAGCAACGACACGCTCGATCAGATGGACGTGACGGCGGGGCCATCCGACTTGACCGAGGAGCACTGGGACGCATACCGCGCCTCGGTCGTCGAGCCCAACAGCCGGCCGAACCGGCCATTCGGCGCGTATGGCGCCGCCACGCGCAAAAAACGGCATCAATCCCCGCAGCGGACTGGCGGCCGCGATATGAGCGGTCTCGGAGCATGCCCTGTCGCGCATGCAGGTGCGTAATGAGCGGCGTGCGGGCTTTGGAACTGTTCGCGTCGGTCTTCGGGCTGGCGGGAATGTATCTCGGATCGACCACGCTGCACGGCGCGCTGTGTTACGCTGTCGCGATCCCGTGCCTGATCGGATGCGTATGCGTCCGGCGGCTGTGGGGGCTGCTCCCCCTCAATGTTGCTCAGGCCGTCGTGGTCGGGATTAACCTTTGCGGGACGCTGTAGGCGTCCGCGGTAGCGGCCGAATCAGACCGGCACGAGCCGCAGGCAGCCGGCTCGGCGGCCAGCGCCGAACAGGAACGCGACGAGCTGGCCCGCAACCGGGAAGCCGCTTGTGCGCGTGACCGACGTCAGGCCCCACAAATCCTGCACGGCGTCCGCGGCACCCATCAGCATCGGATCGCCGTCCGTCAGCAGCATGACCGGCAGATCCGTGTCATGCCCGGCGACCAACTTCATGGTGTGGAAACCGTCATGATCGTGGCCGTCGACGTCGCTGATCACCGCCATTGGGCCATGGTCCCGCAGAACCCGCGTCAGGTCCGTCCCGGCTGAGACGATTTCCATCCGCAGCTCCAGGAATTCGCAAACCGGCGCGAGCTTTTCGATGGTGTCCGGATCGTCGCTGACGATAACGACAACGCCCTGCTGCGCGGTGGTCATGGTACCAGCGAAGCGGCGGTCCTGAGATAAACCCATCGGTGACAGCATATTCATGGCTTTCTGCCTTCTGCGAACGAACCCGCCTCCTGGCTGGGCTGACCGTCACATTCTGGTGAAAATCCCCAGACAGAGGTAGACGCCAGAGGCATAGTTCTCCGTTGGATTGCGGCATTTGTCCGTGAATAACCGTTAAATTCACCCGAGTCGTTTGTCTTGCAGCATCAAATGTGGTCAGGGGCTTATCGCCTCGTCCGGGAATACCCCCCAAAACTGCTCTCGGCGGAGGTACCCACGATAGGATCCCGTCTGCACGTTGCACCAATCGGAGGCACTCTCGCAGGAGCGGATGCGTCCGATCACGCCGGGCCTGAGGACAGCGACGGCCGCGGACGCTTCACTGGCCTCTGACCGCAGCGTGGCATCGGCCTTCTCCACGATGAAACTGCGGCGCCCCATCAGCGTCGCCTGGTGGACCCAGCCCTGAATACCGTCGGCATCGCGAACCCATCGCCAGACATCGAACTCGCGCTCGATTTCCACCGGCAAATCACGCCGCTTGTACACCCAGTCGATGCGATACCGCGTCCCGGGCCCGGCTCGCATGTTCACATCGTCGGAGCGGAGGGAGGCAAATCGCGGGAGCTTAGCCGGGCTGCCTTCGGGTTTTTCGGGATCGGGCAGCTTTTCAGGCGGTGCGGGCTTTGTCTCGGCCTGCGGCGGCACGGGCGCGGCGGGCGGCGCGGGCTGTGCCGGCGCAGCTTTACCGGCGGGAACGGCCGCCGCGGCGGCAGCCGGCTTGTGCGGATGGATCGGCCCATGCGGCGGTACCACGGGCGTTTTGCCCGTACCCGCGCCGCCGGCAGTGTGGACAGGCTCTCTCGGCGCTGCCGAAGGCGGCTTCACCGGCTGATCGTGCGGTGGATGGACCGGCACCTGCAGCGTGCCGGACGGCGGCACAGTGGATAGCGGCCCGCTCTGGGCCCAGACCGAGCCGGGGTCCAGGGCCAGAATCCAGGCCAAGACAAGAAGGGTTCGAGTGGGAAAAGGCATGGGTTATCCCTGCCAAGCCGTGCCGAATCGGGTCAAGCACATGCATGGTCCTGACTCAGATCGTGATGATCTGTCCAGTCCCAACAGCGGAGAGAAAGGTCGCGATACCGGCCACCTCGACCTGAGGCAGGAGAAGGGACGGGTCCATCGCTTCGGCCCGCAGACCGGCCTCGCAGGCGATCATCCGGACGTCCATCTCCAGACACGCGTCTCGAAGCGTATCCAGTCCGGCGACGCCACTGGCCTGTATGCGTCCGTCCCGTTCGGCATCGGACAGGCAAGACCAGTCCCGGCAAAGCGCGCGGCAGCCCTCGTTGGTCGCGAACAGGACAACCTGCCGGCCCAGCGCCGCGGCCCCGGACGCGACCACGAACGCGTAGTGCGCCCGGTTGTGTGACCCGGACAGCAGCAGGACACCCAGGGTGGCGTCAGATGGCACAGCCAGGCCCGTGGGAGTCCCGGTGCGCGTTCAGGTCCTTGATCGAGGCGTCCGGTCCACACAGGGCGCAGGATGGGTCGGGCCGCAGCTTGATGGTCCGGAACCGCGTCGCCAGCGCATCCCAGACCAGAAGGCGGCCGGACAGGGTGTCGCCGATGCCGAGGATTTCCTTCAAGACCTCGGTCGCCTGCAGCGTGCCCATGACGCCGGTGACCGCGCCCAGTACGCCGGCTTCGCTGCAGGTCGGCACGCTGCCGGGGGGTGGAGCTTCGGGGTAAAGGCAGCGATAGCAAGGGCCCCCTTCGTGCGGCTTGAACACGGAAAGCTGGCCCTCAAACCGCAGCACGGCGGCGGACACCAGCGTGCGCCTGGCCAGCGCGCATGCATCGGCCACGAGAAAGCGCGTCCCGAAATTGTCGGTGCCGTCGCATACGATGTCGTAGCGGCCGATCAGGTCCAAGGCGTTCCCGGCGTTCAGGCGCGTGGCGTAGGCCTCGATCTTCACGTCGGGATTGATCGCGGTGGCGGCCCGGGCAGCCGAGGTGACCTTGTCCATGCCGATCCGGTCGGTCGTATGCGCGACCTGCCGTTGCAGGTTGGACAGATCGACCACGTCGTGATCGACCACGCCGATGGTGCCGATCCCGGCCGCCGCCAGATACAGCATCAGCGGCGAGCCTAGTCCGCCGGCACCGACCACCAGCACCCGCACCGCCCTCAGCTTCGCCTGGCCGATCCCGCCAACCTCCTGCAGCAGGATGTGGCGGGAATAGCGCTGGATTTCGTCTTCGGTAAAATCGAGGTCCATGATCCTCATGATAGTGTGGTCGCATCGACGTTGACAGGGGACCGCATGAGGACAGGCGCGCAACACAGCCAGACCCAGGACACTGCCCTGGTGCTGTTCTCCGGCGGCCAGGATTCGGCGACATGCCTGGCCTGGGCGCTGGCGCGCTACCCGCATGTCGAAACCGTCGGCTTCCGCTATGGCCAGCGCCACGCCGTGGAGATGGACTGCCGCGAACCGATCCGGCAAGCGCTGGCCTGCCCGGCGATGGGCGAGGACCACGTCGTTGATCTGACCGCGACGCTCGCCGGTCTGGGTCAGACGGCGATGACCGCGGACATCGCGATCGAGATCGGGCAGGGTGGCCTGCCGAACACCTTCGTTCCGGGCCGTAACCTGCTGTTCCTGACATGCGCCGCTGCCATCGCCTATCGCCGCGGCCTGCGCCGCATCGTCGCCGGTGTTTGCGAAACGGACTACTCGGGCTACCCGGACTGCCGGGACGACACGGTCAAGGCGATGCAGCTTGCGCTGAACCTCGGTATGGAGCGGCGCTTCGTGCTGGAAACCCCGCTGATGTGGCGCGACAAGGCGGCGACCTGGGCGCTGGCGTTCGAACTTGGCGGGCAGAGTCTCGTGGAGGTCATTCGCGAGCGCAGCCATACCTGCTATCTGGGCGACCGCACCAATCGTCACGCCTGGGGTTTCGGATGCGGGACCTGTCCGGCTTGTCTGCTGCGCGCCCAGGGATGGGAGCGGTGGACGGCTGGCGGGAGCCCGTCGTCCGGTCCCGAACCAGACACGTCCTGAGGGGAGATAGTACGATGAAGACGCATTTCGCGATCGCACTGCTGGCATTCGGCCTAGGCACGTCCGGCATGGCCAGTTCCAGCGCCTGGGGGGCGCAGCAGATCGCGCTGCATGCCAGGACGGCAGGCGAACTTGCCGAACTTTGCGGCGCCAACCCGAAGGAGCCGGCGGCGGACGCGAAAATCAATTACTGCGACGGGTTTGCGCAGGCCGCCGTCGATGTGGAGCTTCAGCACAGCGGCGACAAGAAGCCGTTCTGTTTCCCCTCCCCGGCGCCGTCCCGCCGCATGACGCTGGGCGAGTTCGTCAACTGGGTGAGGGCCGAACCGGCGCATCGCAGCCTGCCAGCGACAGACGGTCTGTTCAAGTTTCTGGCCGAGCGTTTCCCCTGTAAGTGAGTGGGCTTTGCTCGGACCGGGACGGGACCCGGGTCGAAAACAGGGCTGTCCCGGCGAAAGGACATCGATGCCAGATACAGTCGCCGTGACGTTCCATGTGCGTCCCCCCGAACGGGCGGTGATCGCGGATGCGCTCGGGGCCGCGGCGGAGGCGGTGTTTCTGGCCGAGCTTGACGATGCAGACCGGTTGCGGGCGCTGCGGGATGCCTCCGCGGTCCTGGCGCGCGACACCGGGCGGGATCTGCGTGCGGGTGAGGCTGCGCACATCCAATCGGCGCGTCTGATCCAGTTCATCACCGCCGGGATCGATTTCGTGCCGCTGTCGGCGCTGCCGGCCGGCGTGCCGGTTGCCAGCAACGGCGGCGCCTATGCTGAGCAGATGGCCGAGCACGGGCTGGCGATGGTGCTCGCGGCGGCCAAGCGGCTGCTGATCGAGCACGCGGCGCTGGCTCGGGGGGAATTCAACCAGCAGATCCGGAACCGCAGTCTGGCCGGGAAGGTGTGCGGCATTCTGGCGTTTGGCGGGATCGGGGTTGCGTCGGCGCGGCTGATGCGGGCGATGGGGATGCGCATCCATGCCATCAACCGGAGCGGCCGCTCGGACGAGCCTGTCGACTGGATTGGGCGGCTGGCCGATCTGGACTCGCTGCTGATGGCGGCGGATGTGCTGATCGTCAGCACGCCGCTGACGCCGGCGACCAAGGGGCTGATCGGCGCGCGGGAGCTCGGGCTGATGAAGCGGGACGCCATCCTGCTGAACCTGGCGCGCGGGGAGATCATCCAGGAGGCACCGCTGTTCGCGCATTTGCAGGCTACGCCGGGGTTCTTCGCGTGTCTCGACGCGTGGTGGGTGGAGCCGGTGCGGCATGGCGCGTTCCGGGTGGATCACCCGTTCCTGTCGCTGCCGAACGTTGTCGGGTCGCCGCATAACTCGGCGACGGTTCCGGGTATGACGGAGGTGGCGCTGCGGCGGGCGATGGCGAATATCCGGCGGGTGCTGGCCGGGGAGGCGCCGCGGTATGTGCTGGGGGTTGAGGATCGGATGAGTTAGGGGAGCGGGAGTGCTAAAGAACCTCCGTCAGTGGCAAGGAAATCAGGGGGAAACTCGCGAACTGCTGATGCCGTTTGCGGCGGTTCAGCCGTGGTTTCCTGCCCGAGCGGTCAAACCGGGCGATCCGGCGCGCGGTTTGTGGCCTTGCGCAACCGGCGGGATCACGCGGCGCGTACCTTCTCGACGAAGGCGCTCACCCCGGTCAGTTGCTCCGCCTGGACAGACAGGTCGGTCGCCGGGCCGAGTTTGATCCCACGCCGATTCCGATTGCTCGATTCCGGTTCCGTTGTTATCACCATGTCGAACTGGTATCGGACTGCACGTCATGCTACGTCGATCCATTGTGTTGATAGCCCTGATCGGGATGCTTGTCGGCTGCGCAACTGCCGCGCAGCGTCAGGCAAAAGCAATAGGCTCGACCCTGTCGGCGACACGAGAGCAAGGCAAGGCGTGTTTCGCATCTATCAACGACGATCCAGCTTTCGCCGAAATCGAGCGCCACTTCCCGTTGGCAAATATCGAAAATGCGACACTTCCTCAAATGACCGACCAGTCCTTTGCCACGCCACGTGAGGTAGAACTGCTTTCGGCAAGGCGTGACCGGCAAATTCCGTGCCGACAGGCATTTGTGGCTGGCTACAATTCCGTTGCCCCGTCTCTGGCGATGGTGTGGCAAGACATATATTCGAAAAGCGATGCTAATCTTGTGCTGATGGCGACGAAGCAGATCAGGTGGGGCGAGTTCGTCGGTAGGCAAAAGGCGACTCTGAACGCCGGTTCGGGAAGGCTTACGGAGGCTGCTCAGCGTCTAGGTGCTGAACTCGATGCTCGGAGTGAGCAGGAAATGGCGCAGCGGGCTGCCGCAGCGCAGTCGTTTTCAAACACGATGTATCAACAACAGTTAATTAACCAAAACCAACAGATGATCAATAACGCTAACCGTCCGGTGACAACCAACTGCAATAGCTTCGGAAACTCTGTCAACTGCAGAAGCTACTAGCGGCGGCGGGACACGACCTCGGAAGGTCACCACAAACTTCCGTTTCGTTGATTCGCAAGAACGGCGAAGACGTGCCATTCGCTGAGTCGGACGTCGCGACCATGATGATGCGGCAGAAGCTCATCGATCTCCATCCTATCGCGCACACCCGATGCCTATTCCCGCTCAAGAATCTTTTTCTACCCAGCGAATAACCGCCTCCCTCACCCGGTCATGCACTCAGAACCGGTCATTCGGATCGGGCCATCAAGGAGTGCCAGCATGAGCATCGACGCAATCAATCCCGACCGGCGCGGATTCCTCAAATGCATGACCTGGGCCGGCAGCGCGATGGTCTGGACCGTCGCTGGCGGCATCCCCCGGTCGCATCTAATCGGTCAGGCCGAAGCCGCGGTGACCGGTCTCACCTTCGCACAGGTCAGCGACAGCCACCTGGGCTTCGACCGGCCGGTGAACACCAACGTCACCGGCACCTTCCAGGAAGCGCTCAGTCAAGCAACCTCCATGGCGGAAAAGCCGGCCTTCCTGATCCACACCGGCGACATCACCCACCTTTCCAAGCCGGAACAGTTCGACACCGGCGCGCAACTGCTGAGTGCCACCGGGTTGCAGGTCTACACCGTGCCGGGTGAGCACGACATTCTGGAGGACAACGGCAAGAGCTACCTCAATCACTACGGCAAGGGCGCCCGGGGCGACGGCTGGTACAGCTTCGATGTCCAGGGCGTGCACTTCATCGGCCTGGTCAACGTCGTCAACCTGCAGGGCAACGGGCTCGGTGATCTGGGTCAGGCACAGCTCGAGTGGCTGGAAAAGGATGTGAAAACCCTGTCCTCCAGCA
>JBEKLE010000225.1:0-10404 GCA_050010355.1 Rhodopila sp. | reverse complement strand
CTGTGGTCCGATCCGCGCGTGCTGATCACGCCGCACGTCTCCGGCGCCAGCGACCAGGACCGTCACGGCGGCATCGCGTTGTTCTGCGAAAACCTGCGCGCCTGGCTCGACGGGCGGCCGCTGCGCAACGTGATCGACTGGACGCGCGGATATTAGCGCGGAGCGGCGGTGGCCGCGCGGATCCGAGTGGGAGATTTCAGCGTTTCGGCGGGCCGGGGACCACCTTCGCCGGATCGGTGTTCGCGCCACAGACCACCACCCCGACGTGCGCACCGGGCGGCGAAACGAAGCGCCCGCACAGCAGCGCGGCCGCAGCGGTGGCGCCGCCGGGTTCGACGACCAGACGCAAACTGTCCCATAGCAGGTGCTGGGCCGCCAGGATCGCGTCGTCCGGCACGAGCACTGCCTGACTGACGAAGCGCTGGGCGGTCGGGAACACCAGCGCACCCACTTGCCTGGCGCCCAGACTGTCGGCAGCCAATCCGCCGACCGGGGCGTCAATGGGCCGGCCAGCCCGCAAAGCGTCGTGCAGCGAGGGACAGCCCTCCGGCTCGACGCTGATGATCTGGACGCTGCCCGCGTACCAGGCCGCGATGCCGCCGATCAGGCCGCCGCCGCCGGTCGCAACCAGGATGTGTGTCAGTTCGGGTGCATCCTGCTCGAACTCCCGGCCCACAGTCCCCTGCCCTGCCAGGATGTCGGCGTGGTCGTATGCGTGGACCTCCAGCGCACCTGTCTCGGCCTGACGGCTGCGGGAGGCTGTCAGCGCATCGGCGTAGGTTTCGCCGACTCGGACGACTCGCGCGCCATAGCTGGCGATGCGCGCGAGTTTTGCCGCGGGCGTGGCGGCTGGGACGAAGATTTCGGCGGTCACATCGAGGGCGCGCGCCGCATAGGCGACCCCCGCACCGTGATTGCCGCCGGATGCGGCGATGACGCCGGCGGCGGGAAGCTCGGCGGACAGCAAGCGATTGAAAGCGCCCCGGGGCTTGAAGCTGCCGGCATGCTGCAGCAACTCCAGTTTCAACGTAACAGACTGGTTGCCGCTGAAATCTGTTTGCAGCACGGGTGTATGGCGAACGTGACGGGAGATGCGTGACGCAGCACCGGCGATCAGGTTCCGGTCAATCATGATTTCGAACGCTGCCATGCGCGCACGTCTCCGACAAGGCGCTTCCCTTTTCGGCATGATGCGATCAGAGTGTGGATTCATGCACGCGCCGCTACGTCTGCACGGAAGCTGCGTATCAAGGGACGGGGAGGCGATTCTGTTGGCTGGCCCGCCAGGGTGCGGGAAATCGGACCTCGTGCTCAGACTCCTGTCGCGCGGCTTTGAACTGGTGGCTGACGATCAGGTGGATATCGTCGATGGCATCGCGTCCTGCCCTGCCGCGTTGGCAGGATTGCTGGAAGTGCGGGGACTGGGGATCGTGCGCCTGCCCTACCGGACCCACGCACGGGTTGCTTTAATCATCGAACTGGATGGGCTCACCGACCGCATGCCGCTGCCTCGCCAACACCCGGACCTGGGCCTTCCCGTCGTGCGCATCGATGCCGCCATGGCGTCTGCCGCCGACAAGGCCGCTCTTGCACTGGATTGTGCGCTCGGCCGCGTCAGCCAGGTCGCGGGAGCGTTTGCAGCATGACCACCGCGCGATGAGCCCGCGAAAGACAACGTTGGCGGTGGTCATCGTCACCGGGCTGTCTGGCGGCGGCAAGGCTTCGGTTCTGCGCGCGCTGGAGGATGTCGGCTATGAAGCAGTGGATAACCCGCCTCTGACGATGCTGGAGGAGATGATCGCCCGCGGCGACAAAAGCCTGGCGGTTGGCATCGATGCCCGCACCCGGGGGTTCGACGCCGTCGACGTGCTGAACGCCATTGCGCGGCTTCGCTCCAACGCCAGGCTGACGATCCAAGTCGTCTACGCGTGGGCGGACGAAAGCACCCTGCTGCGACGTTACACCGAGACCCGGCGCCGCCATCCGCTGGCACCGCAGGGGCGGGTTTCCGACGGGATCGCGGCGGAAATCACGTTGACCGAACCGTTGCGCGAACAGGCGGATCTGGTGGTGGATACCTCGGGCCTGCCGATCGCCAATTTGCGCCGCCTGATAGAGCGGCATTTCGGCGCCGGGGCGGAGCAGGCGCAGATGGTCGTTTCGCTGATCTCCTTCGCCTACCCGAAAGGCCTTCCACGGGAAGCAGATCTGGTATTCGACGCACGCTTCCTTCGGAACCCACACTACGACCCCATATTGCGTCCGCAGTCGGGATTGGACCCTGCTGTCGGCGCTTACGTTGAGGCAGACCCCGATTTCATAAAATTTTTTTCATGCATCGTAGGCTTGGTCGAACTCGTGCTGCCGAGATTCGTGCAAGAGGGGAAGAAGTACGCTACGATCACAATTGGGTGTACTGGCGGTCGCCACAGGTCGGTCCATCTAATTGAAAAATTGGCAAATCATCTCACCTCGCGCGCCGCGGTGGCTTCAACCGACCAGAGTGTCAATCCCAGTTGTCGGGTATTTGTCACCCACCGGGAACTCGCGCGAGACGGCGATACGGATGCTTTTCTGATGGTTCGCCCGGTTGCGCGCCGGGACGAATCCGACTTAGACAAGGTTGCGCAGGGTTTGTCGGTTCAGGCGTAGGAGGCCTGATACAGTACGATGGGCACATCGAACGCTTACGGATTGGCTTTCCCGCTGACTCTCTGGGCCGCATCGGTTCACCCATGATCGGCATGATCCTGGTCACACATGGCCGCCTCGCGGATGAGTTGCGTTCCGCGATGGAGCATGTGGTTGGCTCTCAGCGGAACGTTGACACGGTCTGTATCGGACCTGACGACGACATGGATAACCGGCGCGCCGAAATAGAGGCTTGTATCGGGCGGTGCGACACCGGAGACGGCGTGGTTCTGCTGACGGACATGTTCGGCGGGACGCCCTGCAACCTTGCCATCTCGATGATGGAAAAGAAGGGTGTCGAAGTGATCGCCGGCGTGAACCTGCCGATGCTGGTCAAACTGGCAAAGGTCCGGTCGAAGCAGCCTCTCGCGGACGCCGTTACCTGTGCGGAAGACGCCGGGCGGAAATACATTGCCGCGGCGTCCCATGTGCTGCACGGCTGCAAGGTGAACGGGTCCAACGGGTCGTGTGAATGACCGACTCGCCACCGTCGGGTGATCTGCCGGTCCTCTCGCGCGTCGTCACGATCTGCAACAAGCGCGGTCTGCACGCACGGGCGGCTGCCCGCTTCGTCACTCTGGCCGAGCAGTTCGGCGCGTCGGTGGATGTGCTGAAGGACGGTCAGGTGATCTCCGCGCGGTCGATCATGGGCCTGATGATGTTGGGCGCCTCGCGTGGTTGCGATATCGAGTTGCGTGCCGAAGGCTGGGATGCCAAGGAGGCGCTGGACGCCCTGGCAGCCCTGGTCGAGGCCGGCTTTGATGAACCGGATTGAGCCACCACCGCCGCAGAATCAGCGACTGGCCCACCCTGCCCTCGCTGCCCCAGAGGCATGTCCTGAGCGGCTGTTTCGCGGCATAGCGGTTTCGGCCGGTGTGGCGATCGGTCCGGTGTTCGGCACGACCGAACCTGACGCCGTGATCACCAAGCAGAAAATCCAGGCCGCCGACATCGGCGCCGAAGGGGCGCGGCTGGAAGCGGCGATTGTCCAGTCACGCCGGCAGTTGGCAAAACTGCGAGCCCGGCTGGCGGTGCTGCCGGAAGAAAGCCAGTCGGAAATCGCCCCGCTGATCGATGCGTATATCCGCATGCTGGGACCGTCCCGGCTGGTGCGGGGCGTTCGCCAGCGGATCGAGGAAACTCTGATGTCCGCCGAAACCGCCGTCATGGCGGAGTCCGCTGCCATCGCCGATGCGATCATGGCGCAGGCGGAACCGACCCTGCCGGCGGAGGATCTGGCGGGGCTGCGGCGGCGGGCGGATGAGATTGGCGAAATCGCCCGGCGGCTGGTGCGCAACCTGACGCGCTCGCCGTTCCAAAGTTTCGCGGGATTGCCGGAAGGGTCCATTCTGGTGGCCGAGGCGCTGCGGCCGGCGGATGCGGCACTGCTCGATCCGTCCCGGCTGGCTGGGGTCGTGACCGAGGAAGGCGGCGCGGACGGGCATACCGCCGTGATGCTGCGGGCGCTGGGCGTGCCGGCGGTGCTGGGTGTCGCTGGACTGGCCCATACGATGAAGCCGGGCAATCTCGCGGTGGTGGATGGGAACGCCGGTACGGTCGTGCTCAATCCGGCGCCGTCCACCCTGGAGGCCGCACACAAGGCGGTGACGGCGTTCGCGCGACAGCGGCAGCGGTACACGCGGCTGCGGCGTTTGCCCGCCATCACACGCGACGGCGTGCCGGTGGAATTGCAGGCGAACCTTGAGCTGCCGATCGAGTTGCCGCTGATCGTGCAGTCCGGGGCCGTGGGTATTGGTCTGCTGCGGACCGAGTTCCTGTTCATGAACCGGGAGACCATTCCGGACGAGGCGACGCAGACCGCGAGCTACCGGACGATCATCGAGGCGATGCACGGCGATCCGGTGACCATTCGGGTGCTGGACTGGGGCGGGGAGAAGGAGATCGAGGCGCTGACCTTGGCCGGCGTGGTGCCCGAGATCACCGACACCAACCCGGCGCTGGGGCTACGCGGGATCAGGCTGCTGCTACGGCGGCCGGAGCTGCTGGAGACGCAGCTTGCGGCGATTCTGCGCGCCTCCGTGGCCGGGCCGGTTCGTGTGTTGCTGCCGATGGTGACGACGATCGGCGAGGTGCGGGCGGCGCGTGAGGTTTATGAGCGGGTGGCCCGGCGGTTGCGCCGGCGGGGCGATCGGATCCCGGAGAAGCTGCCGCCGCTGGGCATCATGATCGAGACACCGGGTGCCGCGCTGTCAGCGGACGCTCTGGCGCTGGAGGCGGACTTTTTCTCGATCGGGACCAATGACCTGACGGCCTACACGCTGGCGGTGGACCGCTCGGAAATCGACGTGGCGGATCTGTATGACCCGATGCATCCCGCGGTGCTGCGGCTGGTGCAGTTCGCGACCGAGGCGGCGCTGCGAATGCGGATGCATGTGTCGATCTGCGGGGAGCTAGCGGCGGCGCCGAAGCTGACTCCGCTGCTGCTAGGGCTGGGAGTCCGGTCGCTGAGCATGAATGCGTCAGCGGTGCCGAAGGTGAAGCAGGTGATCCGCTCGGTGCAGATCGATGCCTGTGTCCGGTTCGCCCGACGGCTGATGCAGCAAGGCGACCCCGAGCGGATTCGGGCGATGCTGGATGCGTTTGGCCGCGGTGGGGGTTAGGCGCGCCAGACGGGGCGTAGGATCTTTTACGGGGCGTAGGATCTTTCATGGCGGGAATGACTGAAAAGCGACACTGGATTTCGGCGGCAGCCGCTGACGGGCGCCTGGCTTGCCCTTCGGCGCGCAAACCCTTACTCAGCCGCCCGAAGCAGAACCTCAGGAGGCCGCGATGGCGACCGAGCGCACCTTTTCCATCATCAAGCCGGACGCGACGCGCCGAAACCTGACGGGCAACGTCAATGCGGTGCTGGAAGAGGCCGGCCTGCGGATCGTCGCGCAGAAACGCATCCACATGACTCAGGCGCAGGCGGAAGCCTTTTACAGTGTCCACGCCGCCCGGCCGTTCTTCCGGGACCTCGTCACCTTCATGATCTCCGGTCCGGTGGTCGTGCAAGTGCTGGAGGGGGAGAATGCGGTCGCCCGCAACCGCGAGGTGATGGGTGCCACCGACCCGAAGAAAGCCGACGCTGGCACGATCCGGGCACAGTTTGCGGAGAGCATCGAGGCGAACTCGGTGCACGGTTCGGACAGCGCGGAGAATGCCGCGACGGAGATCGCCTTTTTCTTTGCCGGCACCGAGATCGTCGGTTGATAGGGGGCGCCATGGATTGGATTGGGCTGCTGGGGCGCGTTCTCATGAGCGCGATCTTCATCCAGGCGGGGATCGGGAAGGCGCTGGCCCCGGCGGCGACCATAGCATTTTTCGCCAAGGACGGTCTGGCGGTGCCGGGCGCCGCTTACGCGGTGGCGCTGCTGGTCGAGATCGGCGGCGGTGTGCTGTTCCTGTTGGGCTGGCGGGTGCGGCTGACCGCGCTGGTGCTGGCGGTCTGGTGCATTGCGACGGCGATGGTTGCGCACTACCACCCGGGGGATCGGGAACAGATGATCAATTTCATGAAGAACGTCTGCATGGCGGGCGGTTTCCTGCAGGTGGTGGCGTTTGGTGCCGGGCGGTTTTGCCTCGATCGCAGGTAGGGCTGTGAAGGCGGCGCGGCGAGGACCTATGGATGGCGTTCAAGTCGGAAACCGCTGACATTAGGCTGTCCGGCACCTCGCGGGACGTTGAGGTCAGGCGGCCTGCAACGCCGCCAGAAAGGTCCGCATGGCCTCCTCGAGATTGCGTGCCCGCTCCGAGAGCCCGGTGGCGGTATCCAGCACGTGATCCGCGGCCTTCCCGGTCGCCCGCGCGCCGTCATTGACGACGGTGACGCTGCGGCTGACCTGCTGGGAACCGGCAGATGCCTGGTGCACGCTTTCGGCGATTTCGCGCGTCGCCGCGCCCTGCTGCTGCACGGCCGCGGCGATCGCGGTGCCGATGCTGCCGACCTCGCCGATGGTGGTGACGATCCCGCGGATGGCCTGCACGGCCTCGCTGGTGGTGGACTGGATCTGGGTGATCTGGCGGGAGATGTCCTCGGTCGCGCGCGCTGTCTGTGTTGCGAGCCCCTTCACCTCGGACGCCACCACGGCGAAACCCTTGCCGGCTTCGCCCGCACGCGCTGCTTCGATCGTCGCATTCAGCGCCAGCAGATTGGTTTGTCCGGCGATATTGCTGATCAAGCCGACCACGTCGCCGATCTGCCTGGCGCCGTCAGCGAGGGCCTGAACGACCGTGTCGGTCCGCTGGGCCGTGGCGATGGCTCTCTCGGCGATGCTGGAAGACTGCGCGACCTGGCGGGAGATTTCATTGATCGAGGCGGTCAGTTCCTCGGCCGATGCGGCCACGGTCTGGATGTTGGCGCTGGTTTGCCCGACCGAGACCGCCACCGTCGCCGCCTGCTGGGCGGAGGTTTCCGCGGTCCGGGACAGATCCTTCGCGCTGCCGACCATTTCGCCCGCGGCGGACGCCATTGCCGCTAACAGTTCGGTGGCCTTTTGCTCGAAGCCTGCCACCAGCGCGCCGATTGCCCCCGAGCGATCCGCCGTTTTCGCAAGCCGCTCCTGATAGATGGAGATCGCGAATTCCATGTCCAGCAGGACGGCGGTGACGACGGCCTGGGTCACCTGGCGGGCGCGGCGGGGCGCGAAGCGATGCACCCGCCCGGCAAGATCACTGAGCTGGACGAGCACGAGATTGTAGCCGCCGAAGAACCAGCGCGGGTCCAGACCGATTCGGGCATGAGCCAGGCCGGCGGCCTGCACGCTGGCGAAATAACCGGCGTTGAACCCGGCGGTGAACAGGCGTTCGAAGTGGGCAAGCTGCATGGCCTTCAGCCGCTGCGACTGATTGCCGAGCAGGCGGGCGAGTTCCGGTTGGGTCCCAACGTGCCGGTGGAACCTGTCGAGGATGTCAGGCATGGCCGACCGCACATGCGGCCAGAACTCCGCAAGCGCTTTCGTGGTCTCCGGGGTGATTTGCATGAAGGCAAGACGGGCCCGCGGATCCGGGGTCGAATCGCTGAAATGTGGGTCGGTTTTCATGGTTGCCTGCAAGGGAAGGAGTTGGGGACGCAGCGATCATTGGGCCGGCGCAAGGGCCGTTTATTCATGGAGGCGCAGCCCGGGGGGACCGCCGTCTATTTCCCGGAAGCTGGCTTTCGGCAGGCGATTTCCAGCGCGGTGCTGCCGGTGCATCCCGCACGCGTCTGATGCCAAACGCGATGAAGCATCCGTCAATTTCACCCGATGATCTCCTTACGGCTCGTCCGTGCCGGTGGTGACTATGCCGACCGGATATTACCGATCGGTTAACGGAGGGGAGATTGAAGCCGATTCAGGGGAAAGTTCATCTGCCCGGGCGGCCGGTGACCCGGCGCTGCCCGGGAATTGGTCCGGCACGGGCCACTGACAAAACTCCCGGCCGGGTGTAGACCGCCTCTCGACGTCCGCAACCTGAGGCAGTCAGCATGCCCGACAGTATCTCCGCCACCGGCGACACCCTGATCATCGACATGATCCGCCGTTTCTCCCAGGAGCGGCTGGCGCCTCTGGCGGCTGAGCGTGAGAAGCAGCGGCGGATCGAACCGGAGATCATCGCCGAACTGGGCGAACTGGGCGTATTCGGCGCCACCACGCCGACGGAATGGGACGGCAGCGAGATCGACCCGGTGACCTACGCCATGCTGCTGGAGGAGATTGCCGCCGGCGACGGGTCGGTGTCCACCATGGTGTCGGTGCACAATTCGCCGACCTGCATCGTGGTGAACAATTACGGCAACGCGGCTCAGAAGGACCAGTGGCTGCGCAAGCTGGCGACCGGGGAGCATGTCGGATCGTTCGGACTGACCGAACCGCAGGCCGGGTCGGATGCCTCGAACCTCAAGACGCGGGCGGTGAAGAAGGGCGACCGCTACATCGTCAACGGCGCCAAGCAGTTCATCAGCAACGCGGCGCATCCCGGCAGCCTGGTGTTCTTCGCGGTGACCGACCCTGGCGCGGGCAAAAAGGGTCTTTCGTGTTTTGTGATTGACAAGACCCACCCGGGGTTTTCGATCGCGCGGACCGAGGAGAAGCTGGGGCAGAAGGCGTCGGACACCTGCGCGTTGGCGTTCGATGATATGGAGGTGCCGGAAGACCAGCGGATCGGCGCCGAGGGGGAGGGCTACAAGATCGCGCTGTCCACCCTGGAGAGCGGGCGGATCGGCATCGCCGCACAAAGCGTCGGCATGGCGCGGGCGGCTTTGGACTATGCGATCGGCTATGCCCGGGAGCGCAAGGCGTTCGGCGGGGCGATCATCGATTTCCAGGCGGTCGGGTTCCGGCTGGCTGACGCGAAGACACGGCTGGAGGCGGCGCGGCAGTTGACGCTGTATGCCGCGCGGCTGAAGGCGGACGGGCGGCCCGCACTGGAAGCGGCCTGCATGGCAAAACTGTTCGCGTCGGAGGCCGCCGAGGCGATCTGCACGGCCTCGATCCAGACGCTGGGTGGCTACGGGTTCCTCGCCGACTATCCGGTGGAGCGGATCTATCGCGATGTGCGGGTGTGCCAGATCTACGAGGGCACGTCGGATGTGCAGAAGCTGATTTTGCAGCGGATGCTGTAGGGGACGGGGCCGCGCCTCGTCGGGACAGAAAGCATCTTTGGCGCTTTGATCTATGTCAACGACGCCAGCCGGTCATGATCACATAGTCGAACCGGGCTCGGACAGATGTGCCAGAGCCTCAAGTTACGGATTTGCAAGTAAGTACAAATGCCGACGGATACCGTCGCCGGCGAAGAATGGGTAACAATTCAACTTCGCGGCCCGTCGCTGTCGTGGAGAGAGCACACGTGCCAAATCCTGCATACAAAATAGCACTGCTTGCCGCATTGGCTGCGGCTCGGCCGAGCCTCGCGACTGAACGCTCATGTGTCGTCGGCACCTGGGAAGTCGTCTCGTACGAAATGGTATCACCGGCAACAGGCACACAAGAAGCAGTCCGGGGCGATAAACCTCCCGGATACACCATCTTCACGCCTGACGGACGGATGATGGTGTTGATCACAAACGAAGGGCGCAAGGCGCCGGGCACCGATCAGGACCGGGCGGATTTGTTCCAGTCCATGGGCACTTCATCCGGAAAGAGGTTTGATGCGGTTCGTGATCACCTATCGGCGCGTCGGGTAGGTGCGGCCATCGGTTGCGGAGACGCAAGTGACTAGCCCTTGGTGCGTTTGCCGGCCGGACGGAAGCCCCTTCACCCGCTCTGGCTGTACGCCGACTACCCGGTGGAGCGGATCTGTCGCGGCGTCCGGGAACGCGGCCCAGCCGATGGTTATCAAACAAACGTTAACGAAACGTTTATGCCGAATCCGCGCTCCGGCGAGATCGGAATGATCCGTTTCTGATGTCGGGTGAAAGGTGTTGCCTGAGGAGCGCTCCGGATAGAGCAACCCCCATCCAGGCGTCCGCACAGGTTGATGCCGGCCCCGGTTGGAGACAAATCGATCGTTGCGTTGACAATTCGTTAACCTGTACGCCCTACCGTGGCCCACTCGGGCAGCCGCCCTGAAGTGTTGTTGGCGCGTAACGTGCCGCGGGGGAGTGAGTATGTTTGGGATCAAGGCCAAACAGCGAGTGCGGGAACTGGAAGCCGAGCTGGCGGCGATCGGCCGGTCACAGGCGATGATCGAGTTCTCGCTGGACGGCATCATTGCCGGCGCCAACGAGAA
>JBEKLE010000224.1:0-10089 GCA_050010355.1 Rhodopila sp. | reverse complement strand
AGGCGCACTTGGCGAACTGGGCTTGCGCCTGCCGGTGGCGTCAATGACAGGACCGAACCGGGAAGCGCGTGAACGTGGGCGCGCTTTGATCCGCGACGCTTTACGGGCGACCCGGTGAAGCAATCGTTCAGCCTTATCGTCACCGACACCTCGCCCTTTGTTCACGCTGGTGCTTGCAGACGCACTCGACGCCCTGCTCCGCCCCGGGCTGCCGGTCAGTATTCCCGATGCGGTTTACACGAGGCAACCCGGGTCCGCGGCGCTCCGGGCGCTGAACAGATCGTCGAATGGATCAATGCGCACCTCGACCTTGTTCGGATTGTCCCGACCGATATCGGTATCGATCAGCAGCGCCGTCTTGAGGAGGGCCGCTCAATCCGCGGTTTGGGCGAACAGGCCGCCATCGAGGCGCTCGAGCGGTTTCTCCGCACCGATCCCGCCGCCGAGGCTTTGTTGCTGGTCGAGGACAGCGATGTCGAAAAACGCCGCGCCGTGGTCGATCAGCGCGTGAGCCTGATCAGCACCGGAGATTTACTGCGTGAGTTGGAGGCGGCGGGACTTATCCAATCCACCGACGCCATTCTGGACCGGGCGGTGGCTTACGGTCGCAACGTCGACCGGCAGCGCAAGGCCTACGACGACGCCGCGACCCGTGAGCGGTTACGGGCACAACTGCGGCGGGACCGAGGCGGTGGTGACAGCGCTTGAAGAACTCGGGCCAGGCCGAAAAGGGAGGGCGATGATCGATCTTTGCACGCACTATCAAGAACATAGACGACGTCCTCTGGAAGGAGGCCGGCTGCACGACCGGACTTGACGAGACCCGGCAGACTTCGCGACGGCCTGCCGCAATAGCTGTCGCTCTGAACCAGCTCGTTATCTCAATGTGACATAATCTGCGACCCATCCCTTTCGTCTAGACCCCTGACCCACCTCCTTGACAAGACCGGTTTCCGCCGCCCGCATCTTATTATGAAAACAAACCAAAAAATCCCCCGGCAATGTGACGAACGTCACACCTCCCGGCGGAAACTCCCAGATATCATCTTCAAACCACGTCGAAATGGCAGGGGAGTTTAAGTATGGCACATCATCCACTCAAGGGCAGCGAGCGCCAGCCAGTACCAGGCGCTAAATCCGTCGGCAAGTCCGATCCAACGGAACGGCTGGAGGTCACGGTGCTGCTCCGCCGCGGCGAGCCCGACATCCTAAAGGACAGAATGCGCAAACTCGCAAGTCGCGAACCGGTCGGCCCGCATCTCACCCGTGAGGCGTTCGAGTCACAGTTCGGCGCGCGTGACGGCGACATCGCCGCGGTCAGAACCTTCGCGCGAGCACACAATCTCGCGGTCGTCCAGGAACACGCCGGACGGCGGACCGTGGTGCTCTCGGGAACCGTCGGACAGTTCAACTCGGCCTTCGGCGTCGACCTCCAGCGTTTCGAGTATGACGGCGGATCATACCGCGGGCGCGTCGGCCAGGTGCAGTTGCCGGACGAGCTGAAGGACAGCGTCGAAGCCGTGCTTGGACTGGACAACCGCCCCGTGGCGAAACCGCATTTCCGTGGCCATCGGCCGAGTGGCAACGTCCGTTGGCACGCCAACGCCGGGACCGCGACCTCCTACACACCGCTGCAGATCGCCGCGGCGTACGGTTTCCCGCCCGGCACCGGCGAGGGTGAGTGTGTCGCGATCATCGAACTCGGCGGCGGTGAGCGTACTGCGGACCTGAAGACATACTTCTCCAGCCTCGGCATCCAATCGGCTCCGAAGGTCACCATCGTGTCGGTCGACCACGGCACGAATGCTCCAACCGGTGATCCGAACGGACCCGACGGTGAGGTGATGCTCGACATCGAGGTCGTCGGCGCCATCGCCCCGCAGGCCCACATCGCTGTCTATTTCGCACCCAACACCGATGCCGGGTTCCTCGACGCCATCACCACCGCGATCCATGACACGACGAACAAACCCTCGGTGATTTCCATCAGTTGGGGCGGCCCCGAATCCTCCTGGACGCAGCAGTCGATGACCGCCTTCGATTCGGCGTTCCAGGCCGCTGCAACCATGGGCATCACGGTCTGCGTGGCGTCCGGCGACAACGGGTCCAGCGACGGCGTGACCGATGGGGCCGACCACGTCGACTTCCCCGCATCCAGCCCGAACGCCCTGGCCTGCGGCGGGACCAACCTCCAGATCTCGGGAACGACCATCACCTCCGAGACCGTCTGGAACGACGGCACCCAGGGCGGGGCCAGCGGGGGTGGCATCAGCACTGTCTTCCCGGTGCCCTCATGGCAGGAAAACCTGCAGGCAACACTCACAGCGGGCGGCACCAAGCCGCTGACCAACCGCGGCGTACCCGACGTCTGCGGCGATGCCGACCCGGAAAGCGGCTACAACGTGCGGATCGACGGAACCAACACCGTCATCGGCGGGACCAGCGCCGTCGCCCCGCTTTGGGCCGGCCTGCTCGCCCGCATCAACGCGGCGAACGGGACGCCGGTCGGCTTTATCAATCCGCGGCTCTATGCCTCGCCCAGCGCCCTGAATGACATCACGCAGGGCAACAACGGCGACTTCGCCGCGGCACCCGGCTGGGATGCCTGCACCGGCCTGGGAAGCCCGAACGGCGCCCAGCTCCCCGCCGTGCTCGGCCCAACTCCAACCAGCTAACCGCCTCGGCCACGAAAGGCCCTGCGGAAGGCGGCAGGGAAGGCACAACGGAAGGCGGCACGGAACACCTGCCGCCGACCGCCGCAGCGTCCCAGCAGCCGCCCGGATCGTCAGTGTTCCAGCAGCGGCTCGCCCTCATGCGCCACCAGCAGATCGTGCATGTCTGTCGCATGTTCCTCCTCGACGGAAAGAATCCCTTCCAGCATCACCCGCGTTGAAGGATCGTCATCGCCGAAATACCGGATCAGTTCCCGGTAATGGTCCACCGCAAGCCGTTCCGCGATCAGATTCTCCTTGATCATATCAACAAGATTCTCGCCCTCGGCATACTGCGAGGCAGACCGGGTCGCCAGACCTTCGGGATTGAAGTTGGGCGTCCCGCCAAGCTGATCGATCCGCTCCGCAACCGCCATCATGTGCGCCTGCTCTTCTTTCGCATGCTGGGCGAACTCCGCCTTCACCGCCTCGCTGGAAATCCCGGTCGCGGTGACGGCATGCATCGTGTAGCGCAGCACGCACACGATTTCCGTCGCCAGGACGGTCTGCAGGATATCGATCGTCTTCTTCACATCGCCGCCATACGTGGTCGAGACCACCCCCGACGACAGGTGAGTCCGTGCGCGCTCCCGCAACGTTTTCACGTCGGTCAGGAACGGCTTGCCAAACGAATCCCGAGCCGGCGCATCCCGGTCCGGCGCATTTCTGTCCGGCGCATCTCTGTCCGGCGCATTTCTGGTCACTGGGGCGTTACTCACCGCGAACTCCTTTTTCTTCGACCTGCGAGACCAGAACGTGGCGCCAGGCATCCCGGTTACATGCCGCCAGCCTTGTCCCTTCTCCGGTCGCTTGACATTCCCGTCATCCGGTTCCCACGCTGCGGACGGGGAGGACCTGATGAAACTGTTCGGCACCGTCCGTTGGGCCGTCGTGGGACTACTGTTCCTGGGCGGAATGATCAACTATCTCGACCGCGCGGCCCTCTCCGTCGCCGCGCCGTTTCTCACCCGGGAACTGAACCTGTCACCCTCCCAGCTCGGGATCGTCTTCAGCGTGTTCTTCTTCGGCTATGCTTCGTTCTGCTTCATCGGCGGCTACGCGTCCGACCGCCTGGGTGCGCGGAACGTGTTTGGTATCGCATCGATCGTCTGGTCGGTGTTCTGCGGTCTGACCGCGACGGTGTTCAGCTTTACCTCACTGCTGGTGGTCCGCGTGATCTTCGGCATGGGGGAGGGGCCGTATGGCTCCGCCGCCAACAAGCTTGTCAGCAACTGGTTTCCCCGCCGCCAGCAGGCCACCGCCGTCGGCTGGGCCAACGCCGGGACACCGCTGGGCGGCGCGCTCGCCGGCCCGATCGTCGGCTTCATCGCGCTGACCTGGGGCTGGCGCGCGTCGTTCGTCATCATCGCCGCCATCGGCCTTTGCTGGTCCGTCGTGTGGCTGCTCGCGGTCACCGAACGCCCAGAACAGAACCGCCACGTCAGCGCCGCCGAAATTTCCGAAATTGCCGCGGGCCAGGAAGCCGTCCGCACCGGCCCGCCAATCCCGCTGCGATCACTGCTGACCCGGCCGGCCGTTCTTGCCACCGCATTCGCCTTCTTCGGCTACGCCTACATCCTGTATTTCTTCCTCTCCTGGTTTCCCAGCTACCTCACCAGCGCCCGCCATCTCAGCGTGCAGAGCATGAGCTTCGTCAGCACGATCCCCTGGCTGCTCGGCTTCGTCGGCCTGGCAGCCGGCGGGTCGGTCTCCGACGCCATCTTCCGCATCACCGGCAACGCGGTGCGTGCCCGCAAGCTGGTCCTCGTCGGCGCCCTGATGATCGCCGCGGCCTGCGTCGCCCTCGCCGGCAGCGTCGAAACCGTGCAGGCCGCCGTTGCCCTGATGGCGGTGTCGGTTTTCTTCATGTACCTCACTGGCAATACCTACTGGGCGATTATCCTCGACACCGTGGACAAGGATCGCGTCGGCGGGGTCGGCGGCTTCGTGCATCTGATCGCCAACACCGCGGGCATCGTCGCCCCGTCCGTGACCGGCTTCATGGTGCAGGCCACCGGCGGAAGCTACGCCGGTGCCTTCGGCCTGGCAGGCGCGATCGCCGTCCTGGGCGCACTGTCAGTGGCGATCTTCGTCCGTGCCCCGGCTGGTTCCGGGAAACCTGTGACGGTGATTGACCCGCTCCGGCCGGCATAAAAGAAGACAGCCGCCATCGGCGGGGCGTCCTGCGAGGCCGGAAAATGGCCAATCAGACAAATAAGTGACGTAAGGCATAGGCGTGCCCGGACGAGAAAGGCGACAAGCAGGCACCGGACGACTTCACAAAGGAGGATGTCATGCCTGCACATATTGGCTTTCTGGATGCGCTGAAAGTGAGCGTTGCCACCCTGGGCGCGAATATTTCCCTCAGTAGCGAGGCTCGCAAAAATCGCTCCAAACTTGCCACCCAGCGACGCCAGGATCGCGGCCAGGAGAAAGGCCTTGCACTGGGTGCTGAGGACCCGGATCATCATTTCGGCGACGGCCTGTTTTCATTTTCCGACATGGGGCTTGCACTTGCGCGCAACCGCAGCGTCCGCGAAAAGCGCTGTGACGCCTATAGCACCTATCGGGTCTGGTTGGACGCCCGCTCGCCATACCTTCCGATCGCGCAAGGCGCCGTGACCCATGCGGACTACGTGAGCAAAACGGAGTGGGATGCCTACCTCGCCCCGGACACCTGGTTTGACGTGGCCGTGCGCGCGCTGTTCCTAACCCCGGATGCTGACTTTTCTCTCATACTCATCGTCCGCAAAAGCGACGTGTATCAATTGAAGCGGATCGAGGGCACCAACCAGCATGGAACCTCGATCATGTGGTCGCTTGCCGACAGTTGTCTGGTTCCAAACGTCCCCCAGGGGCCGCTCGTCCTCGCGGACCAATAGGCATCGCGCTGTGCTGTCTGCCGGCGGGTCGGTCTCCGACGCCAATCTCGGCGTCACCGGCAACGCCGGGCGTGCCCGCAGTCCTTGTCGGCACCCTGATGATCGCCGCGATCTGCCCCCGCCGGCAGCGTCCAGACCCGTCGTCTGCGCCCGGCGGGCGCCGGCAGGTTGGCCCCGGCCACGACCGGAGCCTGACTTGGCGATGCGCACGGCCTTTCGTTCCAGATCCGCCCGGCGGTCTGGCGATTGACAGCAGTTCCGACACAAATGGAGTAAGAAAATATCGCAGGGGGTCAGAGTAATGCCAAAGGGATATCTGTACGCCGATATCGAGGTGACCGATGCGGCCGAATTCGAGAAATACCGGCAACGCGTTCCCGCGACCATAGCGGCATACGGCGGCCGCTACCTCGTGCGGGGTGGAGACCCCGAAATCATCGAAGGTGCGCCAAACAACCGCCGATGCGTCATCCTCGAATTCGAAAGTCGCGAACGACTTCTGGAGTGGTATCATTCCCCCGAATACAAAGATGTAAAAGCGATACGCTTGCGCTCGAGCCTCACGGACGCCGTGGTCATGACCGGTTACGAGGGCACTGCCGCCTGAGACTACTCCCACAACTCATCGGCGCTGAATGGGCGCCCCGAGCGGTGGCTTAACCTCTGTGTCGTGACAGGGCCCGGGCACCCACGATTTTGCCGAGTTAATGCCTCGCAAATGGTGGCTTGCCAGGCCGCGCCTCGCCATGACCCGGGGGCGTCGCCCTGGGCGCTGCAACTACCAGCGCGCGACTGCGGGCAACTCGACTACCCTGGGGCGTCGTCTGAGCATCCGGCGCCGCAATCCCCACTCAAACCAGAGACTTCGCCCGCACCCGCGCCGGATACCAGCCCGTGGAGCTGACCGCGCCGGCCAGCGCCAGAACAGTCGCACCAACACCAATCCACCGCGGCACGTCCGGCGCATAGAGCAGCAAAAGATCAGCCATCACCAGAACCGCAAACGCCCATACCGCGGTGATCACATAGTTGGTGCGAATGAACCGGTCCCGGTGCTCCCGAGCCGCCGTCTCCCGCGCATACGGCAGGGTGAAAGGCTGCCGGATCGCGATCGAGAACAGCACGATCACCAGCAGCCTCGCATCCACCGACAGGCGAACGCCAATGATCGACCCCGTCGGACCTGAATGGCGCGAGTGCCGGCACAATCCCCACAATACCCTCCTGCCTCGGGACACTCAGCCCGCGTCGCCCGCCCAGTTGCCGTGAAACCCGAACGGCACGCGGTGCGCAAGCTGCACCGTCGCGACAGGACCCCGTGCCACCGCATCCGTATCGAGCACGATCAGATCGCTGCGCTTCTCGGCGCACCGCCACGCAACGGCGAGCAGCCAGCCGTCACCTTCCGCCGCACCCGGACCCCGCGGCACGAACACGGCCTCCGACACCGCATCACCCCGCGGCAGCGTGAACGCCGCGCGCGCCCCTGACACAAGATCCAGCCAGACGATGGTGTCGAGCCAGTCCGCCCCGGGGCTCGTTCCCACATACAGCCCGAACCGGTTGCGAAGCCCCGCCCGCCGCTCATCCAGACGCGGAAACTCCCCGCTCATCCCGTCAAGCTCGATCCGTTTGAACGCGTCGGTGCCGGCGTCCAGATCCAGCGTCCAGCGCACCAGCCGCCCCCGGGTCGCCGCCGGGTCCGAGGGACGGCCGTCCGCACGCGGGAACAACGGCGGCTCGTCGTACTGGATCACGTCCGCGACGATCCGGTTGCCCTCGTCCCACGCGTTGAGGACATGGAAGACATAGCAGTTTTCAGCCCGGAACCACCGCAGCGAGGCAACACCACAGTCCCGCCGCAGCACCCCGATATGCCCGCCAAGTTCCGGCTCCCACGCAAACGGCGGCTGCCCGGCCATCGCGCGCTTCATGCTGCCGCTCAGCGGCAGGACCGGGAACAGCACATGCCCTTCGGTGACCGCGAAGTCGTGCACCATGCTGCAGTAGGGCGCTTCGAACCGCTCAAACCGGGTCACCCGCCCGGCTGCACTGATCGTCCCGAAGGTCATTCCAGGCGTCAGCGGTCCGCCCGTGGAATAGCCGAAGAAGACAAGTTCCCCGGTGACCGGATCGATCTTCGGATGCGCGGTGAACGGACCTTGCAGCGCACCGTCAAAGCTCTGCACGCCGCGCGTCGCCAGCGTCGCGGGGTCCATTTCAAACGGCAGGTGCGCCTCCTCGAGCGCCAGCAGGCGGCCGCCGAACCAGACGATGTTGGTGTTGGCAACACCCGTATTGGCGACACCCACGCCCGGCGCCGAGGCTCCGCCAAAACCGGACATCAGCGAACGCCCCGCCGCGTTCTCCGCCACCCACTTGTCCGTGCGCACCCACCGGTTGCGGTGGGACGCGCGGCCGTCACGCAGCGTGAACGCATGGATCATGCCGTCACCCAGGAACCAGTGATGCCGCCGCGGATCAACCGGCGCGAACTGCGGATTGGGCCCGTTGCGGAACAGCGTGCCATTCAGGCCGCGCGGCAGTTCGCCGGCCACCGGCAGATCAGACACATCGTACTCGGTGCCGATGGGTCCGAAGTTGTCCTCGGTACTAAGGCTGAAGTCCGTAATCGGGCTTAAGTCCGTCATGCAGTCCTCCCATCCATCTTGACGATGGCAACATTCTTAGAAGTCCCAATCCGCTCTGGTCAACCCCATATTTACAATGTAAACATCACGCATGAGCGAGCCAGCGACCACCGACATCGAACCCGCGGTCCGCCGCTATCACCACGGCGACCTGAAAGCCGCCCTGCTCGCCGAAGCCGAGACGATTCTGGAGCGTGACGGCGTCCAGGCCCTGACGCTCCGGGCCACCGCGCGAGCCGCCGGTGTTTCCCATGCGGCCCCCAACAATCACTTCGGCGACCTCACCGGACTGCTCAGCGAACTGGCCGCGGTCGGCTTCAACCGCTTCAACGCCGCACTCGCGGCCGCCATGGATACCGCCGGCGACGACCCGCTCACCCGTGCCAAAGCGATGGGCGTCGCTTACGTTGGCTTTGCCCGAACCCATCCGGGGCTTTTCATCCTGATGTTCCGCGGCGAGCGGCTCGACACAAAGCGAGCGGCCCTGCGCGACGCCCTCGACGCCTCACAGCGAGCCCTCCGCTCGATGGGGGCAGCGCTCTCCGACAAGACGCGGCCGCCGCTGCGGATGGCCGCCGAGGCCGCGGCGCGCTGGTCGCTCGTCCACGGTTTCGCGATGCTGCTGCTGGACGGCCGGCTCGAAGGCATGATCGCATCGCTGCCCGGTGGCGAAGATGCCGCCGATCTGCTCAACGCCATGCTCACCGCCACACGCATCGGGGACTGAAACGAAATTCCTCCAGCCGGCAACCGCTTGACACGGCCACCCCAGGCGAAGCTGCTGTCCCGAAATCGGGAGAATGCCCACAATGGACAAAGCAACACTGGAACTGGAACTCATCTTCGACCCGCTGCCCAGCGAGGCGCTCACACGTCTGCTGACCGACAACCTCGTCAGTGTCAGCCTCGCCAGGACGGGCGCCGCTGACTGGCACGAGGTCGGCTTCTTCCTCAAAAACCCCCGGGGCGAGTGGCTCGGCGGCTTGATCGGCACCATCTGGGGCGGCTGGCTGCACGTGAAATTCCTGTGGGTGGCGGAGGCCATGCGCGGCCAACGCCACGGCACGCGCCTGATGGACGCCGCCGAGGCGATGGCGATAGAACGTGGCGCCTTCGCCGCAACCCTGGAAACGGCCACGTTCCAGGCGCCGGATTTTTATGCAAAGCGCGGCTACACCGTGTTCGGGCGTCTGGATGATTATCCCCCCGGCCACGTGAAATTGTATCTGTCGAAACGATTGACCGCCCCGCCGCCCTCCGTGTTCGTCCGGGAAGTCTAGCGGCGGAGGGCCAGCGAGGGATTTTCGCCGCTGGGAAGGAGGCGACGTACTCAGGATGCGGGGGCATCGTGGCAAGTTGCCGACACTCCCAGCGACGAAAAGCGCCGCTGGGCCGACCCGCGAGACTTTTCCGACGGACACTCAGCCCCGAACGACCCCTAACCGCCCCAGATACTCCACCCCGAATCCCACGAACGCCCGCACGCTCGGTCGCATCCGCCCGCCACCCGGAAACACCAGGGACACCGGCTCCGCCGCCGGCTCGAAATCCGCCAGCAGCCGCACCAGCGACCCGGCGGCAAGCTCGTCCACCACCTGGTACGACAACGGCCGAGCCAACCCGAACCCGGATCGCGCTGCCAGCAGCATCGCCTCGATATCATTCACCAGCAGCCGAGGCGTCAGCCGCACCACCCGCCCCCGCCCGCCATCGCCGAACCGCCATTCCAGCAACCCGCCGCGCGAGAAAGCCACGATCGTCCCATGGCCCGCCACCTCGGCCGGGGTCATCGGTGTGCCATGGGCTGCCAGATAACCGGGGCTCGCGACCAACATTCGCCGCACC
>JBEKLE010000223.1:0-17308 GCA_050010355.1 Rhodopila sp. | reverse complement strand
CAGTGCACGCTCGGCGATCTGTTCCGCGGCCGCAGCCAGCTCGCCATCTATCATTTCATGCTGACGCCGGGTTCGGACCATGTGTGCCCCGGCTGCTCGTTCGTCGCCGATCATATCGACGCGGCGCGGCAGCATTTCGAGCATGCCGACCTGTCGTTCGCCGCGGTCTCACGCGCGCCGCTGCGGCGGATCGAGGAGGTCAAGGACCGGATGGGCTGGAGATTCTCCTGGTTCTCCTCGCACGGCAGCGACTTCAACTTCGATTTCGGCGTGTCCTTCACGCCCGATGACATCGCCGCCGGCCGAGCGATCTACAATTACGGCACGGTGATTCAGAACAGCCAGGACATGTTCGGCACAAGTATCTTCGTGAAGGATGACGGCGGCGCTATCTTCCACACCTATTCGACTTATCATCGGGGCGCCGAGCTGCTGATCGGCGCGCTCAACTGGCTCGATCTCGTCCCCAAGGGCCGTAACGAGAGCGCGGGCACCATGAGCTGGGTGCGGCGGCACGACGAATACTGAACCGGGTCCGGCGCTCAGACGAGATAAAACAGCCTGTCCGCGGCCGTCGCATTCGTTTCGGGCATACCCGCGCGAATGCGGCGTATCGCGGCAAGCGTAGCGGAGTCTTCGTCGGCCCCCTGCGGGAAGATGCGATCCGGCGGCAGCCATTCCGAGAAGCCCAGCCGTCCGAACGCGTCCAGCAGATCGGACTGCAGCCCGGCGAGCCAGACGGTTATTCCGGCTGCTTGCACATGCCTGAGGAAATGCTCGAAGTGTTCCAGACTGACAACATCCGGATGGCGCACACGTTTCAGGCGCAACAAAACCTGGTGAATTCGCTTGTCATGGGCCTCGCGCTCGATCCTGGTGAAAGTTCGCTCCAGTTCCAGTCCGGCGCCGAAGAACAGTTCCCCTTCCAGGTCGAAAATCATAAATCCTGCATCGGGTGGATCGGAGGGCAGCTTTTCGCGCACCACCTCATCTTCGTCGACCACCAGTTCGGCGACCTTCAGCTTCGCCGCGCGCGGAACGAACAGCGCGATTGACAGCGCCACACCGATCAGGATGGCCATGTCGAGGCCGAAGGCCAGGGCCGAAAGCGCGGTGACGACGACCACGCCGGCGTCCATGCGTGACGCCCGCAGCGTATAGGCGAGGCGTTTGAAATCGATCAGCCGCGACGCGGTAAGAAGCAGCAATGCCGCCAACGCCGGCTTGGGTACGTAGCGAGCGAGCGGCGCCAGGAAGATCACCGCGAGGGCGACAATGCCGGCAGTCAGGATACCGGAAAACCGCGTCGCCGCCCCTGCCTGGAAGTTGATGGCAGAGCGAGAGAGCGATCCCGATCCTGGCAGACACTGGAAGAAACCGCCAACGAGGTTGGCGATGCCCTCGGCGAGGCATTGCCGGTTGAAGTCCAGCTTCTGCCGCGTCTGATTGGCGATTGATTTGGCAATGGCCAGAGCCTCCAGCAAACCAAGGAAAGCGATGGCGACACTGTCGGAGGCGAGGTCCCATGCCCAGTTTAGTTTCACTGTCGGAATATGCGGGCCGGGAAGGCTGCTGGGTATCGTGCCGGCGATACCGATCGCCGTCTTGCCGCCCAGGCTCGGGATGGTCCAGCCGGCGAACCACGCACCAGCGCTGACAACCGCCAGCGCCGCCAGCATATCGAACTGCGGCAGATGGTAGCGGCGCACCAGGCGGCGAAGCAGCAGGGCAAGCAGCAGCGTCGCGATCGTCGCTGTGACTGCCTTGAGATTCACCGGATCGCCTGTGTTCAGCGTCAGCCACAGCCGGTGCAGGATGTGCTGCGTGCCGGTCCCCTGTTCCCTTATGCCAAGCGCGTTGCTGACTTGACCAATCGCGAGCAGCAAAGCCGCCGCGCTCATGAAGCCCAGGATGACCGATTCCGAGATATAGCGGGTTAGGTCACCGAGGCGGAATACCGCGATAAAAATCTGGATCGAGCCGACCATCACGCCAAGCAGGAACATCGCCTCCGCCGCCTCCACCCGTTGATCCGGATCGAAGATCGACAGGGCGCTCAGCACGACGAGCGAGATCGCGCTGGTCGGACCGTTGATGAGGTGGGACGAAGATCCGAACACCGAGGCGACCGCGGTCACGACGATGGCGGAATAAAGACCGTAGCGCGGATCGACGCCGGCGAGCAGGGCGTAGGCCATGCCTTGCGGCAGCGAAATGGCGGCGACGGTCAGAGCCGCGATCAGATCCTGGCGGATGGTCACGGGACTGCAGTCGATAAAGCGCTTCATTTTGGCCGGCTGCCCATGATCGTGTCGATGACGCCGTTCTCGGCGAAGAATTTTTCGTTGGCGTCGTCCCAGTCCCGCGCGATCGCGGTGACGGGGACGAGCGTCAAGCCAGGGAAGGTTGCTATTCCCGACTTGTAGGGCCGATAGCCAAGATGGGCGATCGCCTCCTGCGCGGCGTCGCTGAACAGAAAGTTCAGATAGGCCTCGGCTGACGCCAGATTTCCGTCGCGTGCCACAGTGCTGTCGACCCACGCGACATAGGGTTCGGCGAGAATGCTGACCGGCGGGTACACGATCTGCAATTTGCCTTTCGATTCCGCGACCTCCCGGATGGCTTCATTCTCCCAGGTAAGGTGGACATCGCCGCTCTCCTGCAGGGCAAAGCGGATGGCAGCAGCGCGGGCGCCCTCATCCATGTCCGAAACGTGTTGATACAGCGAGGCCAGGTAGGCACGTGCCTCGGTCTCGGTGCCGCCCCGGTTAGTCACAGCCGCCCAGGCCGCCAGTGCCACCAGCTTGCCGTTGCCAGAGGTTCTGGGGTCTGGGGTCACGATTTCCAACCCCGGCGCGAGCAGGTCGGGCCAGTCCTTGATGGCGCGCGGATTGTCCTTGTGCACCACGAAGACGATGGTGGAAGTGTAGGGCAGGGAATGATTCGGCAGCCGATCTGCCCAGCCGGCCGCGATCAAGCCGCGCTTGCGCAACGAGTCGATGTCGGTGAACAGGCCAAGCGTGACCACATCCGCTTGTTGCTCGCCGCTGATGATCTGGTGGGCTTGCCGGGACGATCCGCCGTGGGACTGCACAACGACCAGATGCTTCCCGGTCGCTTTCTCATAGGACGCGACAAACAGCGGGTTGAGCGTCTGGTACAGTTCCCGTGTCGGATCATACGAAACGTTCACCAGTGTCTGGCCGGTATCGCCCGGGCCGTTCCTCACCACGATCAGCGACACTCCGACGACGGCCGCGCCGACGGCCCCGAGATTGAGCCATTTTCCCATGCGTCAGGCCGACTCACGCAGCTTGTGGGCGTAACGGCTTTCCGGTCGGGGAAGGCCGAAATGATCGCGCAAGGTCGTTCCGGTATAATCTTCACGGAACAGGCCGCGGCGGCGCAGGATCGGAACCACTTCGGCGGCGAACACATCGAAGCCACCCGGGAGATGGGGCGGCATTACGTTGAACCCGTCCGCCGCACCATTCTCGAACCATGTCTGCATCGCGTCGGCAATCTGCTCCGGCGTGCCGGCGACGACCTGGTGTCCGCGACCGCCAGCGAGACGCTGGGTCAGTTGCCGGATGGTCGGTTTCTCCCGGTCGACGATATCCAGCACGACCTGAAAACGGCTGGCAACGCCGAGTTCGCTGTCGGTCCGCACCAGGTGCCTGGGGAACGGTGCATCGAGGTCATGCCGGGACAGATCGAGACCGATCATCCGCTGGAGCTGGCCCAAAGAATATTCCGGCTGGATCAGGTCGTTGAATTCCTGCTCCAGCCGTTTCGCCTCGGCTTCGGTCCCGCCGATGAACGGACTGATGCCGGGCAGAATCTTGATGTGATCCGGGTTTCGGCCAAACCCCGCCGCCTGACGCTTGATGTCGCCGTAGAATTCCTGCGCGTTGGCAAGGGTCTGGTGCGCGGTGAAGATCGCCTCGGCATAGCGTGCGGCGAAGGCCCGTCCATCGTCCGACGCCCCGGCCTGGACATAGACCGGACGTCCTTGAGGGGTGCGGGGCGTGTTCAGCGGTCCGGCGACCTTGAAATGCCGGCCGACGTGCTCGATCGGGTGGATCTTGTCGGTGTCAGCGAAAATACCGGACGCCTTGTCGATCACCAGCGCATCGTCCTCCCAGCTATCCCACAACCTGGTGACGACATCGAGATATTCCCGAGCGCGATCGTAACGATCGGCGTGAACGGGATGCGCGGGCAGGCCGAAGTTCTGGGCGGCATTGGCGGCACTGGTGGTGACGATGTTCCAACCGGCCCGCCCACCGCTGAGATGATCGAGCGAGGCGAATTGCCGCGCAAGATTGTAGGGTTCGGTATAGGTGGTGGAGGCGGTGCCGATCAGTCCGATGCGGGTAGTGGCTGCGGCGATGGCTGACAGCCAGGTCAATGGTTCCAGACGAAACCGGCTCGCATAACGGATATTGTCGGCCAATGCGGGACCATCCGCGAAGAAAACCGCGTCCAGCTTCGCGGCCTCCGCGCGGCGGGCCAGATCCTGGTAGAAGGTGATGTCAAGCACTCGTTCCGGCTGGGAATCCCTGAAGCGCCACGCAGCTTCGTGGTGGCCGCCGGGATAGATGAACAGGTTCAGGTTGAGCTGGCGCATGCGATTCCGTTTCCAGGTTCAGATGTTTGGATCGAGCCAGATATCGCCAAAGCTGTTGTTGATGCCCTCGGCCCGGGGGCGAAGTTGTGGACGCGCTTGTTGGCGACGATTTGGGCGCCGGCAGCGACAAGGTCGATCCCCGGCAGGTCCCGATGGATGATCGCCTGAAACTGATACCACAGCGCCCGCCGTTTTGCCTCGTCCGGTTCGACCGCTGCGGCTTCCAGCAGCGCATCGACTTCGGGGTTGGCGTATTTGCTGGCGTTGGAAAATACCAAGCCGATCTTGAAGTTTTTCGACCAGTAAGCCCGTTGCACGCCCAGAGTCGGATCGAACGTGTTCGACAGCGACTCGATGGTCAGGTCCCAGGCGCGGTCCGTGTAAACCGTTTTGAGGTAACTCGCGAGTTCCACATTGATAATTTGCGCGCTGATGCCGACTGTGCCCAGGGACTGGCGGATGAAATCGGACAGCGACGATGGCAGGAACGGGTTGCGCGCCAGCCGCACCTTGAAACGCACGCCATCCGCGCCGCGACGATACCCGGCCTCGTCCAGCAGGTTTTGTGCCACCTTCGGATCGAACGGATACGGCTTGATGGACGGATCGTACCATTTTGGCAGTGCGACGCTGATAGGACTTGGTGAAACGTCACCCAAACCGAACAAAGCGACATCGACGAGTTTCCGCAGATCCAGCGCATGCGCGACGGCCAGACGCACTTTCTGGTGCTGCAGGATTTCATTCTCCAGATTAAAGAACAACTGCTGCTTTGGACCCGAGTAGGCATAGGTCGTGGTGTCAACGACAAGTCTCGGGTTTGCCTGCAGCCGCGCGACGTCCGCCAGAGGCACCGGGTTCGCACCGATGTCGATCTCCCCGGTTTCCAAAGCCGCCGCCCGCGCCGCCGGATCGACGATGACGTGCAGGATGACGCGGTCCAGATAGGGCTTGGGAGCATCCCAGTAGTTCGGGTTGCGCACGAACAGCAGATGACTGCCCGCCACCCATTCTTTCAGGATGAATGGCCCGGTGCCAACAGTCTGTTCCAGCTTCGGTTGGTCGTCCGGCTTGAAGGTTTCGTAGATGTGCTTGGGGACGATCGGCGATTCAGAACTGCCAAGCGCGGTGATCAGGTACGGCGCGGGCTTTGACAGCACGACGATCGCAGTGTGGAGGTCGGGCGTTTCGACCGCGGTGACGTTTTGGTAGGTGATCCGGCCGCGGGGATGCGCCTGCTGCAGGCGGAAGATGGTGAAGGCGACGTCCTCGGCCGTGAAATCCCGGCCGTCGTGCCATTTCACACCAGTCCGCAGATGGAAGGTGTAGCGCAGCCGGTCCGGGCTGACGGACCAGGCGGTGGCCAGCAACGGCTTGGGATTCAGCTCGTAATCATACCACAGCAGCCCCTCGTTGATCTTCGGCCCGATCGCCTGGCCCGTTCCGGAGGAGGTGTTGATCGCGATGAGCGCGTTGGGATCGGGATAATAGGCCCAGTTTAGAGTGCCGCCGGCCACCGGGATGTCGCGGGCGCCCCGCACGACGGCGGGCATCAGGGCAGCCGCACCGCTGATCAGCAGAAGGCGGTGGAGGTTGCGCCGGTGAAGCCCCATCGTTCAAGTTCCTGACTGGTCGTGCGCCGAGGGTGGCCGCCGAGATTAGCACTAATTGACCGGGGCATTAGATACATTATACAAACCACGCTGGCAATACGTGTTACGCACCGAGATTTAGCAAGGTAAACTCGCCCGGCCGCTTCCGGCCCCGCCGTCCGGCCGCATGTCCAAGCGTAGAGGCCAACTCAGTCTTGGGGCCTTCCTGATCGCCGGCCACCACGTCGCGGCCTTGCGTCTGCCATCGGCGTCCAACAGCACAACGCTGGAGGATCTCATCGCCTTCACCAAGATCGCCGAAGCGGCATAGTTGGGGTCTCTCCACATCGCGCAATCGCCGTGGACCGCCGAGCATTGTTTGGGCAATGACAGCCTCTTTTTAGTCACATCGGCAGAATGAATTTACTTCGTATGCCCTGTTCAGGAGAGAGCCTGTCCCTTGGCTCGCTGCTATAACGGAGACATTTCCATTCGGACCAGCGAACTCTCCGGCAGCCGCAACAGACCGGGCGCCTAAGCGGGGGAAAGCACCCGGTAACGCGGAATCCGGGTTGAAGGGATCGCCGGACCGGGCCACACCCAGGGCATCGGTCGCGCCAAAACCGCGCGATGCTTATGCAGGAGTGAAAAATGAACGCGACACCCGCCATGATGCCAATGCCAATGCAAATGATGAACAGCATGATGCCCATGATGGGCGGAATGATGCCCATGATGAACGGCATGATGCCCATGATGGGCGGAATGATGCCGATGATGATGGCGCAGATGACCTGCACCATGACCGCGGATGGCATGACCTGCGAGATGAAGCCGATGGCCGGCATGACGATGGAAATGTTCACGCAGTGCTGTGAGCGCATGATGGCCATGATGACCGCCGGTATGCCGATGATGATGTGTTGCGGCGGAATGCCGATGATGATGTGCGCGATGACGAAATAGGCGGAGTTCTTCCGCCGACTTAACCGATCCGTTCAACATAGGTCATGACCAGATACAGCACGGCCTCGGTTGGCTCCAGGTTGCGGTAGGAATGCGGCACACCGGCGTCAAAAACGATGGCGTCGCCCTCCCGCAAGTGGACCGGCCGGTCGTTTCCGACCGTGATCTCGATCGCGCCCCGATTTACGACGATGTTCTCGTGCGTGCCGGGGGCGTGCGCATCCGCCGATTCGGTATGGTTTGCGGCAATCCTCAGTTCATAGAACTCGACTTTCCGTCCGGCGTCGAACGGGAACAGCGCTCTCGAAGTGAAACGACCGTCGGAGGAACTGAGCACCTTCTCGTTGTCCTTGCGAAGCACCACCGTGCCACCGGTATGCTCCACATCGATGAATGTCGCGAAGGGCACACCAAGGGCGGTGGCAACCTTCCACAGCAAAGCGATCGTCGGCGTGCTCTTTCCCGTTTCGATCTGTCCCAGCATCGCTCGGCTGACGCCGGACACCTTGGCCAGGCGCTCGAGAGAGAACCCTTGGCGTCTACGTATCCGGCGGAGATTCCTGCCGACAGCAGCCGAAAGCTCGCTTGCGGCATCGCTCTCGGGCCGGTCGCTCAAGGCAGCGTGACTTCCGGCATCAGGCACGTGTCCCACCGTCCACGAACATCGGAACCGTGACGGGGACGACAAAACAGCCGAAACCACAGAAGACTGGCAACAGCATCGGCCAGGTGGCGACGGATACGGCTGGTCCGCATTGTTCTGTCTCGGTCTTGCGTTTTCGATAGTCAGCGATATTGATCACCTCGGCTACCATGAGTTGATTCCTTGTGTTTCCTGCCCGGGAGGCGGTGCGGCTCAGGCCGCTGGTGCAGCCGTGTGGCCGCGAATCGCGAAGCAACTGTCCGGCCGGCCGAGGCCGAAATGATCACGCAACGTCCGGCCGGCGTATTCGTGCCGGAAGATTCCTTTCTGCCGCAGCAACGGAACCACGTGATCGACAAATGTCTCGAGCCCTTCGGGCAGAACGTCGGGCATGAGGTTGAACCCATCGGCGGCGCCTGACACGAACCAGCGCTCGATATCGTCCGCGGTCTGCTCGGGTGTCCCCGCAAGCAGGCGGTGACCGGTGCTGCCGCCTAGTCTGCGAAGCAGTTGCCGCACCGTCAATCCGTCGCGCCGGGCGACGCGCAGCGTGGCGGCCGCGAACGTCTGCATGCCATGCTCGGGCAGCGTCAGATCGGCGGGCATGGGTTCATCCAGTTCCAGTCGAGCGGGATCGATCTGCAATAATCCAGCGACGCGGGCCAGAGCGTATCCGGTCGGCAGCTTTTCCCAAAGGTCTTGTTCCCGCCGCCTCACCTCCGCCTCGGTCGAACCGATCATCGTGGCGAGGCCAGGCAGGAACACGATCGGATCAGTGCGGCCGATGCGTTTGGCGCGGGTTCGCACGTCCTGGGTGAATTCCAGCCCCTCCGCCTCGGTCTGCGCGACCGAGAAGATCGCCTCGGCATGCAACGCGGCCAGGTTGCGGCCGTCCTCGGAGCCGCCTGCCTGGATCAGCACCGGGCGCCCCTGCGCCGACCGTGGCACGTTCAAGGGTCCGCGCACCTTGAAGTATCGCCCGACGTGCTCGATCGGATGCACGTGGGCAACGTCGACGAACAGGCCGGTCGCCTTGTCGCCGACCAGCGCGCCATCCTCCCAGCTGTCCCACAGCGCCTTCACGACCTGAGAGAATTCGGCAGCACGCTCGTAACGGTCGCGATGCGCGGTGACGTTATCAAAACCGAAGTTGCGCGCGGCTCCCGAGTCCGCCGTCGTAACGACATTCCAACCCACGCGGCCGCCGCTGGCGAGATCCAGCGTGGCGAACCGGCGGGCCAGATTGTATGGATCATTGTAGGTCGACGATGCGGTGCCGATCAGGCCGATCCGCTCCGTCGCGGCGGCGATCGTTGCCAGCACGATGGTTGGTTCCAGCGCCTGATAGGGCCGGTACTCCGGTCGATCAGCGAAACAGGGCGTGTCCGCCAGGAACACCGCATCGAACGTCCCCCGTTCAGCGATCCGCGCCGCCGCGACGTAGTGCTGAACATCGACGAACGCGGCCGGATCGCTGGAGGGCATGCGCCAGGCAGCGCCGTGGAATCCCGCGTTCAGGATGTTGATGTTGAGGTGCAGCTCGCGCCGGTTCATCAGAAGAAACCCAACGTTGGCAGGCGGGTGCCATGCAACTCGTACGCTCCCAGCGCCTGGGCCTTGTAACTGGCGGGGTTGTGGGACGACAACGTGCGTGCATTCCGTTGGCGATCGAGGTTCTTGCCTCGCGTCGCCGCGGAAGCCCCGTCAACGTCGAACAGCGCCGTCGCGGACCGCAGCGCGAGTTCATCGACGATCACCTTGGCCTTGGCGGCCGCGACCGCGGCATCATGCGCCAGGTCGTCCACAGGGTGCCCGGCGTGGCGTGCTTCCGCCATCCGCACCAGCTGATCTGCCGCGCCGAGCACTACCAGTTCCGCGGCGAAGCTGTCGGCGGCGATACGACCCACGGCCTGCTCGATCGGGTCCTCCGACGCCGTGGCGGACGGCGCATAGTAGAAATTGCGTCCCCGACCGAGCAACAGCGCCTTGGCGTCGCGCAAGGTGGCACGCACGATGCCGGCATTGACGGCAGTCACGAAAAGCTGCGCGATCGTGCTCGTGTAAGGCGGCAGGTAGCTGGGGTTGTCGCGATCGACAATGACTTCATGCGCGTCGACCCGCACATCATGCAGGTTGGTCGTGCCGGTTCCGGTGACGCGCTGGGCCGGCGGCCGTCGCGCGGATCAGGATCAGATCGGCGTAAAGGCTGCCGGTACTGTAGTATTTGGTGCCACGCAGGCGGAACCCGTCACCATCCGGCGTCAGCGTGGTCTTCAGCGGGTAGGCCCCTCCAGTCTGCGGACGGTCGAGTTCGGTGGTGGCCAGTCCAACGATCCCGCCGTCCAGCACCGTCTGCCGCCAGGATTGCCGCCGTGCGTCAGTTGAACCAACCACAAAGCGTTCGACAAAGGTGAAATGATTCCGGAATATATGCGCCACATTGGTGGCGGCCTCGGCAAGATAGATCGCCTCCTCGATAACGTCGCGCAGCGTGCCCCCGCCGCCGCCCACGTCCACCGGCAGGTGCAGCGCTCCGAACCGGACCTGGCGTAGCAGGGCCAGGGCATCGTGCGGATGCACCCGATCGGCATCACGGGCGGAGGCTCCGGCGGCAATCACATCATAAATCTGTCGCAGCGCCGGCGAGCGGGCGGTGACGGCGGTCGAGACGATATCGTTCATGGTGCACTCCGGTCAGGGCACTGACTTTATATCATCAGCCATACGAGTTGAATACCGATAGCACCCGAAATGCTAGTATTATATGGATAGAGCCTGCCTCGTGCCACGCTCCGAACCCCGGTAGTCAATCACGATGCTGACCCGAAGTCGCTTTGCCAGTCTCGCGACTGCCTCCGGCACTGATCCTTGGCACCCGCGTGGCCGGCGCCGAACCAAAGCATGGCGGCACCCTGACCTTCGTCCTGGAGCATGAACCCACGACGCTGCCACTGACTCACAAAGTTCAGTCCCAAGGTCACCGAGGGCCTTCTGACCTACGATTTCGACCTGAACCCGCTAACGCAGTTCGCCAGCCCGTGGCCGATCAGCGAGCACGGGCTGTGCTACACGTTCAATCTGCGGCCGGGTGCGAAATGGCACAACGGGCGCGATCCGCCGGTGGCCTTCTCGATCGGGCTGCTGCAACAGGCGCACCCGCGCGGACGGTCAACCTTCGCCCCAGTCGCGGACATCGAAACCCAAGACCCGCACACCGCCGTGCTGGTTCTGGCGGATGCGCATTTCGCCTGAGCAGCCAATTGACTATCATAGAATGTCGTATAAAAATTCACGCGTCACCAGCAAGGAGAAAGACATTATGTCCCTGACCATAGACCGCCCGGCGGTAACGTCGGATCTGCGGTTCCACCCCGCAACAGCGCTGATCGGCGCCGAGGTGACAGGTGTCGATCTACGCGACGAACTGGACTCCGCAACCGTCGCGCGCCTGCGTCAAGGACTGCTGAAATACAAGGTCCTGTTTTTCCGCGACCAGCCCATCGACGACGTGCAGCAAATCCGCTTCACCCGGTATTTCGGTCCCGTCACTCCGGCCCATCCGGTCACCAATGGCCTCGAAGACCTGCCGGAGATCAAAGTCAACAAACTGTTCGGCGGGATCCAGGAATACGCGTCGTTCCGTCTGGACGTGGACAATCCGTTGCGGCCGCTTTCGCGTGCTCGGAAGGCCAGGGGCTGGCACATCGACATTACGTTCGTTGCCAACCCGGCCGCAATCACCATACTGCGCGGCGTCGAAATTCCGTCCTACGGCGGCGACACGGCATGGATAGACCTGGAAGCGCTCTACGACGGCCTGTCCACGCCGCTGAAAGGCTTTCTGGACGGGCTACAGGCGATCCATGTGCGGGACGACGCGGCAAATGGCTTGCCGCGCCCGCCGCGCTACGACGGAAGGCCGCCGGGTCCGTTCGCCTCGCTGCATCCGCTGGTCCGCGTCCATCCCGAAACCGGCCGCAAGTCGCTGTTCCTCAGCACCGGATTCATCAAGGCGATCGACGGTTTGCAGCCAAGCGAAAGCGCCGCCCTGCTTGACTACCTGAACGAGGAACTGAGCGGTCATGCGGACTACCAGGTACGCTTCCGCTGGGCACCAAATTCCATCGCCGTATGGGACAATCGTTCGACCAGTCATTTTGGCCCGATCGATGGACCGCATCTGAAAGAGCAGCGGATCGTTCATCGCACGACGGTCGGAGGCGATTTGCCCGCCGGGCCAAACGGTTTCGTTTCGCGCCCGCTCGTGGGCGAGTTGTTCAACACGATCTCCTGACGCACAAATGCCGCCCCCGGTCCAGGGCGGCGGCCTTCGTTTAGAAAAATATCAAAGTCCGGACCTCAATGCTTTCCCGCGGCGGCGCACCCTGAGCCAGCGGATTCTCGAACGATGTATGAAACGACAACCGCGCTCGGCCGTCATCTTCGCTGTCATGGACACGAATCAGCAGCACTTCATCGCGCTGCTGTTCCGAGAAATAGTACCACCGATGATCAGGGTTGTACTCGACCCGGGAGGTTTCCCCGCGCACATGCTTGTAGACCAGGTCGCTGGCGAGCAGGTCGTCGTTGGAAAAGCTGCGCGCATCGCACAACGCCAGCGGTGAATCCAGGACAGGGCCCCGGATTGGCCGCCATACGTTCACGATGCCGAACCGGTGCTTCAGAACTTCTTCAGCCTCGGCCCCAAGGTGATCGCGAACCCGTCGCGGCACGGAATTGACCGTGTGGTCATTATGCACCTGACGCGACGGCGTCCGCCCGCCCGGCAGTCCAGCATTGCGAACGCCGTGATCGAACACGAACACGCGCGACGCCCCGAGCTGTTCCTTCAGAGACGCTCAACCTCTGGATAATAGACACTCTTGACCTCTTCGGGAGAATAGAAGTCGCGCACCTGCGTAGGGGCCCGCACCAACGCGAAGCCGTTGCGATCCAGCGTGAATTCGCTTTCGCACCCGCGCGCATCCTCGATCCGAGCCTCGCGCGGATCATCGATGCCGTTATAAGCACTCGCGCCCGTCGGAGGCTCATCCACGTAACGCACCGGCTTTTCAGCGCCACGCACGAGGTAATGCAGCGTGGCAGTGACGCTTTTCGGTGCACCAGTGACATCAGGCCGCATTGCAAACGTCCTTTGTGAAGGTTTCCAAATGACGCGTCGGTCGGCCCGGGGTCGAACGGAACGGCCCAGCCGCAGACTGGCCGAAACCGCATTGGCCGAGGTCGGCCTCGGCGACCGGCTGGACGACTGGCCGCGCAGCCTCTCCGGCGGCCAGGCGCAGCGCGTGGCCCTGGCACGAGCGCTGGTCCAGCAGCCACAATTGCTGTTGCTGGACGAACCTTTCGCAGCCCTTGACGCCCTGACCCGCATCGAGATGCAAAGCCTGGTCAGGGCACTGGTGCGCAAGCATCAACCCGGCGTGCTGCTGGTGACACACGATGTCGATGAAGCCATTACACTGGGAGACCGAGCGCTGGTGATGCGAGACGGCGCGATCGCACGTTCATACACCATTTCGCCCGCCGCGAGCGGCCACCGGTCGCATCCCGAAGCGATCGATTTGCGGGAACGTCTGCTGGCCGACCTTGGCGTCGGCGCCTGAGCTTCCACGAAAGGACAACGCCATGTATCGCCGCTTCTTGCTCGCGATGGCTACTTCAGCCGCCTTGGCACCAGGCGCACGCGCGGCCGGCCGCGACACCGACACCGTCCGTCTGACGTGGGGTTTCGGCGGCTTGCCGCTGATCGCCAAGGAACGAGGTGAATTCGCCAAAACGCTGGCAAAGGACAATATCCGCGTCGAATGGATCGGTCCGTTCCCGAATCACGCGCCAACCATACAGGCCGTCGTCGGCGGCAGCGCCGATTTCAGTTTCGGTGGCAGCACGACACCGGCCCTGGCCGCGATCTTGGCCGGATCACCGTCGGTGTTCTCGCTGTTCGCGGTAGTCGAACCCCGCACCACCGCGATCATCGCCAAGGACGGCTCCGGCATCAACAGCGTTGCGGATCGGGTGGGCCGGACCGTCGCGGTCAATCGTTCCGGACTGGGCGAGTTCATTTTGGTTGCAGCACCGGAAAAATACCACGTCGACCGCAGCAAGGTTAAGGTCGTCTATCTCAACCCGCCGGAAGCGGCACCCGCCTTCGGGTCCGGACAGGTCGATGCCTGGGCGTGTGGAGCCCGGGTGTGGATCTCGCCCGGAGCCAATACAAAGGCCACGACATTTTTCTGGAAGGTCGGGATCTGGACTTCCAGATCGACTTCAACTCATGGCTAGTTCGCAGTGAATTCGCCGAACGGAACCGCGATCTGGTAATCGCCGTGAACGCCGCCTTCACCACCGAGGCAGAGTGGGCCTCAGCCCACAGCGCCGAGGCCGAAACCATTTCCCAGCTTCAAGGTCACTACGACGACGCGATCCGCGACATGTTCATCTCGTGGAAGCGCCAGTATCACATTCATCGCGCCGATGATCGGGCCTTTCTGGCAGAATTGCAGCGCGCCGCCGACTGGCTTCAGCCCGCAATGTAGCGCGACAGCTCTGATGGCCGGTCAGCGACAGCCGGATGGCCGGTCGCTGCGCGCAACTAAGATGACCTAACTGACGCCAAGCGACAAGCAAAGATGTCGTCGCTGTAGTATTTTCTGACGCTGAAGCGGATGGCGAGTCGCCGAGCAGAACTGCGCCCAGTTGGCTTGGCGGAGCAGGCACGCGGGGGGTCGGCACAGCTCGGCATCTGGTCAATCTGTTATGGTCTATCCGGCCGCCATTCGACCGAAGAACCGGTGGATTTGTGCATAACGCAAGCGCGTTACACACAACTCCACCGGTACATCAACTTAGCCAAGGTTAATGTTTCATTTTACTTTGAAGAAAGCGTATCAATCGTGCCTCGCACGCTCGCCGCGCGACACCGTGGTCAAATCGCTTCCAATTCCGCCCCCTATAGTCAGTCGCGGCCGAAGCCGCGCGGTGGGATGATTGCCTGGAGTTCGCTCAAGTCCAGATCGCAGATCGTTCGCAACGCCTCTGCGGTCGTGCCGTCCTGAAGGCTGTCCGGCAGGTTTTCCAGCCAGGCCGCATACTCAGCCTGCGCTTGCACGAGGCCGGCGACGTGGTCAGTCCATCGGCGGGCTCGGCCGCGATGATCGGCCGGCCGGTGCACGCGGACGACCGGCACGCCAGTTGCCCGCGCCGCGCGGCACCGCGCCTGGCGTTCGGCGTCGGTCATGGCTGTTTCACCGATCGGTTTGCGTGGCATGGTTTCCATTCCGAAGCGTTACGTCACGATACGCGGGAAGACTCAGGGCAAACGTTTTCATGGGATGGTTCACGGCTTCTCGGTGTCGCTGTCGCTCCTGTTGTCGCTGAGGCCTCGCGGTTTGCGCGGTGCGCGGGCCGCGGCAACTCGGCGTCGATAGCTTTCGACGTTCATTTCGAAGATCGTCGAGTGGTGCACGAGGCGATCGACAGCCGCAAGCGTCATGGCGGCGTCCGGGAAGACACTCGTCCATTCGCCAAATGGATGATTTGCCGTCACGATCAGGCTGCGCCTTTCGTAACGAGCGGCGATCAACTCGAACAGGACCGAGGTTTCTGCCTGATTCTTTCGCACGTAGCAGAGGTCCTCGAGAATGAGCACGTGGTATTTGTCGAGCTTTTCGATCGCGCTCTCCAGCGACAGAGCCTGCCGGGCCTGTTGCAAGCGCTGGACGAGATCGGTGGTTCGGGTGAACAAGACCCGGTAGCCGTTCTCGATGAGCGCGTGGCCGAAGGCGGCGCTGAGATGCGATTTTCCCGACCCGCTCGGGCCAAACAACAGGATCGTGCCACCTCTGTCGATCCATCCATCGCCTGTCCCGCATTCGGACAGCACATTCGAGTCGAATGTGCGGGGCGGCACGCCAACGTGCCCGAATGCGAGGCGTTCGGCGAGCTCCAACTCGGTGAGGGTGGCCAGTAATCGTGCCGCCGGCCACCCTTCGCGATCGGCCCGCTCGGTGAAGTCCTGCCACATGGCTGCAATGGTCGGCAGCCGCAGTTCACGTAGCAGCAACGGCAGCCGCGCGGTGTCGACTTTGATCGTGTCGCTGGTGCTGTCGTTCATGCCGCGGCTCCCAGAGACGGGAGAAGCAGATCGTAGCTGGCGACCGGCGGCAGGTTGACGACGACGTCGGGCATCTTTGCCGTCACCGGCGCGAACCTTGTCTGCAGCGCCGCAACGTCGATCTTCGTCGGCTCCGCACGCGCCATCTGTTCGGTGAGTGCCGCGGCAAGTTCGGCTTCGCAGCCACGGTCATGCGCCAGCGCCAGCAGCGAGACCATTGACTGACTCTGGCCAACGAAGCATTCTAGCCGATCATCATAGATCCGCACCGGCATGCGAAAGCCGATCAACCGCGACGGCACAGTGTAGAACACCTTGCGCAGCACGAAGCCGCTGCTCGAGGTCACGAACACTGTGGCCTCGTCGTAATCGGTGGTTCGTCCCGCCGGCAGCGGTCGCAGCGCGGTGCATTCCAACTGCACCATCTTGGCGCGGCGCGCGTTGCGCCGGCCGATCAGGTTGGCGATCCAGCCGCGATAGGCCTCGAGGCTCTCGAAATCGGCACTGCCACGCAGCAACAGCGCCTGGATAACAGTCCGCTTGAGATGGCCGTGCTGGCTCTCGATGGCGCCATTCTCGTGCGCCACTCCGGTGTTGTTGCGGGTTGGTATCATGCCGTAATGGTCGCACAGGGCCTCATAGCGGCGCGTCTGGTCGACCCGAGCATCGTCATCAAGATTGCGGAACGCAGCGGAGAGGCTGTCGGAACGGTGCTCGAGCGGCACGCCGCCAAGCGAGAAGAGCGCGTTCTGCAAACCAACCGCAAGCGCGGTGAAACTCTCGCCGCCGAGCACGCTCGGCATGCTCCCAGGCTGAGTAGGCCAGCACGAAGTGATACAGCCGATGGTCCAGCGTCTGGACAGCACTTCGGCGGTGACAACTCGCGTTGACGAAGTGCTGACTGGCCGGCAATGCTGATGCCGGCATCGGCCATATCGGTGAAATCCGACAGCGCCTGCTGTCCGGGGACGTGGTCCTGACGGAAGATCACCTCCCGATCGGCGCCGTGTTGGGCCCGCCATGCGCGAACCCGGCGCTCCAGGCTACGACGCAGCCGATCCCAGTCATGATCGGGATGCCGGCGTTGCATCTCTTCGAGCACCGCGACCGGCCGCAAGCCGGGATGTGCCTCGAGCAGCGGGCGGATCTCGCTGTCCCATAATCCGTCAAAGGGATCGGGACCCTGGCGGGTACGAACGACGTTTGGCGGGGGCGCCAAATGCCGATGTGCCTCGATGCGGCGAGCGGTTCGCTCGCTGAACCCGGCTTTGGCCGCGGCGATGTGCTGGAGATGGTCGGGACGGAACTTCATGAACAATCTCATTTGCTGACGTGTGACGTGG
>JBEKLE010000222.1:0-23875 GCA_050010355.1 Rhodopila sp. | reverse complement strand
AACGCGGTGCTGCTGGAGCGTGCCCTCGCGGTGCAGACCCGCATCGTCCGGATCGTCGCCCGCGCCTGTGCGCCGCCGCCGGCAATGACGCGATACGGTGGGCCCGATGGACGCCGGCCATCAAGCCGCGCAACAGCAATGGCCTTGTCCACCCGAGCCTGACATCGGCACCCGGCCATTAACCGGATGGTAAGCTTTACCGTTTAGCCCTGTGGTCCGATCCTTTCGGTACCATGATGACCAGGGTGTCCAGTTAATATGGCCAAGGCTGCTCGCCGCAGTCCGGATGGAGAGATGTCCGGCCTTCACAAGGCATCAATTCTGATGCTCGCGCTCGGCGAGGAGCACGCCGGCAAGCTGTTCGCGATGATGCATGAAGACGAGATCCGCTCGATCTCCGCCACCATGGCGCAGCTTGGGGTGATCAACGCCGAAACCGTCGAATCCCTGTGCGTTGAAGTGATCGAGAATTTCGGTGCCACCGGCGGCATCATGGGCAGCTTCGAAAGCACCGAAAGCCTGCTGATGAAGGCGCTTCCCAAGGACCGCGTCACCCAGATCATGGAAGAAATCCGTGGTCCCGCCGGACGCACCATGTGGGACAAGCTCGGCAATGTCAGCGAGGAGATCCTCGCCAGCTATCTGAAGAACGAATACCCGCAAACCGTCGCCGTCGTGCTGTCGATGGTCAAGGCCGACCATTCCGCCCGGGTCCTCACGTTGTTGCCCGACTCCTTCGCAATGGAGGTCGTCATGCGCATGCTGCGCATGGAGTCGATCCAGAAGGACGTCCTGGAACGCGTCGAGCGCATCCTGCGGCAGGAATTCATGTCCAACCTGGCCCGTGCGTCGCGCCAGGATTCGCATCAGTTGATCGCCGAGATCTTCAACAACTTCGACCGCAAGGCCGAAACCCGCTTCCTGGCGGGTCTCGAGGAACGCAGCCGCGAATCGGCCGAGAAGGTCAAGTCGCAGATGTTCACCTTCCTCGATCTTGTCCGCGTCACCCCGACGGGCCTGCAGATCCTGTTGCGCCAGATCGACAAGGAAAAGCTGCCGATCGCACTGAAGGGCGCCCCAGAAGCCATCCGCAACCTGTTCCTGGCGCAACTGTCCGAACGCGCGGGAAAAATGCTGCGCGACGACATCGCTGCGCTCGGCCCCGTGAAACTGAAGGATGTCGAGGATGCACAGGCCAGCATCGCGAACCTGGCCAAGGAACTGGCGTCCAACGGCGAGATCGAGATCAGCACGGGCAGCGACGAACGAATGATCGAATAGTGCAGGAAGGTTGGCAAAATGACGACCGATACGATTTTCGCCATTTTTGAAGACTTCAACGACGCGCGGGGTGAACCGCCCGCGCCGTCGGCCGAAGACGAGCTTGTTCCTGCCGATGATCTGGGTGAGATCCGCTCGGAGGCCTGGACCGAAGGTTACCTGACCGGCCGCCAGGAATTCGGATCGCTGACCAGCGATCAGCCGCTGACAGCGAAGCTGCTGACGTCGGTCCACGAACTGGGATCAACGACAGCCGACGCGGTCGACGCGGCCGCCCTGGTGGTGGCGGACCTGCTGGTCGACACCGTCATCGCGGCGACGTCCGGCGCTTGGGCGGCGCGGCTGCTCGATCGGGTGCGGCTGGTGGCTGACCGGATCAAGCCCGCCTTGACCGTCGCACCGGAATTCGTGCTGCGGGATGACCAGGGAACCATTCGGCATTTCGCCGATTTATCGGAGCTCTCGCGGGCTTTGGACGATGGCAGCGCCGGCGAAGATGTCACGATCCGATGGCAACGCGGTGAGGCCACGATCAGCCGGATGGCGATGCTGGAAGACCTCCGGGAAGCGTTCATTCCGCTTTCAGCCGGCCGGGCAACTGAAGAAAACGTTAGGAAACAGACATGAGCGACGCAATCCCTCCGGCCAACCCGGACCTGCGCGAGACCTCGGATGTCGGGTCCGCCAAGGAACTCGAGGCGGTTTACGACATCTCGGTGACCGTCAGTGCCGTTCTCGGCAAGGCAACCATGCAGGTGTCGCAACTGCTCAAGCTCGGCCGCGGCGCGGTGGTCGAACTCGATCGCCGACTGGGCGAGGCGATCGACATCTATGTCAACAACCGCCTGATCGCCCGCGGCGAAGTCGTGATGGTCGACAACACCAAGCTCGGCGTGACGATGACTGAGATCGTCAAGTCTGATCGTTCCCAATGAGCGCCTATTCGGCAGCCGGCTTCCTGGTTCCCGATGACCTGGAGAGCAGCTTTGCTCCGGCCGGCGATGAGCCCGGCCGGGTCGCACCCTTTCCGGCCCCGCGGCCGCGGCCGCCAGCCGGCGACGGCCTCGTCTATCGCGACCCGGCCATGTTCGCGTTGGTACAGCGTGCGGACCGTATCGCCAGCTCTGATGCCTCCGTTCTGGTGGACGGTGAGTCCGGCACCGGCAAGGAGGTCATCGCTCGCTACATCCACCGTCACTCCCCGCGTGCCGCCGGCCCCTTCGTCGCGCTCAACTGCGCCGCGATCCCGGAGCAACTGCTCGAATCCGAGCTGTTCGGCCACGAGCGCGGCGCGTTTTCCGGCGCTCTCGGTCAGCGGATCGGCAAGCTGGAGGCCGCGCAGAACGGCACGATCCTGCTGGACGAAATCAGCGAGATGGACCGGCGCCTTCAGGCCAAGCTGCTGCGCGCGTTGCAGGAGCGCGAAGTTGACCGCATCGGCGGCCGGGCGCCAATCCGCCTGAACGTCCGGATCATCGCCACGACCAACAAGGACCTGGAACAGGAGGTGGCACGGCACACGTTCCGCGAGGACCTGTATTTCCGGCTGAACGTGGTTGCGATTCACCTTCCCAGCCTACGGGATCGGCTAAAGGACATCCCAGCCCTGGTCGAACACTTCATCGATAAATATCGCCGGGAGAGCGGGGGGACCTCGCGTCAGTTTTCGCCCGCGGCGATGGCCGCTTTGATGGCCCACGACTGGCCCGGCAACGTGCGGGAGCTGGAAAACACCATCCACCGCGCGTTGGTCCTGACAACGGATACGGTTATCGGTGCCAGGGCTCTCGAACTCGGACCGCCGGCGGGCGGCTCGCCGCAATTCGCTGCCGCCGCGTACGTGTCGCGGCCGGAGACCCACGACTACGCCGCGCGGTCAGAGAAGGCTGATGACTCATCACGCTTTTTTGGCCGGCCACTGCATCTGGTGGAGCGCGACGTCATCATCGGCACCCTTCAGCTTACCGATGGGAACCGGACCAGGACCGCCTCGATGCTCGGTCTCTCGATCCGGGCGCTGCGCAACAAGATCGGCCTCTATACCGCGCAGGGTATCCACGTGCCCGCGAGCAGCGCTGCACGGATGACCACCTCCGGGATTAACGCCGGGAGGGTTGGCGCCGCAAGGACGCCATGAACGGACTTCTGGGGGGTCCTCTCGGGGACGCTCTGCTCAACGCGCTGGGGCCTGTCAGACGAGTCATTCCCGGTGGCGACATTGGGCTGGCCCTGTGCGTGCTGTTTCAGCTCTCGATCCTGATCCTGCCGATCCCGACCTTTCTGCTGGATATGGCGCTTGCCCTGTCGTTCATCGCCTCGATCCTGATCCTGCTGATCTCGCTGTCGCTGGAACGGCCGCTCGATTTCTCCAGCCTTCCGACATTGCTGCTCCTGACGACGATCCTGCGGCTGTCGCTCAACGTCGCCACCGCACGGCTGATCCTTTCGCACGGCAGCGAGGGCCCGTACGCGGCGGGCCAGGTCGTGGCGGCGTTCGGCAGCTTCCTGATGGGCGGCGACGTGGTCGTCGGCGCCATCATCTTTTCCATGCTGCTGATGGTGAACTTCGTCGTTATCACCAAGGGCTCAAGCCGCATCGCCGAGGTGGCCGCGCGGTTCTACCTCGACGCCATGCCCGGCAAGCAGATGGCGATCGATGCCGATCTGTCGTCAGGCACAATCGATGAACCAACCGCCCGCAAGCGTCGTGGCGAGTTGTCCGAGGAAGCCGGGTTCTACGGCGCCATGGACGGCGCCAGCAAGTTCGTTCGCGGTGATGCGATCTCTGCGCTGGTCATCACGCTGATCAATATCTTCGGCGGCCTGGCGATGGGCCTGCTGCGGGCGCACATGTCGATCGGGGATGCGTTCCAGACCTTTACCACCCTGACGATCGGCGACGGACTGGTCTCGCAGATTCCCGCCCTGCTGGTTTCGACCGCTGCGGGTATCGTGGTTTCCAAAGGTGCCATTGAAGGAAAGATGCACGGCAAGCTCGCCTCGCAGCTTGGCTCGAGCGTCAATCCGCTGATGCTGGCCGCGGGCGCCGCGGGCATTCTGGCACTGCTGCCGGGTCTGCCGACCACGCCGTTCCTGCTGGTGTCCGTCCTGGCCGGCGGAGCGGCCTGGCGGCGGTTCAGCGCACGCGCTGCAGAACTGGCCGCGGCGGTTCCGGTCGTTGCGGCCCCGGAGGCAGCTCTGACGCAGGTGTCGTTGCTGGACGTCGTTCGGGTCGAACTGGGATATGGCCTGCTGGAACTCGCCAGCGGGATGGGTCAGCAGTTGCCGGAACAGATCAAGCGGCTGCGCCGGGCGCTGGCGACCGATCTGGGATTCGTGCTGCCTTCGGTTCGCATTCAGGACAACGTCGAGCTTGAACCGTACAACTACGTCTTCGCGCTGAAGGAAATCTCCGCCGGGGCCGGGCAGCTTCGCCCGCTGATGATGCTGGCGATCAGTCCCGGGGATAACGCGGCGCCATTGCCCGGGGAAAAGACGGTGGAACCGACCTTCGGCCTTCCTGCCTGCTGGATCGCCCCGGCTCTGGCCGATCAGGCGCGTTCGGCCAACTGGACCGTGGTCGATCCCGCCACCGTTCTGACGACGCATCTGGCCGAGGTGGTGAAGGAGAACATCGCCGAATTCCTGTCGTACACGGAAACCCAGAAAATTCTCACCGGCCTGCCGCAGGACCAGCAGAAGCTGGTCGCTGATCTGGTGCCGTCCACCATCACGGTCGGCGGGCTGCAGCGCGTGCTGCAGATGCTGCTGGCGGAGCGGATTTCCATCCGCGACATGGCAACGATCCTGGAAGCCGTGCAGGAAGCCTGTGCCAGCGGCATCAAATCCGTCAGCCCGATCGTTGCTCATGTGCGGACACGTCTGTCCAGACAGATCAGCGACAGCCTGATCGGAACAGCGGGATATGTGCCAGTGGTCGTTCTGTCGGCGGACTGGGAAGATACTTTGTCTGGGTCGCTCGTCGGCCCACCGGAAGACCGGCAGCTTGCGCTGGGGCAGGAGAAGCTGCGCGAATTCCTGGACCGGCTTCGGGTCGTCTTCGATTCGGCCGTTCAGAATGGCGACAAACCGGCGCTGCTGACGAGTATGCAGGTTCGCTATCATGTTCACTCCATTATCGATCGGATTCGGATGAATGTTCCGGTAATCGCGCAGGCGGAAATTCATCGCCGCGCCCGGGTGAAGGTGGTGGGAACGATTTAGTTGGCGGCGGTAGCGGTGGAAGAATTTTGAACCGCGGATGAACGCGAATGAACGCAGAGAAGCTGAACCAACTTTCCAGAATCGTGATCGGCAAGGCGTTCGTTGTCTCGAACACGCTCGGCGCGGGCTTTCTCGAAAAAATCTATGAAAACGCGCTTGCGTTCGAGCTTCGCGAAGCGGACCTTGGCGTCAAGCAGCAGCATGATATCGCGGTTTATTACCGCGACAACATTGTGGGCGCCTACTCCGCCGATCTACTGATCGAGGACGCCCTTTTAGTCGAATTGAAAGCAGTCACGGCACTGGATGCCATCCATCAGGCACAGTGCATGAATTACCTCAAAGCAACCCGCCTCTCGCTGTGCTTGTTAATAAATTTCGGCCATCCACGCGTCGAAATAAAACGCGTGGCCAACGGCATCTAGCCAGCCCGCGAAAATCTATTTGCGTTCATTCGCGTTCATCTGCGGTTCCAAGCCCTTTCTTAGCACAACCAAACGCCCAACCCAAAAACCCCGCGCGCGAATTAGTTCAACATCGACTTCAGAATATCCAACTGCGCCCGCACCCCAGCAGCAACCGCCCCCTCCGGCACCAGGTCCAGAAACCGCTGGTAGCAATCCCGAGCCGCCGCGACCTGATCAAGCTTCTGGTTGAGAAGGCCGGTCTGCCGCCAAAGCTCTGCCTGATCCGGCGCAATCAGCAGCATATCCTCCGCGCAGCGCAATCCGCCCCGCAGGTCGCCCGCGTCCAGCCGGCGTGTCATGATGTTGTTCTGTAAGCGCAGCAAAACCCGCCGCGTGCTCATTGGTTGCAGGAGGCCAGGCCGCAGTTCGGCCTTCTCCCCCTCGACCCGCTTCAGCAACGCGCGCAGGTCCTTTGCCGACATCAACTGCCCGCCGTTGAAAACGTCGATCACCACCTGCGTCTTCCGGCCTTCCAGCGCGACCAGGAAATGCATCGGGAAATCCACCCCATGGCTGCCCCAGCCAGCCGCCCGCGCCGTGTGCAGCCAGATCACGCCCAGTGCCACCGGCAACCCGCGCCGCCGTTCGGTCACCCGTATCAGGTTGGCGTTGGCCGGATCGTCATAGGTTGCCTCGTCGCCCGCATAGCCAAATTCGCCCACCAACAATTCGGCCAGCGTGGCAGCCCGAGCCGGCAGATCCTCGTTGTCCATCGCTGTGGCCCGCTGCACCGCTCCATGCGCAAGCTCGGACAAATGCCGCGCCGCTCGCTGCCAGTCCGCATTCGGGGCGTCCACCCGGGCGAGTTGCAGGGCGGCGTTGCCGATCTCGATCTCGGAATCCGTCAACTGACCGATCGCCGATAATGCCGCCCTCGGGGCCGCCGTGGGTTCCGTCATCGCCCCCCGTGTCGCTCCTACTCCGCTGCCTGCTGCGGCAAATAGATCTCCTTGCCGGCTTCTGCAAATTCCGCGCTCTTGGCCTCCAGCCCCGCCATCCGTTCGGCTTCCGCCCGCAGATCCTGGGTGATCTGCATGGAGCAGAATTTCGGCCCGCACATCGAGCAGAAGTGTGCAACCTTGTGCGCCTCCTTCGGCAACGTCTGGTCGTGGAAGGACCGCGCCGTGTCGGGGTCGAGCGACAGGTTGAACTGATCCTCCCACCGGAACTCGAAGCGCGCCCGGCTGACCGCATCGTCCCGCAGCTTCGCCGCCGGATGCCCTTTCGCCAGATCGGCCGCATGGGCCGCGATCCGATAGGTGATCACACCCGTCTTCACGTCGTCGCGGTCGGGCAGCCCCAGATGCTCCTTCGGCGTGACGTAGCAGAGCATGGCCGTGCCGAACCAGCCGATCATCGCCGCACCGATCGCGCTGGTGATGTGGTCGTACCCCGGCGCAATATCTGTCGTGAGCGGCCCAAGCGTATAGAACGGAGCCTCGCCGCACTCCCGCAATTGCTTGTCCATGTTGACCTTGATCTTGTGCATCGGCACGTGGCCGGGGCCCTCGATCATCACCTGGCAACCCTTGTCCCAGGCCACCTTGGTCAGCTCACCCAGCGTTTCCAGCTCCCCGAACTGCGCCGCGTCGTTGGCATCAGCGTTCGAGCCCGGCCGCAATCCGTCGCCCAGTGAGAACGAAACGTCATACTTGCGCATGATGTCGCAGATCTCGTCGAACCGCTCGTAAAGAAACGACTCCTTGTGCTTCGACAGGCACCACTTCGCCATGATCGACCCGCCGCGCGACACGATCCCGGTCACCCGCTTCGCCGTCAGCGGCACATATTTCAGCCGCACGCCGGCATGAATGGTGAAGTAATCGACGCCCTGTTCCGCCTGCTCGATCAGCGTGTCCTTGAACACCTCCCAGTCCAGCTTGGTCGGATCGCCGTCGACCTTCTCCAGCGCCTGGTAGATCGGCACCGTCCCGATCGGCACCGGCGCGTTGCGCATGATCCAGCCGCGGATGTTGTGGATGTTCCGCCCGGTCGACAGGTCCATGACCGTGTCGCCGCCCCAGCGGATCGCCCACACCATCTTTTCGACTTCCTCGGCCACGCCCGATGTCACCGCCGAGTTGCCGATATTGGCATTGATCTTCACCAGGAAGTTACGCCCGATGATGACCGGTTCCAGCTCCGGGTGGTTGATGTTCGCCGGAATGATCGCCCGGCCGCGCGCGATCTCGCTGCGCACGAACTCGGGCGTGATGAACGCCGGGATCTCCGCGCCGAAGCTCTCGCCATCGGCGATGCGTGCTTCCGCCCCCGCGATCATCTTCGCTCGTCCCATGTTCTCCCGGTGGGCGACGTAGATCATCTCCTCGGTTATGATGCCGGCGCGGGCGAATTCATACTGCGTGACCATCTGCCCGGGCTTGCCGCCACAGATCGGCAGATCGGCCGGGCAGGCGGGCACCAGCTTGTCGGCGCCGATGTTGCCGTTGTCCTCCGGCCGCACTGCCCGCGGCGTGATCCGGTCGAAGCCACGTTTGGCGGTCCATTCCCGCCGGATCGGCGGCAACCCGGCTTCCAGGTCGATCGTCACCGACGGGTCGGTATAGACCCCCGAACAGTCATAGGTTCGGTGAGGCTCCTCCTTCGCGCTGGGATCGAGCGCGATTTCGCGAAACGGCACCAGGATGTCGGGCCGCCCCTCGGGGCTGGAGTAGATCTTGCGCGATCCGGCGATTGGCCCGGTGGTCACCGAACTCGGGCGGGTGGTGGACTTCGACTGGACCGTCATGGACCTCTCCTTCGGTATCGTAGAGGGTCTATACTGACGATGGATTCGGGGTCTTGTCACATTGACCCCTCCCTCCGCCGGCATGACCCGGATCAGGTTCAAGGGTCATCACACCGCCGGTTGAGCCGGCTTGCCGCGATATCTCAGCCCCGCTGGTGGGGCACCCCTGGGTTATAAATCAACATGCGGCGGTTCGCGGCGGGTGTCAAATAGGGGTGTGGAAATAGTTCCTTGGTTATTAGAAAGGGGATCGTAAAGACTACACTTTCCCCAGACATGGCTGGGGAAAAGGCGGCCCCGATGGGGCAGTTCGAACCGCGGCGGAACCACGCCTGGACAACGAGTGCCTCGTAGCGGTCGGCTTGTTCGTGTCCGATCGACGTCCGTGTTCGATGGCGTTCAGAGGGTGTGGGCCATGCCAGATAGACCGAGCGAACTCTGCCAGGAGTTGTTGGGCGGTAGCTACGATTGCGTGGATCGCATTGTTCTGAACGCCTATTTCGGGATGGGACACAGTCCGGGTGGTTTTCGCGTGTGGTGGCGGGCGCTGACCGGATCGGACGAAACCCTGGACAATGCTCATTTGATGCGGTTGGCAGGCCGGTCATCGCCTTGACAGTCTTGCGGTCCTGATCGGAAGGCGAACAGCGCCGGTTAGCCAATCCGCCGCGGTCGCGACGCGCTATCGCGTCGCCCAGCTTGGCGAGCGCCGCTTCGAGGTCACGGCTGCCCACCGTGACGGCGACCACGGCGTGGCCTTCGAGTTGCGCCAGCCGGGCCTCGATCGCGGACAGCCGCGCCACAAGGATGTCGAGCGTCGTCGGGTACTCCACGGGGTCAGCCGGCCACCAGGCTGCTGGTGAACCGGTGCGCCGGGCGTGTCTCGGTCGCGTGCTTGGCGCTCAGGCGCTTGATCAGCGCCGGCTTGACGCCCTCCGTCAGCAGGCCCGCGACGAACGCGCCGTGGTCGATGCCCGGCGATCGGCTGCCCGACCGCGACGCTGATCTCGACCACCGTGCCGGCGTAGATGACTTGGGCGGTTCCGGGCGGCATCGGCTCCGTCAGATGGTCGAACCGGACCCCCGACTTGATCGCCGCCGCGACGGCCTTCTTCTTGCGCGCCTCGCCAAGACGGTTGACCTGCGAGGCGACGTGGAACTCCAACGCGGACTCTTCTTGGGCACGTAGCGACATTTATCACTCAGGCTTTGCGGGCCGGCCCCCGAGCCGTCGCCGCTACTGCCCGTGCCGTTGGCGCTTTAGCCGAACCATCATCCGGGCCTCGATCAGGGATCACTGAATGAGGTGCGACAACGTGGGCAGAAGGCCACGTTGGCAAGACGCTCATCGTCACCGGCCTCCACCGCTCCGGGCAGGTCTCGTCACGCCACACCCGGATCGCTGGCATCACCCCGAGATCGCCTCGCCGAACGGGATCCAACCGCTGCCGTTGAACTTCACCAGGCGCATCTGCTTGAGCGGGTAGTAATCGTCCGGCCCGGTCTTCAGCCGGATTCCCGGCTGCAGCATCGGCAACGTAATATCGAGGTTCGTCGCCTGGCGCATGATGTTCTCCCGCGACAGGTCATCGCCGCACTGCCGCAGCACCTGAACCAGGGTCTGCGCCGTCGAATAGCCATAGGCGTTGTTGATGTCTGTGAGATCCGCACCCGGATAATACTTCACCAGCCACGTCCGCCATTCCAGAAACCCCGCATTGATCACCCACTGCGTGTCGGTGGGGTCCTTCAGATAGCTGGCCGTGATCACACCCACGGCCTTGTCGGGGCCGGCAGGCAGAATGGCGGTCGCGACCGAGGAACCCGTCGACGAAATGAAGAACAGCCGCGGCTGCCAGCCGATATCGAATGCCTTGCGGATCGCCATGCCATTGAATTTCGGGATCCCGGTCATGAAAAGCACGTCTGCCCCCTTGTCCCGCAACGTCAGGATCTGCGAGTCAACCGTCGGGTCCGAAACCTCATAAGTGGCGGTCGCCACGATCATCTTGTCTGCCACGGCACCGAGGCCGTCCTTGAAGCCCTTGAAGTAGTCGCGTCCCGAATCATCACCCTCATACAGCACCGCAACCTTGGCATCGGGCGCCTGTGCCAACGTGTATTTGGCGTAGATGTGCCCCTCCACCTGGTAGGTCGGCTGCCACCCGATGCTCCAGGGGAAGCGCTCATGGTCACCGAACTGCGCGGCGCCGGAGGCGATGAAAAGCTGCGGCACCTTCTTGCCGTTCACGTATTTCCGCGTCGCGTTGGTGGTCGGCGTGCCCAGCGTATTGAACAGGAAGGCAACCTGGTCCTCCTCGATCATCCGGCGGGTCATTTCGACCGTCTTTGGCGGCAGGTAGCCGTCATCCACCGAAAGCATCCGCAGCTTGCGCCCGTTGATGCCCCCCTGGTCGTTGATCATCCGGAAGTAGGCATCGGCCGCCTTGCCGATGGTGCCATAGGAGGAGGCCGGGCCGCTGTAAGGCATGGTCTGACCGAACAGGATTTCCGACTCGGTCACGCCGGGCGCGTTCTCCGCTCGGGCAGGCAGCGCCGTCAGGGCTGCGGCTCCGCCCAGGAGGGCACGGCGAGTGGTGCGGATCATGAGCGTTCCCTGGCGATGTCGGAGATAAGAAGCAGATACAGCACGACCAGGCATCTCAGCCGCGGCACCTGCCGCGCACAGAATAATAGTCCGATTGCACCGTTTACTGCGCGCAGGCCACTACCACGGTGCCGACCTTGCCGCCAGCCTCCACTGACAGATGCGCCGCCGCGGTTTCATAGAGCGGGAACTCCCGAGCGACGGACAGGATGCGGCCAGGCGTGCGGACGAACGCGGCGATATCCGACTGCGCCCGCCTGCGTGCGGCGTGCGGGCTGGTCGGCAGCACGAAGCCCCGGACAGTCAGGTTCTTCGCCATCAACGCGCGCAGGTTGACCTTCGGTTCGAGTGCCCCGTTACTGGCATAATAGGCAATGCTGCCGCTCTCCCGCACCGAGCCCAGCACCGCGGGCAGGTTGCCGCCGAGGTCGACGTCGACCACGTGATCGACCCCGGCCCCATGCGTGATCTCGGCGATGCGGGCGGCGACATCCTCGGTCCGGTAGTTGATCACATGCGCCTCGCCACCGGCCCGGGCGCGTTCGGCCTTCTCGTTCGAACTGGCCGTCGCGATCACCTCGGCGCCTGCCCAGGCGGCAAGTTGCACCGCATAGTGCCCCACCGCCCCGGCCCCGCCGGTGATCAGCAGCCACTTGCCCTGGACCGAACCCGCCGCGAACACGCAGCCATGCGCGGTCATGCACGGAATGCCGAGTGTGGCACCTTCGGCGAAGGAGACATGGTCGGGGAGTTCGGTTACGAGGTCGGCGTCCAGCGCGATGTATTCAGCCGCGGTGCCCATCCAGCGTCTGTTGCGCTGGCCATTATACAGCCAGACCCGCTTGCCCACCCAACGTGCCGCAACGCCGTCACCGACTTTATCCACCACGCCGGCGCCGTCGCTGTTCGGGATCACCCTGGGGTATTCGGCCGGCACCGCGCCGCGCCGGCGGTAGGTGTCCGAAGGATTGACCCCCGAGGCCTCGAGACGGACCCGCACCTGACCCAGGCCCGGCTCCGGCGTCGGCAATGTGCCTTTGGTGATGACCTCGTTCGCCGGCCCCTGCCGGTCGTACCAGACGGCGCGCATGACTTTCCTCCGTGTCCTTGGTCGCGATCGTAGCGACATCCTGTCACTCAGAGCGTCAAAAATTGATGCTTTTCGTCGATTCCGGTGCAAGAGGGCATCTTTTTTCACACACTCGGGCGGGTCAGTGCAAGCGGCGTCGCGAAGCGCTATCCATTACGAAAAGAAAAGGGCTAACGTGTTCGTTATCCTTCGGCTTGGAGAACGGACGTGCCCTACAGCGGCGATTACGATGGCTCTATCGTGACGGTTCTGGAGCAATTGCGCCTGACAGCGGACCTGGAGGGCCTCGCGGTTCTCGATCTGAGCGACGATGCGGCCGAGGCGCCCGTTGCCTATTGCCTCGGTGTCGCCGGTTCGGCGACCACCGACCTGGGTCAGACGCTTCTGGCCAACACGCCCGGGCATCCGTCCCATATCATCGCCAAGGATGGGCGTCCTCTCCTGGCCTGCCCCTGGGTTTTCCCACCTGCGCGGCCGGGCGGCCTGCTGCTGTGGCGCGCCCCGCGTGCCCGCGCATGGACCGATAATGACCACGATCTCGCCGCCTCTGTCGCGATGCTTCTGCGCGTCGCGATCGGCGCCGGCATGGGGCAGGTGGGCATCGACCGGCTGACCGGCATCCCCAATCGCCGCTGGTTCATTGATGAGGCCGACCGCCATCTCGACCGGCTTGATCTCGATCTCACCGTCGGGACGTTGCTGCTGATCGATATCGATGACCTCCGTCGCGTCAATCATGCGCTGGGGCGGGCGCAAGGCGACCGCGTGCTGGTCCGTATGGCCAGTGAGTTGCGCACAATGATCCGTCCCAACGACATCCTCGCGCGGGTCGGCGCCGATGAGTTTGCGATCTGGCACGACGGCATGGACCATCTCACCGCGGCCGAACGCGCCGAGTCGCTCTGCGGCCGCCGCCTGTTCCAGGACTTGGCCGAGGGTCACGCCGCGACCTTCTCCGTCGGCATCGCGAGCCGCAAGCCCGGCAGTGCCGAGGATATTCGGACGTTGCTCCGGCGTGCCCACATGGCCGCACGCGAGGTCAAGGCCAAGGGCGGCGGGGGGTGGCGGGTCGGCCATGCCGAACCCACGTCGCGCTACTCCGGCACCTAGTCATACCTCGTCGGAAGTGGCGACTCGGTTGGGCCGGCCTCGATCAACCGAGTCGCATTCCAAGACTGAGATTTCGCGGGGTTCCGCTGGACAACGAAAGGCAAGCCGCTCCTGCCGTCAGACGTCCAAAGAAGGGCCTCCCCCCGGGCTTACTCGAGTGGACGTACCTCGACGAACACGAATATCCTTGGCCGGATCAGCTTACCATTAATCCGCTCGATTACGCCGCTCACGCGGTTGGACTGGAGCCACCTCAAAAACGCCGGTGCCTGCAGCCTATTGACGTTCCCAATCTTCGCCCCTTTCACAAGGAACTGCACAGCGCCTGCGTCAGCGGCGTTGCCAGGTTCGGCGACGATCTCAACGGTGTCCCCGACCGATGGCACACGCGCTAAGTTGGCCATGTAATAGCGGTGTCCCGCCACTTCGTTCAGCAACTCCAGGGGGGCGGTCTGCGAGATGAACGGATCGACAAGCGAAAATCCGTCGTTCGGCAGTTTCGCTTCCGTGATGCCCAGCAGCGCTAGATCGGAAAGCTTCGCATTAGGTGGAATGCGGAAGTGGGCTTGGTACGCCTCAAAATCGCTGCGGGCTCTCGGCGGGAGGCGACGCAGGGACGCTTCAGCAACGCCTGATGTGTGGATACTATGCTTGGGCGCAAATCCTGGATACCCACGATAACCATAATCAGTGAGCTGACCATAGGTACGCCCGTCGTTAAGCCGATCGAATTCTTCGTCGGAGTAATACCGCAGCCGGCACCCCTCTGCCGCTGGCGTGACTTCTGCCACCGCCCAGCGGAAGCGATCACCCACAGCGTCATCCGCCTGCCAAGCCAAAATGAGCTTGGTTGGATCAGACATATGGGAGAGCCAATGATCCATCTACATTCCTCAAATCGTTGGTCAGTTGTTCGCGACGGCTTTCAATCAGAGAAATCACAAACCTCGACCGCTGAGGTAGGAACACTTTCTCAAAAGTCAAGGCTTCGCATTCGCGGCATGCATCAACGACAACACGCATATCAAAATCAAGCATATCGAGCATCATCTGACCAGCTTGCGGGTGCGCCTGCGCAAACAAAGAGCAAAGATCAACATGGGAAACTGCGGCCATGTCATTGACTTTCCACCCACAATGGTGGGTACCGCGCTTGATGTACTGCTGGATGCGAGCGCTGTCCCAAGGCCGCATGATCCGAGAATCGGGTATTTCCTAACCAAGACTTGTGCCATTGTCGAAGGCTGGAGCCAACGCCCAACGAAGGCCACCTCCTTCGCGGTAGATCAAAAAGCCCCAGTTGTCGGGGTGCCGGTCGGTATTCCCGATCAGCGCGTCAAACAGAATAGTCTTCCCCCACCATTCCGCAGCGGCCGGAATTTTGAGCGCAACGCATATAGCAAGGTTTACGCGCACGCTGTGTGGCTTTCCGAGCTTCTTGTCGGTGATGAATCGTTGCAGCACATCAGACGCGTGTATAAATTTGGGCGAACCGAGGACCCCTGGGTAGCCGTAAAAGAATTCGACAAGAGCCCCAAGCTGGCCGTCCCTGCCGCGGGCGACTAAGCATCGTGGGACACGCACGTTGATAAGATTTCCAATCTTGTATGCGATCACCTCGGACCAGATTTGCTTTGCCTTCCAACCAAGCGGCATTTTGAACAAATAACGGTGGTCAGCAATTAGGTCAGGCGCAGGGGCAGGATTAGGGCAGATTAGAAGCTGCTTCGGCTGGGACCCAACGGGGAAAACTGGATTATCCTCATCGAACTTCCACCCCGCGACATTCACGGGGACGCTCATGGTCCGCCGCCGGACTGGCGATCGCGGACCGTATGTTCGGATCCGTCTGCTTGGGTGTCTAGCAACTTCGTTCGGTTTCTAACGCTCATATCGGTAATGTATTACACTACGACCCCATGCACTCCAACACCTCTATCGCTGCAAGCACCACCGTTACTCCGCCGCTACGTCAGGGGACCCAATCTTGGCAAGCTTCAGGCCCTCCGCCTTCGTCGAAGTGGCGGCGGTGGCGTCCCGTGCAGTACCTGACCAGCGGAACGGCGCGCCGGCCTCAGCGAAATTTCTGGATCATGCTCAAAGGCTCCTATTCCGGCGAGAGCCACGCCTTCCGGTCGTCAGAGCAAGTTCAGGTCAGCCACCGCTGGCGCAAAGCGTGCACAACCATTTTGGGGCGCCGGTCCCGTGTGAATGCACCCTTGAGGTTCAGGGCGCCCGCCCGGCCGACGGCCTGCGGCGTCTTGAAATCGCACAACACCCAGAACTGGGTGCCGACGACGAAGGGACGTGACGCGCAGGCGTCGAGCACATACCGGAACAGCTCGACCTGATACTCTTCGCTCCACATTTCCCGCGCTTCGGCGTGAACACCGGCTATGGTGTCGGCGCCGAATTCAGTCACCATGATGGGCTTGCCCAGGCGTGTTTGCAACGTATCGAGTTCAGGACCGAGCAATTCCCCGGCGGCGGCGGGGTCTCCGGGATGGGAGTACCAGCCGTTGTATCGGTTGAGGCACAGCACGTCCGAAAGCTCGGCCCAGGATGGATCGGTCGATGACATGGCCGTCAGGGTCAACGGCCGGGTGGGGTCCAGACCGCGGGCGTAACCGAACAGATCCTCGAAGAAGGCGCGTTGCCTTGTAGGCATCGTCGAGCGGCAGGTCGGCGCCGCCGGCGTTGACGAAGCGGTTGCTCACCGGCTCATTGGCCAGAGACCACATGATCACGCTCGGGTGGTTCTTGTCGCGCCTGGCGAGCTCGGTGATATCCTGGCGGCACTGGTCGAGGCGGGCGCGGACGTTTTCATCGCTGTCGCCGAAATAGAGCTTCACAGCGGGGATCTCGTCGATCACCAGCATCCCCTCGCGGTCAGCGAGCTGCATGGTCTCCTCGGCATACGGATAGTGGCTGGTGCGGAAGGAGTTTCCGCCGATCCACTTCAGCAACTGAATGTCGCGGACGGCGACGGCCAGATTGAGGCCACGCCCGTTGATCGGGAAATCCTCGTGCCGTGCCGCCCCGCGGATCTGGATCGGCTGGCCGTTCAGCAGCAACCGGTCCCCGCGGAGGGAGGTGGACCCCAGGCAATGAAGTTATAGCGCCTTTTCTAATTCAATTGAATATCCCTTTTCTTGCTGATGATGGGCCGGTGGGGATGTGGTCAACGCGCTTGCGTTGTCCACATATCCACGGGTCCCTGGCGCCGCGAAAACTGTCTGAAGCCGTTACGCGCAGTTGCAACAGGCCATCGGTGCCGTCGAGCGCCGTGACGACGGCGATGTCGGTGACGTGGGTGCTTGGCACGGCATACAACGTCACCGCGCGGTGGATGCCGCTGTAGGGGAAGAAATCGTAGTTGAAGTCCGGGAAGTTCGCGGCCCGGCCGGGCACGCTGTTGCCCGCGGGGGGCACCCGGGTCGGGAGGGCGACGTTCTCCACCCGAATGGTGATCATCATCGGACGATCCCAGTTGGCGGCGGCAGTGATATCGAACGCGAATGGCAAATGGCCCCCGAGATGCCGGCCGATCGGTTGGCCGTCCACCCACACGCTGGCATGGTAGACGGCCGAACCGACCCGCAGGACGATCCGCTGTCCACGCCAGGCGCGGGGCAAGGTCGCGCGTGTCTGGTACCATGCGACACCCGTGTAGTCGCGCGTATCCTGAAACTGTTCGTTCCAACTGCCGGGAACGGCGATCAGCGTGGGTGAGGGCAACCCGTTCGCCCAGCCCTGGCTTTCCCCAGTTCCATCCGGATCGAGCTGGAAATCCCACAGCCCCGCCAACTCCAGCAACACGCGGGTGGCGTTCTGCTGCGGCAGCAGCGCGCACGGGACTGGCTGGATCGGCGGTAATGGCGTGGGGCTGCCCGCAGGTTGGGCGTTCGCGGATGCTGCCGCACCGGCAGCCAGACCTGCAGAAGCCGTAAGCAAGAGTAACTCGCGACGCGATGGTTGCTTCATTGGCGATATTTCCTTCTCCCCAGGGTCTTTCGGCTGGACGCCGGCGATGCCAAGCCGTGGTTGATGAACCCTCTCCGCCGATCGAGGCCATCGACATGCCACGGCCGCAATGCCTGTCAACGCGAACGTCGGCGTTTCGCCCGATGTGAACCGCTGGATGGCCTCCCATGACCCCCATGACCAGGGCACGGATGCCGGACGTCCCGATCACCGCAACGGCCAGCGGCGCGAACCGAGGCCGATCTGGTGGCGAGCGAAAACGGCTGAAATGAAAAAAGCGACAGCCGGCACCGGCCTTGCATTCGGAGCTTGCCCGTCACCCTCAGTCGGTTGACAATCCACGAATGATGCCGGTTCAGGCCCCAGCCGTGTTCGATGCCGCCGCGCCGCGTAACGAAGTGCGGCCCGATCAGACACGTCCCCATCAGATGCGCCGGGCAATCGGACCCGCTTTCGCTGCTTTGGATCTGGGCACCAATAATTGCCGGATGTTGATCGGTGCGCCCGCGGGCGATGGCTTTCGCGTTCTCGACAGCTTCTCGCGCATTGTCCGGCTTGGTGAGGGCCTGCACGGAACCGGGCGCCTGAACGAAACCGCGATGGACCGAGCCATTTGTGCCTTGCAGGCCTGTGCCGCCAGGTTGGCGCGGCGGCCGGTACGTCAGGTGCGCGCCATTGCCACCGAGGCATGCCGGCGGGCGACCAACGGCCCTGCCTTCCTGTGTCGCGTCAAGCAGGAGACCGGCTTCGACTTCGGCATCATCAGCGGCCGCGAGGAAGCCGAACTGGCCCTCGAATCCTGCACGCCGCTGCTGCCCTGCGATGGTCGCCGGGCGCTGCTGTTCGATATCGGCGGCGGTTCGACCGAACTCGCCTGGGTGCGCCTGACCCATGGCCGTCCGGAACTGATCGGCTACGATTCCCTGCAGGTGGGCGTTGTCACCCTCGCCGAACGCTGGGGCGACGCCAGCTTTACGCCCGAAGGGTTCGAGGCGATGGTCACGGATGTTGCACAACGCCTGCGTGCCTTCGAAAAGGTGCATTGCATTGCCCGTGAGATCCGCGCGGGTGGCGTGCGGTTGCTGGGCACCAGCGGAACCGTGACGACCCTTGCCGGCGTGGCGTTGAACCTGGAACGCTACCGTCGCATCGCCGTGGACGGCGTCGAACTGTGCAGCCAGGAGGCTGCCGACGCGCTGACCCATCTGCGGACGCTCGGCCGCGAGGGGCTGATGCTGCATCCCTGCGTCGGCCCGGATCGGGTCGAGTTCGTGCTGCCCGGCTGCGCGGTGTTCGCCGCGATCACCCGCGTCTGGCCGGCACCACATGTGATCGTCGCCGACCGCGGCCTGCGTGAGGGATTGCTGCTGAGGCTGATCCGGGCCGACCGGATGCGCCAGGAGCGTCGCCGCAATAGTTGCCGCTGATGGGCAAAGCTCCCATCATGCCGCCGTCACGGGGGCTGGCGGTTCGGGTCAGGACCGCCAAAAGCCGCAGCCCGGCGTCTGCGCGGTGGCTGGCACGTCAACTCAATGATCCCTACGTCACGGCCGCGAAACAGCAAGGCTGGCGGTCTCGGGCGGCGTTCAAGCTGCTGGAACTGGATGACAGGTTCCAGCTTATCCACAAGGGCGCGCGGGTGCTTGACCTCGGCGCGGCACCGGGCGGCTGGACCCAGGTTGCGGTCAAGCGCGGTGCGGCGTCGGTGCTGGCGTTGGATCTGCTGCCGATCGACCCGATCCACGGTGCGACGATCATCCAGGGTGACTTCACCGATCCGGACATGCCGGCGCGTCTGAACGCCGAGCTTGGCGGTGGTGCCGATCTGGTGCTGTCGGACATGGCGCCCAACACGACCGGGCATGCCTCGACGGATCATATCCGGATTGTCGCACTGGCCGAGATGGCGGTCGATTTCGCCGTGCAGATCCTGTCGCCCGGCGGCGCATTCGTGGCGAAGGTGTTCCAGGGCGGATCGGAGAAGCCGATCCTCGACGTCCTGAAGCAGAATTTCGCCAGTGTCCGTCATGCGAAGCCGCCGGCCAGCCGCAAGCAATCCACCGAGCTTTACGTCGTCGCGACCGGCTTCAAGGGCCGTTCCGGGTGACATGGGGCAGCTTGCCGCCAATGCCTTTGAATAATCGCGGGAAAGACGTGCATACCGGCATTCGACCGCATGACGGGATGGCGCCAAGAGAGAGCCGGTGTCGTCGCGGATTGGAATCGCGCTTCTCAGCCTTCGGATACTAGCCCCCGCTGATCGCGGTCATGATGAACACCTCCCCGCCGGGAGCAAGCCGCGTGTCCAACGTCGCGCGTTCGCCCTCGACAAGACGTCGGTGGCACAGAGCGATACCTCCTGCTGACACCCGGGAAACAGCCGGATCAGCGCGGCCGGCAGCACGACCAGCACAGGTTTAATGGCAGGCGAGGGCGACACCCGATCCTGCGCTAGGAGTCGACAACCAGCGTCTCCACCGACAGGATCGGCGGCAGGTGCTGGGCAATACTGGTCCAACGTTCACCCTCGTCGGCGCTGGCGAACAGTGTCCCGGTGTTGGTCCCGGCGTAGACACCAACGGGGTCGAGCCGATCGGCGGCCATGGCCTGGCGCAGCACGCCGAAAAACGCATTCTCCTGTGGCAGACCGTCGCGCATTGCCTCCCAGCGAGCCCCCGCGTCGCGCGTGCGCCACACTGCGGCTTTTCCCTCCGGGACATAGCGTCCGGCGATGTCGCCATTGAGTGGCAGCAGGAAAAGCGTCGACGGGTCCCTCGGGTGCGTGACGGCCGGGAACCCGAAGCTTGACGGCAGCCCGGCCTCGATGCTTTCCCAGTGTTGACCGCCGTCCTCGCTTCGATACATGCCGCAGTGGTTCTGCTGGTATAGCCGATCCGGCTGGCCAGCCGCCATCACCAGACAATGCACGCACTGTCCGAATTCGGGATACCGCTCCGCTTCCGGCAGGAAATCGCAGCGTGTGCCGCTGTTTCGAGGGGTCCAGCTCCGGCCCCCGTCAGCGGTATGGAACACTCCGGCCGCCGAAATGCCGACCCAGAGCTGATCCGGATCGAGCGGATGGGTCACGATGGAGTGCAGGATCAGCCCCGCGCCGCCCGGCTGCCATTTCGGCGCGGTGGGGTGCGCGCGAAGGCCGGTGACCTGGCGCCAGGACTGAGCGTTGTCGGCGCTTTCGAACAGGCCGGCGGGCTGCACCCCGGCGTAGATCTGGCCATTACGACAGGCGACGCTCCAGACCGACTTGATCGCCTCCTCGCCCGATTCGTAGGCGAGGCCCTCGCTGGAATGGGTCCAGGTCTGCCCGAGGTCCGTCGACTTCCACACCGCCGGACCGAACCATTCGTTGCCGCCACCGGCATAGATCGTGCCAGTCGTGGGATCGGCCACAACATGGTTCATCGGCCAGGTTTCGCAGAACGGCCCGCGCAAGGACCAGCTTCGGCGGGTCGCGTCGCTTTCCAGGGTGAAGGCACCTTTCTTGGTGCCGAGCAGCACGAAAACGCCTGTCGCCATGATTTTTCCTCCGTTAGCGGTCACAAGATTCCTGGACAAATAAGTTGATGTCAACCTTAATTGGGCCATGCTCGCTTCGGCCGACCTGCCCTTTGCCACCACGTTGCTTGTCCGCGACACCTGCCTCTGTCTGCATGTGCAACGGGCAGCCCGTGCCTTGGCTCGGCGCTACGATGACGCTCTTCGGCCGGTGGGTCTGACCAGCGGCCAGTTCTCTCTGCTGATGTCACTCAATCGGCCAGAACTGCCGACCATGGCGCAGGTTGCGGCGCTGCTGGCAATGGATCGCACGACCCTTACGGCCGCTCTCAAGCCGTTGGAGCGGGTTGGGTTCGTGACGGTGCTTAGGGCTGAGAAGGACACGCGCCGGCGCCTCCTGGCGCTGACGCCCGCGGGCCGATCCGCCCTTGCGGCTGCGCTGCCGATCTGGCTGCGAATGCATGAGGTGCTGGAGGGTATGTTGGGTGAGTCAGACCCCGACCGGTTCCGCGCCGATTTGCGGGCGTTATCGTGACTGTCGGGTCTCCCGTCGCCTACCAGCCGCCCTCGGCGTGCCTCACTGCCGCCGGCACGGCTGCTGCCAGCCGATCGTGGCCGAGCGAATGATCCGGCCGGATGAAGCCGAACGTCTTGTATGCGCTTTGACCCATCTGTCCTGAGGGCGGCCACCACACCCGCACAGCGCTCCAGTCGCCGCCTTCGGAAACGTCGACCACCGGCAGGTCCTCGGTCACCCGGTGATGCACCCAGTTCGCCTGGGTCACCATGATCTCTCGCCGCGACACGACCCGGGACACGACAGCCACATGTCCGCTCGGCAGGCGCTCCGAGCGACGGAAGACCAGCAGGCTGCCGACCTCCGCCGTTTGCGAGCGCGCGTAGCGGCCGTCGGCCTCTCGCCACCAATCGGCCGCCGCGCCCGACAGCGAAACGCCGGTCAACGCGCGCGCGAACGGGGCGCATTCCACCGCGGCAGTGCCGCCGACATACTGGCCGTGCCGTCCCGCTCCGCCACCGCCGCAGGCGGTCAACGCCATGCAGAGCAGCGGAAACAGACGGAACGCAGCGCGGCGCATGGAGCCTCGGAATGGTTACGCCGCGTTATCCGACACCCCGAAAAGAACATGCAACAGCGGATTGATCAGGTTTGATTTCGCAGCCGACCCAGCAGGGTATGCAGAACATGGTCCGTATGGGCACCGACGGCCGGGCCGGTCCAGCGCACGACATCCTCCGGCCGCTCCCCGTCCAGCCGGATCGTTGGTCCCGGATGCAGCGTCGGCCCGATCAGCGGATCGTCCACATCCTGCACCGCCTGCCGGGCGCGGAAATGTGGGTCGGCGGCGCAGTCGGCAATGTCGAACAGGCGCGAGCAGGGGACATCGGCCTGCTCGAGAAGCGCTTCTGCCTCCTTCGCCGTTGAGATCGCCGCGTCCAGCGCATCGCGGTTCGCGCAGCGCAGGCCATTCGTTGCATAGGCCGGGTCCGCCGCCATCGCCGGTTGTCCGATCACCGCCATTAACCGCGTGAAAATCAGATCCGAATTGCCCGCGATGCATAGCCACCGCCCGTCGGCGCAGGGATAGGTGTTGGTCGGCGAGGCGGTCGGCAGCGCCGCCCCGGCCGGCTGCCGGACCCGTCCGTCCATTGCGTATTCCGGCAGCATGCCCTCCATCAGGCTGAACACGCTGTCGACGAGGTTCACGTCCACGACCCGGCCCTTGCCGGTGCCCATCGCGTCGCGCTGCCATACCGCCGACAGCAGCCCGATCGCCGCATACAGCCCCGCCAGATCATCGCTTATCGAGATGCCGCAGCGCGGCGGCGGCAGATCCGTCGTGCCACCCGGATGCGCGGTCAGGTGCCGCAACCCGCCGATCGCCTCGCCGATCGCCCCGAACGCCGGCTTGTCGCGATACGGACCGTCCTGCCCGTAACCGGATATCCGAGCGATGACGAGCCGCGGATTGACCTCATGCAAGACGTCCGGCCCGATCTTCAGCCGCTCCAACTGCCCCGCGCGCAGGTTCTCCACCAGCACATCCGCCCGTGCCGCGAGCTTCAACAGAACGTCCCGGCGGTTCCAGCTTGATCACCTCGGCGCCCAGGTCAGCGAGGATGCGGGTGCAGAACGGGGCTGCGATGTAATGGCCGATTTCCAGGACCTTCAGCCCGATCAGCGGCAGATTGCTCATGCCTTGCGTCTCCGCGGATGAAACGTTGTCGCTTTGGCAGAATAATCCGGCTCAGACATCATTCTGTTAACCTTTCGTAAAGGGTTTCAGGCTACATACAGACGTGGCGCCGCTGCGGCGGTGTCCTGTTTCCTCCCCCGAAGTCGCGCCTTTGATCGCGCGACCACCTTGGCGGTACGGCCTCTCCCCCGGCCGTACCGCCCTTTTTTTATCGAAAATATTGGTCCTGTCGACGGTTGGCGTCCTCGCGGAGCGATTCTCATTCCGCGGCCACAGCGCCGTCCCCGGTCGTCGCGACCGCACATCGCCCGGTTTCCAAAGAGCCGGCGCGCCAGGGATTGACCGGGACCGCATTGGCTTCCGCCGACCCGGATCATGCAGGTTTCAGGGCGCCCTAACAGAATGGCGTTGCGCCGCCGCTTCGGTCTCGACGACAATCGCTCGCCCCGCCTCTTCCGCGCCGCCGCCGCAGGAAGCATGATCAGACGGCACAGTGACCGCGGAGTAAGGCCATGGACCCTGTTATTGCTGCTCTGGCGCGAGCCGCCGGCCTGAACAAGGCACTTGCCGCGTTTCCCGATGACGTGAAGGCGGCCGCCGAACAGGCACTGAACAACGCCGGCGTGATCACGG
>JBEKLE010000221.1:0-10282 GCA_050010355.1 Rhodopila sp. | reverse complement strand
GCGATGAACAGCAGTTCGTGCAGGTCATGCAGACCGGCATTGCCGGTTCGTGGGTCCTTCAGTCCTTCGAAGCAGGCGACAAACTGGTCCAATGCAGCCTCCGGGATTGGCATGCCGGAGGTCGAGTCCATCCGGTCCGAATCGGGCGAGCGCCGATTCGCATGTCAAGAAAATTCCAAGTGCGATTCCCCTGCGAGCTAGCCACACCTGCGTTGACGCTCCGCGGACCGGCGCCTAGCCTCCCGCGTCTACCAGTCTCGGGAGAAAACACGCTCATGTCGAACAAGCTCAAGGCGCGCATTACCGCCGGCAAGGCCAACGTAAACGGATGGCTTGCCATCCCGTCCGGCTTCTCCGCCGAGGTGATGGCTCAGTGCGGTTGGGACAGCGTCACCGTCGATATGCAGCACGGCGTGCAGGACTACCAGTCAATGGTGCAGTGCTTTCAGGCGATGCAGGCGCACCCGATCACCCCGCTGACCCGCGTGCCATGGAACGAACCGGGCATCATCGGCAAGGCGCTCGACGGCGGTGCCATGGGCATCATCTGTCCGATGGTGAATACCGCGGCCGAGGCAAAGGCGCTGGCCGATGCGTGCCTGTATCCGCCCGCGGGCAAGCGCAGCAACGGCCCGATCCGCGCGGCGATGTACGGCGAGGCCAGCAGCTATCAGGCGACCGCCAACAACGAAATCGTGGTCATCCCGATGATCGAGACCCAGCAGGGCATCGACAACATCGACGAGATCCTACGCGTTCCCGGCATAAACGGCATCTATATCGGGCCGTCCGACATGGGCCTGTCGCTCGGGCTGATCCCGATCCTGGACCGCGAGGAGCCGGTTATCCTGGAGATTTACGGCAAGCTGCTGGCGTCCTGTAAGAAACACGGCAAGTTTGCGGGCATCCATAACGGGACGGCGGCCTATGCGGCGCGGATGATGCAGATGGGTTTCCAGTTGTGCACCATCGCGAACGACAGCGGCCTGATGGCACGGGCGGCGCGCGAGGCGGTCACCGCTACGCGGAAGGCGGCTGGGGACGTGGCGAATTAGCGGACGGCCGGGCCCTGCCCAGACCCGCGAAGGGCCGGCGGCCCTCCGATCCCGTTCTGTAGGCCCTCAGAAAAACTTCGGTGCCTCGTTTTGCGCGGTATTGGATTTCCTCTCGGGTGCTTGTTTCGGCCAGGCCGAATGCGATCTTCGCGGGCATGCTGCCTTCCCACAGGCTGACGAGGTCATCAGCCGCGCGGTCCGGGTCGTCGATGGTCAGTTCCCCATTTTCGGCAGCGGCGGCGATGATCGCGGCGACGGCCGCCCGGACGCGGCCAGGGCCGGCGGCATAAAAGCGGTTCGCCAACGCAGGGTTCGCGCGCAAGGCGCCCGGCAACGTGTGCGACATCTTGCAGAGGTCGGAACCCAGGATCACGTCCAGTAACGCGGTGCCAAGCGCGATAAGCCGTTCGCGCAGCCCGTGATCCGGCGCCGGGGCTGTGACTGCAGCAATCATCTGGTCGGATGCCGCGGCAACGATGGTCTCAAACAGCGTTTCCTTGTCGTGGAAATGGCTGTAAACCGTCATCTTTGAGACGCCTGACTTTGTTGCCACAGCCTCCATCGTCACCAGATCAAACGGCTGGCTGGTGAACAGACCCCGCGCTGCGGCGAGAATGGCCTCACGCTTTGCGGTGTCTTTGGGCCGACCAGTGCGGTGAGCGGCCGGCGGATCTTTCACGAGTTGGTTTCCTCCAAATTGGATACTGGACTCATGGGTCCAGGATAGCACATACTGGACGCGTTGGTATAGCAATTATGGTCGACTCATGCGTTTCGCTGCAACCCCTCTGCTGGCCTTCTGCTGGGCTGTTCTGGCCGGCTGCAGCGTGGGACCCGATTTCCATGCGCCCGCGGCACCCGCCAGCCAGCGGTTTACTGAGGCCGCTTTGCCCGTCCACACCGCCTCGGCGGCGACGGCCGGCGGTTTCGCGCAGACCTTTACGCCGGATCGCGACATTCCCGGCGCGTGGTGGGACGTGTTCCACTCGCCGCAGATTACCGCCCTGGTCATCGAGGCGCTGAAAGCCAATCCCGACGTCGCCGCGGCGCAGGCCACGCTGCGGGAGGCGCGGGAGAACGTTCGCGCCGAACAGGGCGCCTTTCTGCCGCAGGTCAGCGCGAGCGTGGGGGCGCAGCGCGAACGCGAATCGCTCTCCACTTTCGGCTTCGGCAGTGGGTCATCCATCTTCTCGGTTGATTCCGGGGCGTTGAACGTCTCCTACACGCTGGATGCGTTTGGCGGCATCCGGCGGCAGGTCGAGCAACTGAACGCGCAAGCCGAATATCAGCGGTTCGAACTGGAGGCGACCGACCTCACGCTTGCCGCCAACGTCATCGACGCGGCGATCACCGAGGCGTCGTTGCAGGCCCAGATCGACACCACGCATGACATCATCAGGGCCGACACCGACGCGCTGAACATGACCCGGCAGCGGTTCCAGCTTGGCGGCGTCAGTCAGGTGGACGTGCTGCAGCAGCAATCGTTGCTCGATGCGCAGATCGCGACGCTGCCCGCGTTGCGGAAGCAGTTGCAGCAGACGCGCAACCAGCTTTCCGTTTACTTGGGAGGGCACCCGGACCAGTATTCCACGCCGACGCTGGACCTCGCGACGCTGACGCTGCCGGGGGATCTGCCGGTTTCGTTACCATCGAAACTGGTTGAGCAGCGGCCGGACATTCGGGCGTACGGAGCCCTGCTGCACGCGGCGACGGCGCAGGTCGGTGTGGCGACAGCGAATATGCTGCCGCAGATATCGCTGACCGGCAGCTATGGCCGGGACGGCAGCGATTTCGCGAACCTGTTCACCCCGGCCGGCATCGTCTGGTCCATCGCCGGCAGCATAAGCCAGCCGATTTTCGAGGGTGGGACGTTATCGGCTCGCAGGCGGGCCGCCAAGGCGGCGCTGGAGGTCGCCGCGGCGCAGTACAGCAGCACGGTCAACACGGCGTTTCAGAATGTCGCCAATGCCCTGGTGGCGATCGAACGTGACGCCGAGACGCTGCAGGCCTCGCTGGCCGCGCAGAGGACGGCGGCGTCGAGCCTGGCTGTGGCTCGGTTGCAATATGCGGCCGGTGCAGGGACCTATCTGAATGTATTGACAGCAGAACAGACTGATTTCTCTTCACGATTGAATTTGATCACCGCACGGGCCGCCCGCTTCACCGACACCGTTGCCCTGTTCCAGGCGCTGGGCGGCGGCTGGTGGAACCGGACCGACGTGGACCCGAAAGTCGCCAGTTGCTGCGGAGTGTTTCCATGAACGACACGACCACGCTGCCCCGCACCAAACAGCGGCGTCCCAGGACTTGGCTGCGGTATACGGTGATGCTGCTGCTGGTGGCATTGCTGGCGGCCGGGCTGATTGCGTTTCAGCAGTTCAAGGCCGGTATCCTGAAGCATGTCGTGTCAACGATCCGGTCGGAGCTGCCGACGGTCGCGACGGCCAAGGCGTCGATGCAGGACTGGCAGCCCCGGCAGACGGCCACGGGTTCGGCGCGTGCGTCCAAAGGCGCCGATCTGGCGGCGGAGATCGGCGGCGTGGTCGATGAAATCGATTTCGAATCGGGACAGACCGTCGCAGCCGGGACGGTGCTGCTGCGGCTGCGGCCGAATGACGACGACGCTAAGCTGGCTCAGTTGCAGGCCACGGCGGACCTCGCCGGGATTACCTTGCAGCGCGACCAAAAGCAGTTGGCGGCGCACGGCGTTGCGCAAGCGACGGTCGACAGCGATGCGGCGAACCTCAAGGTGGCACGCGCTCAGGTCGCGGCGCAGCAGGCGGTGATGGCGGAGAAGATCGTCCGAGCGCCGTTTGCCGGACGGCTGGGCGTCAGGCAGGTTGATTTGGGCCAGTACATGGCCGCGGGCACCATGATCGTTACGTTGCAGCAGCTCGACCCGATGTTCGTCGATTTCTACCTGCCGCAGCAAGCGGTGGGGCAGATCTCGGTTGGCGAGAAGGTGGACGTTTCCGCCGATGCCTATTCCGGCCAGACATTCGACGGCACTGTTCTGGCGCTGAATTCCAAGATCGATCCCACCAGCCGAATGCTGCAGGTGCGGGCAAGCATCCCGAACCCGGATGGCAAGCTGCTGCCGGGGATGTTTCTGACTGTCTCGGTTGCGTCGGGGGAGGCTAAACCGCTGGTGACCATCCCGTTGGCGGCGGTCGCGTTCAACCCGTTTGGCTCGCTGGTTTACGTGCTGCGGGACGGTAAGGATGCGCAGGGCAAGGATCAGCAGTCGGTCAAACAGCAGTTCGTTACGACAGGCGCGTCGCGGGGCGATCAGGTGAGTATCCTGAAGGGCATCAGCGCGAACGATGTCGTCGTCACCGCGGGACAGTTGAAGCTGCACAACGGATCGGAGGTGAAGATCGACAACGCGGTGCAGCCGACCGACAACCCCGCCCCCGTGCCGCAGGATCACTGATCCAATGAAATTCACCGATATCTTCATCCGCCGGCCGGTCCTGGCCTGCGTGGTCAGCCTGATGCTGCTGGTGGTCGGTCTGAAGGCGTTCTACGCGCTGCCCATCCTGGAATACCCGAAGACCGAGAACGCAGTCGTCACCATCACGACGGTCTATTACGGTGCCGACCCCGAGACAGTGGCCGGCTACGTCACCACGCCGCTGGAGAATGCCATCGCGCAGGCCAACGGCATCGACTACCTGTCGTCGAACAGCCGATCCGGGACCAGCGTCATCACCGCCAACCTCGTGCTGAACTTCGACCCCGACAAGGCGATCACCGAGATCACCGCCAAGATCAACTCGGTGCTGAACCAGTTGCCGGCCGGTGTGCAGCAACCGACGCTGACGGTGGCGATCGGCCAGTCGCTTGACGCGCTGATCATCGGTTTTGCCAGCGAAGAGCTGTCGCCGAACCAGATCACCGACTATCTGGTACGCAACGTCCAGCCCCGGCTGCAGGCGGTCCCCGGCGTGCAGACCGCGGAGTTGCTGGGCGAACAGAACTTCGCAATGCGGGCCTGGCTCGATCCGGCCAAACTGGCCGCCTACGGGCTGACCGCGACCGACGTCACCACCGCGCTCGGCAGAAACAACGTCGTCTCGGGCATCGGCACCACCAAGGGCCAGATGGTGCAGTTCAACCTGACGGCTTCCACCACGCTGCATTCGGCGCAGGAATTCCGGAACCTTGTCGTCAAGCAGGTGAACGGCGGCATCATCCGCCTGGGCGACGTCGCCAACGTCACGCTTGGTTCCGACGACTACGAATCCAGCGTCGAGTACAACGGCCAGAAGGGCGTCTATATCGGGATCCAGACAGTCCCGTCCGCCAGCCTGCTGGCGGTGATCGATGGCGTGAAAGCGGTGCTGCCATCGATCCAGCAGCAGCTTCCCAACGGCCTGTCCGGGGACGTCATCTATGATTCCACGGTCTTTGTGAACAGTTCCATTCATGAGGTCGAGCGATCGCTGGCGGAAACGGTGCTGATCGTCACCCTGGTGGTGTTTGCGTTCCTCGGTTCGCCGCGTTCTGTCGTCATTCCGGTCATTACTATTCCACTGTCCTTGATCGGGACCTTCGCGTTCATGCTGATACTGGGCTTCTCCATCAACCTGCTGACTCTCCTGGCGCTTGTTCTGGCGATCGGTCTGGTGGTGGACGACGCCATCATCGTGGTGGAAAGCGTCAACCGGCATCTTGAGGAAGGCATGCGGCCCCGTGACGCGGCGATGCGCGCCGCGCGGGACCTCGCGAGTCCGATCATTGCGATGACGGTCGTTTTGATAGCGGTTTATGTGCCGATCGGTTTCCAGCGCGGTCTGACCGGCGCCCTGTTCACGGAATTCGCCTTTACGGTGGTGGGAGCGGTAACGATGTCGGCGATTGTCGCGCTGACGCTGTCGCCGATGATGTGCGGCTTCCTGCTGAAACCTCATGCGCAAGGGCAGGCTCGCGGATGGTCGGACCGGTTAACCGGCCTGATCGACCGCGGTTTCAGCCGGTTGCAGCGCGGCTACGAGCGCCGCCTGAGTGGCAGTCTTCGTACGCGCCCGGTAACGTTGTTGTTCGCCGGGCTGGTGATTAGCAGCATCTGCTTCCTGTATGGCAGCGCCAGCAGCGAGCTTGCGCCGGAAGAAGATCAGGGCGTCGTGATCCTGCTGCCGACATCCGCACCGGATGCCACATTACAACAAAAGCAACTGTTCGGCGATCAGGTGCAAAGCATCATGTCCGCCGTGCCGGAGGCGGATCAAAGCTTCCAGGTCATCAGCCCGACCCAGTCGATTTCCGGCGTCACGCTGAAACCGTGGGACCAGCGGACACGCGACGCCACGACCATCCAGCGCGCCCTGCAGAACCAGCTTAACGCGGTTTCCGGCGAGCGCGTCGTGGCGTTCCTGCCGCCCGCGCTGCCCGGGGCGCAGGGTTTGCCGATCCAGTATGTTCTTAAATCCACCCAGCCGATCGGCACCTTGTATCCGATAGCGCAGAAGTTCCTCGCGGACGCCGCGGCAACCGGCCTTTTCCTGTTCGTGGACAGCGATCTGAAGCTCGACGCGCCGCAGGCGGTGATCGAGATCGATCGCGACAAATCAGCGCAACTCGGCCTGTCCATGAGCGACGTCGGCACTGCGCTCGGCGGTTTGCTGGGCGGTGCCTACACCAACTACTTCAGCCTGGGGTCGCGGTCATACAAGGTTATTTCCCAGGTGCAGCAGCGTTCACGGCTGACGATAGACCAGGTGATGCGCTACCAGATCGCCACCGTTAACGGTGCGCCGATCCCGATCTCCGCCATCGCCAGCGTGCGGCAGGAAACTGTGCCGGAGACGATCACCCATTTCCAGCAGCAGAACTCCGCGACGATCTCCGGTGTGCCGGCGCCCGGCGTTTCGCAGGCCGACGCGTTCCAGGCGCTGCAGGATCTGGCGGCACGCACCCTGCCGAGCGACGTGCTGATCGACTATGCCGGTCCGCTGCGCCAGTTCGTGCAGGAATCCACCGGCTTCCTGGCAACCTTCGGGCTGGCGCTGGTCATCATCTTTCTGGCACTGGCCGCACTGTTTGAAAGCTTTCGCGATCCGCTGGTCATTCTGGTGTCGATCCCGATGTCGGTCGCGGGCGCGTTGATTTTCATCAGCCTGGGCCTCGGCGGTGCGTCGCTGAACATCTATACCGACGTCGGCCTGGTTACGCTGATGGGCCTGATTAGCAAGCATGGCATCCTGATCGTGGAGGTTGCCAACGAAGCGCAGCGGGCCGGAATGTCGAAGCTCGACGCGATCATTCACGCGGCCGGCTTGCGGCTGCGGCCGATCCTGATGACGACAGCGGCGATGGTGCTGGGCGTGGTGCCGCTGATTACCGCCTCGGGCGCCGGGGCGGCCTCGCGCTTTAATATGGGACTGGTCATTGCCAGCGGACTGTCGATCGGCACGCTGTTCACGCTGTTCGTTCTGCCGGCGGTCTATATGCTGATCGCGGCGCGTCACACGACGGAAGAAGTGGTGGCGCTCAGTCCGGCATGAGGCAAACAGCGGGACCATTACGAGCCCGTCGCGTGATCGTTATCATCACTGTGCGGGCTTGTACCCGGCCGGGATTGAGAACAAATCGGCCGGTTGTTCCTCGAACGTGATGTGTGTCAAAAGTTCAAGATAATGGACATTCCGGCCGTACAAACCGTTCTCATACTCGCGCCGCATCATCACGCCGGTCGGCGTCAGCCAGTACGTGCCCGCGGCATCCAGCGCGCCGTCATCGCCGAATGCATATTTTGTCGTCTCCAGCCCCTCGATACGTTCCGTTGCGATCTTCTTCGCCCCGCTCATGTCCACGGTGCGCGCGATGTACCGGCGGAACAGTTCATCATCCATCGGCAGAACCAGGTAGGTGTGATTGACCATCAGCAGGCATTGCGTCTGTGTCGTCAGGTCCAGGATCGTGGAACTGAAGCCGTTGCCGCGGTCGATGCGCAGCTTTCCCTTTGCGTAGTGAATGGTCTCCCTGGTTTCAAAGGCGCCCACCTGATGCACCGCGGTCGCCGAGAACTCGACCTTTGGCAGCACGAGATCGTCGTAACCCCAGGCGTGAACGGAGACGAACATGGCGAGGAACGCGAGGACATAGCGCATCGGTGCTGCGCCCTTTGCCGGTGAAAACGAGAATGTTTGGGTCGATATAGTCGTTTTGTCAACGATGCCGTGCGTAGTTGATCGCAGGTGTGCGGTTCGGTTCGTGCGGGGGCGTGCCATGGGCGCATCCATACCCAGCCATCGTGGTTTAGAAAAGGCGGGTTCGGGCGACCGGGGCACATTTGACGCGCTTATTGCGTCTCGCCTTATTATCATCATTCCAGAACAGACAGTCCGGGGGGATCCGCCGCCATGCCAGCCGTCACCGTCGAAGATCGCGGCGCGGTCTCCATCATCCGCATCAACCGGCCTGAGCGCCTGAATGCCATTGGCCAGGCCGTCGCGGTCGAGCTGCAGCAGGCGTTCAAGGCGTTCGACGCCGATCCGGACAAGCGCGTCGCCATTCTCAGTGCGACCGGCAACCGAGCGTTCTCGTCCGGCGCGGATGTCAATGATTTGCCGGAGCTGTGGCGCGCCATCCCCCATGTCGGCTTTCACACCGACAAGCCGATCATCGCGGCCACCTCCGGCTGGGTGGTCGGCGGCGGCATCGTCATGGTCATGATGTGCGACCTGATGGTCTCCACCGAGGACACCCAGTTCTACTACCCCGAAGCCAAACTCGGCACGACCGCCGGGGGGATCAGTTCGCTGGTCGCCCGGATGCCGCACAAACTGGCCATCGAGGTGATGCTGCTGGGGACGAAGGTTTCCGCCCAGCGTGCCTACGATGTCGGGTTCGTCAACCGCGAGGTGCCGAACGGCATGCACGAGACGGAGGCGCTGGCGATGGCCGGGCAGCTTCTCGACTCCGCACCGCTGGTGATCAGCGCACTGAAACGACTCGTGAATGAAGTCATGCCGGTCGGCCCGATCGAGCGTATGGTGGCGGTGAGCCAGACAATCGCCCGGGTCCGCCAGTCGGACGACCTTCAGGAGGGTATTCGTGCCTACAAGGAAAGCGCAAGCCCCGCTTTACGGGCAAGTAAAATACCAGTCGGCCGAAGGACCGACGCTCCATTCGGCGGTCGGCCGGCTGGTATTTCATTGATTTCGCACGCAGCCGCATGCAGCCTCCCCTTGGCAACCCTGCGCGCATACCAGTCGGCGTAAACGCCGCCTGGTATAATCCCGGTCCACCCGCAGCATGATGAAACTGACCAGCCAGCTTCGTTGCCCGCATTGCAAGGGGCGCCTCACCGCCGGTTCCGCCGATGCGTTGCGCTGTGTCCTGTGTGAACGGGGCATTCCAGTCGTCGACGGGATCGCCGATTTCGTTGGCGGTTCACTTCCCCTCGGTTCCGGTTCCGATCGCTATGGCGGCGACCCTTGCCGGTACGAGGCCGGGCGGCGTAACCTTTTCGCCCGCATTCAAACGGCGGCGTCTGTCCGCTGGCCGGCTTCGCTGGGCGATACGATCGCGTTCGGCAGCGGCCACAGCGAGACGATCCATGCCGTCATCGCCGGCCAGACGTTCCGGAGCCTGCTCGTGCTCGACACGGAGATCGAGATGCTTCAGGCCTGCCGATCGGGCATCGTCGCGCCCGGTCCGGCCGCTGCCCTGGGGGCTGCCCAGGGGGGTTGTCGTCCGGTCGCCTTTGCGACGTTCAGCGGAACCCAGGATGCGGTCCAGGATGCGGTGGCCGATACCGTCATCGGAACGGGTTTGCTGCCGGGGATCGGCGACGTGCGCGCGTTCCTGACAATGGTGCATCGCGTGTTGAAACGAAACGGACGGGCGGTGTTCGTCGTCCCGAACCGGCGTTACTACGAGGCGATGTGCCTGGCCATGGCGGAGGCGCTGGTCCAGCGGCACGCCCGGGACGGGGGCTGGCCCGAAGGCCAGCACGTGGTTCTGGAGCTTCTAGCGCACACCCGCCGGCTGCTCGTGCATCGCGGCGATCTGGGCTTCCTTTCCGGTCTGGACGCGAAGCATCTGTTCGACAGCGAAGCGCTGCAGGATCTGGGCGGGGAGGTCGGGTTCTCGACCGCCGAGATGATCCCGTTGGACCCCGACCCGGCCGGCGCCGAGACGACGCACCGGATTTGCCGGGATGCGGGTGCGCCGGACAGTTTTTCCGAGACGTTCGGCGCACTGGCCGCCGCGGTCGGACA
>JBEKLE010000220.1:0-10374 GCA_050010355.1 Rhodopila sp. | reverse complement strand
TCACCGGCTTTCGCAACACGCTTCTCGTCGACCTGGCGATCGCGACGGCCTTGTTCGCCGCCGGTATCGGCTTCGTCCTGGTAGCCATTCAGTCCGGCGTGGTCAGACCGCTCGGCCGTATCCCTCCACCTGAAGGTTTCCGTTGCTAAGACTTTGCATCAGGCCGGTGAGTTCCAGAGAGCAGCCGCCGCGACGAAATCGGCCAAATGATCCAGGCCGTCAGGGTCTTCAAGCAGAACGCAATCGAGAACGAACGCCTGACCGAAGCAACCGCACGGGACCAGGCGGCCAAAGGACCGCCGGCAGGCGGCAATAGAGCGCGTCACGATGCTGGCTCCCTAATTCGCGCCCGGAGACTTGCACAACAGTATGCGGCTTGACGACGTAAACACGCTGGAAATCTGCATCCGTTGAAAGCTTCTGGCGGCGTGGTGCGAACGCCGAGGTGCGCGCCAGACGGCCGGGCATAACAGCCGGATTCTGGCGGCCGCGACGGTTATCACGCGTGCGTCGAAACCGTTGGAGCCGCGCTCGCTCGCTTTCGCTCAAATCCTTCTCTGTCTCGTCAAAGCCGGTCAATTTGCCCCCGCGATTCCCAACAGGGAGCGATATGCCCCCGCGGTTCCCGACCGCTGCCCAATTCGCTTCCGCCGCATCTCGGAAGGACACACTAAGACGGGAATCGCGGGGGCACTAGCGGGAATAGCAAGGGCACTCTCGCCCCATCTAAGGTGCCCTCTGTGGATAAGTCGACGTCGATGGGAATCGCGGGGGCAAAAACGGGAATCGCAGGAGTAGAAACGGGAATCGCGGGGGCAAAAACGGGAATCGCAGGGGCAACGACTCGGCGTAAAGCGCTGATAGTTCTAAATATTTTGGGCATAGACTCTTTAAAGACTCTTAAAAGACTTTAGAGACCGGGTAACTCAGACGCGCCTGGGGATAACTTTCCAGCCCACGCTCTGTAAGCCCGAGGCAAGAGGCTCTGAAATAAGAAATCTGCTTACAAGCAGCCTCTGTTTATGCCGGCAAGCTAACACTAACAGGTAGGGCAGGGCAGCCTAAGGGTTTACACGCCGATATCACCTTTGATATCGTGTGGAATGATAGTCGCTGATGCAAACATTCTGGTCAGCGCGCTGCGCTCCAGGCAGGGCGCATCGCATGTGGTGCTCAGAGGAATGTTGATCGGGGAAGTTCCATTCGCGGTCTCGCCAACGGTTGTCCTGGAATACGAAAGCGTCCTGAAACGACCAGAGATCCTCGGCGAGACGCCCTGGATCAGGCCCGAGCAGATCGACAGCCTGCTTGACGCAGTTTGTGCCCGAGGAAAGCTGGTCGAGCCGTGGTTTCGTTTTCGGCCGTTCCTCGATGATCCCAAGGACGACCCGTATATCGATTGCGCTTTGGCCGGAGGCGCATCCGTCATTCTGTCGCGAGACAGGCATTTTCGACATCCCGCCGTCGAGGCGTTCGGTCTGCGGGTGCTGTCTGCGGGCGAGTACCTGGGCGAGCGACGATCGGCTGGCTTGAACGACAGGAGACCATGATGAGCGGATTTGCACTGAGGGTTCCCGACCATATTCTCGCGCAAGCCAAGGCAGCGGCCGCGGAGGAGCATGTCTCGATCAATCAGTTGCTGGTAGCGCTGATCTCGGAAGGGTTGGGCCATCGACGCGGGTTGCGCGATTTGCAGAAGCGCGCGGCCAGAGCCGACGTTGCGGAGGCGTTGCGTATCCTCGATCTTGCCCCCGATGTGGCCCCTAACGAAGACGACGAATTACCACCCTGATGGCTGACGCGTGTTTGTGCTCTGTCGGCCATACTAATGTTGCGATCGAGCACACCCTTTGTCGCCATTACGAGATCACGGAGTTATAGAGGCAGGAAGCGGCCGTGCGTCGCGGCGAATAGACGGCGGCTCGGTTTCGTGCCGCGTCAAAGCGCAGGAAAATCCCTTTGCACAGGCTCCAGTGGTCTGCCGCCACACATTCCGCACAGGAGCGACAAGTTCGGCTTTCCCCAAGCCTGCGCCTTGCAGGTCTCGCACCGATATTTGACCCGATTGCCGACACGGCTCTGCTTTATCGGTTCGATGCCAAGGGCAACCATCTCAGGCGAAGCCTGAGACAGCGCAGCGACGCGGTCAAGCCAGTTGATCGTAAAGGGCTGAACCAAAAGGGCCGCGCATGACCGCGCGAAAGCCCCGCCTTCGCGGATATAATGATCGATCTTCTCGCCCGTGCGGCGCCCGCCAGGGGCGCCATTATGCGAGGGCACCAGGCCGACGACCCACATCTGAACGGCCCACTGGGTGTTGTGGTAGCCGCGCCGGCCGGGTTTACCGTAGTGAAGTTGCCAGCAATGGCACATTTCATGAACAAGGGTCGACAGTGTCTCCGCAACCGGCTGGGCCGCGAAATGTGCCGGGTTCATGGCGATTTCATCGGCCAGTTCACCGCTGCGGCGCACGAAGCGCGACCCCGAAAAATACCCGTAGGATTTCCGGTCGCGCTGTAGCGTCAGGACGACTTGTGGCAGCCGGCCCTCGAACAGGGTACGGTTGAAGTGGTTGAAAGCCTGTTGCAGCTCATCATACACCTCGCTCGTGGGCGTCGCGTTCGTCGCAGCCCGGGGTGCGTTTTGGATTGTGAATCCAAACATCAGCCTTTCACCGGCTGGCTTATGGGATCCGCCCACATTGGCATCATACAAACCCGCCGGCCCGCGCTGTCGAGCGTAGCGGACTTGCGGCACTGTGCCCAGGCGTCGGGCAGATTGTTGGCGCGCACCATGCCGACCAGGGCGGCTTCGGCATCCGGGCCGGCCTGATGGAGCGCACCCGCCAAAGCACCCGCGGCGCTCAGGGCAGAGGTATGCCCGGCCTGCCATCCCGCGCCATAGCCGGCCAACCCGACCCCGAACGCCAGGGCGACCGCGCACCCGCCAAAGCTCAGCGCGGTCCGTAGGGTGACAGAGCGGTTCCACGTCCGGGCGCTCTGCGCCACAAGCCTCGCCAGCGCCGGGGTCAGACTTTCGACAATGCCGATCCGCCGCGTTTCCAGTGCCTGTTCGCCTTGGGCGATGGTATCCGCGAGCTGCCGGTCAAGCCGGTCGCTGGCGTTGTGGAAATACCGGACGGCCTGGTCATGCAGCCGCCATTGCAGCCTGAGCGATGCGGACAAGGCCTTGATGAGCGGTAGTGTCGGGTCATTCTTGAACCCGCCGATCTGAACACTGCGTTCCATCTCGGCCTGCATCCGCTCGATGTCCTGACCGAGTTCGGCGCTGCTTTGGGCGAGGCCAGGACTTTGCGTGCGGTCCGGCGCGTCCGCGCTCCCGTTCACGGCAGCCACGTTTTGATGCCGGCGAAACTGGCGTCCATTGTCTGCAGCCAGTTCAGCACGCGTGACCGGTCGAACGGGCCGAGCGGCGTCTTGCCCTGACCGGTCTCGCCGGCGGCGGCATCGCGGAACTGGAGACGGCGGATCTCGACCTGCTGGGCCGGCAGCAGCCTGGGCATCCAGATCGGCACCGCGCCGCGCTTGACCGCCGCCAGGAACACGCTGTGGCGGAGAATGCGGGCGAATGCGTTCGGCGGCGGATCGCCAACCTCGGCCATCGCCTCGTTGAGCACGATCGCCGTGGCGGTCGGTCTGAAGCCCAAGCCTTCCATCGTCGCCAGCGGCGACAGGTCCTCTTCCTGCGGCCCGACGGTGTAGAACAACACCATCGCGAACCCCTGCGCTTCGACCAGCTGGACCAGATCGGGAAGCTGGCTGACCAGACGGCGCAGCGTGGTGTCGCCGCCGCCGAGGTCCACCAGCACGGACAACTTGTGATCCAGGGCGTGCTGCAACAGCTTGTCGAGCCATTTCAGGGCAAGGGCCGGGTCCGACGCCTCAGGGGGACGGGCGACGTTGGCGACATACTGGGAGAACGTGTCGTTGGTCGGGTCCATGTCCGCCATGAGCAACGCGGTCCCGTCCAGGAGGGCTGCCTCGGCCGACCAGCGGATGGCGGTGGTCTTGCCGGTTTTGCCACGGCCGATCCAGAAGACAATTTTCTTCTTGCCGGACAGATCGACGCCGGAGGCGGCCTCGATCGGGCGGGCCATCGTCCGGCTGGCGCCGAGAATGGCCACCTCAGGACCGCTGTCGTCGTCGGCCGCGAAGCTGAAGACCGGGGCAGGGTTCGGGCGGCTCGCAGGAGCGGTTCCCACCTCATCGGGCCTCGTCGTGACGTTCGTCGGCTTGTCGGTTCGTGTAGATGTCAATGTCTCAATCCTTGTGGGTGAAAATCATGTTTTGCCGGTGAACCTGGCGAGAATGGCATCGACGTCGATCGCCGGGTCTGGCGCCGGCGGCTTGTTGGACACGGGACGTGGGACCGACGGCTTGCTCGCGCCGTACCGGATCAGGCTGGCCGGCTTGAATTCCGGTTCGTCGTTCTCGCCTGGAACGTCTGTCTCGGCCGGTGCCAGCGAAACAGCGGCCGGCAAGGGGGGGACGTCTTGCGACGCCGTCGGCACCCCGGGCGTGTCCGTGGTTGGCAGGGCACCGAGTGACGAAGCACGCTTTGCGCGGGAGGTGGCTCTGGCCTCGGATGCCTTCTTGCGGAGTATGGCGGCAGAGATCGGCTCACCCGTACGATAGGTGATCCCGGCCAGATGCATGGCCCGGCCGATATCCGCCCAGGACCAGCCATCCGCCACCAGCCGGCTCAGTTCACCGGTGCGGCCTTCATGGCGGTTCAGCCAGGTCATCACGCGGTCGCCCGCGCGCCAGTCGCGTCCGAAGAGGCCGGCCTGTTCCTCCAGTTCATCGCGGTCGCGCCGGCGTTTTTCCGGAGACCCGAGTTTGTATGCAGTCTTGTTTGGCTGCCGACTGGTCTGGTCGTGCGTCAGCATGGTCTTATTCATCGCTTGTGTCACCCTTTATTGTCTCCGCTTATGTCGCCGCTTGTGTTCCCGGATCGCGTTCCCGCTTGTGTTCCCTGTTATGCTCCCGGGTGCAAGGGGCTTGTTGTTTGGATGAAATAGCCAATCTCTTACAGACCAAGTCATGCTAGACGCATGTTTCTTTTCAGCCGTCGCCGCGCCCGACGAGGCGCGCTTCGCACCGGTTTCCCGGAGAATGGATCAGCTGTGACATACGGTTGTATGGATTGGACGTGATGGCAGTGACGACGGACGGGGCCTATCTGGCCCACCTCTCCGACAGGGTAACCGCGATCGCGGACCAGATGGCGGAGCAGAAGGAGGTTCAGCAGAACATCCTGGCGGTGCTGAGACATCTGCTGGAGACCAACCGGACGCAGTCGGAAATGCTCGCGGACATCCTGGCAGCCGCGACCCAGGACGTCGGCCCATCGCCGGTCGCCGAGGCGCTTGAGGCGCTGGCGGCTCAAGTGCAGCAGATGGACGCGAACCAGGCAAACCTGATCACGCTTGTAGCGGAGTTGCCGGAGGCGATCGGCCAGCAGTTCGAGACCGGTTTGAGGGCCTTGTCCGCCGCCGGGCACTAACGTGCTGACCTATCGAACGGGAGCGGCGGGTGCCCCCTCGGCGGCGCGTGCGATGAGCGAGCATCTGTTGCAGCAGACGCTCTCGCCGGAGATGGCAGCGATGGCGGAGTACTACCAGCAGGGTCTGATCCCGCCGACGCGGGCGGAAGCCGCAGCTGCTCGGTATGCGGCCGAGACCTCCGGCGGGCGGCTTCCGACCGGAGAGCCGCTCGACGAGCTGGTGGCACGTGAGGCTGACCGGCTGGCGGACAGCATGACCGATGCCGCGGGCCAGGCCTCGCTTCGGGACCGGGCGACGATGCAAGCGCTTGGCGCATTCGTGGCCGCGGGATTGGTGGAGCGGGACGAGGCCATTGCTTCGCTCGGCCGCACCGGCCATGAGCGGGCCGGCGATGACGGCCAAGACCCCGGCGAACGCCTCGACAGCGCGACAGAACAGGCGCGCACCGGCAAGGACTACAGCAGCGCTCTGGCGACGCCCCGGCGGGACATGAACCCCGCGCTGGCGGCGCGGCTTAGCATCGACACCGCCAAATCCCTCACCGCAAGCGAAGTCGCCAATCTCCTGAATGGCCAGCGTGCCGACGGCCGCGACATCGCTGGAAAGCAGAACCGATCCGCGACCGAGGGCGTCGGAACGATTTTCGGGATGGATGAAAGCCGGATGCCGACGCGCGCCGAGCTCGAGAACGTCCTGGCCGGCAGGAAGACAGACGGCACGATTTTGCCGCAGGACGCCGCGCGGCGCGCGGTGCGGCGCTTCCAGGCTGTTCTGGGAGCGAATCAAGCGGAGCTGACCGCGGCGCAGCGTGAGGACATCCTGTGTGGTCGCACCGCCACCGGCGGGGAGCTGAGCGTGACGCGGTATCACGAGCGGATGGACACCTCACGGGCGCGGATCGGCTACGTCGATTTGACGTTCTCCGCGCCGAAGTCGGTCTCGGTGGCATGGGCGTTCGCGCCGACCGAGGCTGAGCGGGGGATGATCCACCAGGCGCACCACGACGCCATCGCCAGCGTCATGCTGGACATCGAGGCCCAGATCGGTCGTGCCCGGAAGGGAGATGGCGGTCAGGCGGGATGGGAGCCGGGGTCGATCGGCTGGGTGTCCTTCGACCATTACACCGCCCGCCCGACCGTCGAAGTCGTCAAGACCGACCGGAGCGGGCAGGCCTACACCGAGTTGCATAGCTTCAAGAGCGCCGGCGGGCGCGTCGCCGGCGACATGCAGCTGCATACCCACACCGCGGTCTTCAACGCCGTGCTGACCGAGACCGGCCGCATGGGCGGATTGTGGCTTGATCAGCTTGACGGCCGGGTGAAGGAGTGGGGCGCGCTGTATCAAGCCTATCTCGCGACCAACCTGCGCAGGCACGGGGTCGATGTCGCGCTCGATGACCGCACAGAAATGGCCCGGCTGACCGCGGTGCCCGAGCGGGTCACCGAGCATTTTTCGAAAAGGACCCTGGGCGGGACGGCGGCGGCGCGTGCCTATGCTGCCGAACAGGGCCTCGATTGGGACACGTTGGATGCCGACCGGAAGATAGGCTTGCTCAAACAGGGGGTGCAGGACCCGCGCGGCGCAAAATCCGACGATCTGAGCGACGCTGCGGCCTGGCGTCTGGCGGCGGCGGAAATCGGATACACGCACCGAAGTATCCTGCGGCCCGATCTCAAGCCGACGGAAGTCTCGCGCGACGATCGGCTGGAGGCCGCCTATCAGGCCGCACTTCCGGTGTTCGACCGGCAACTGCAGCGCCGCGCCGCGGTGGACGGGGCGGATGCCAGGCTGGCCGCTGCCAAGGGGTTGATCGCCTCCGGCGTCGAATCACCCGCCGATGTCGGCGCCATCACCAAGGCAATGCGTGAGCGCGGCGTGACGCAGCGGGGTGAGCAAACCTCGCTCGTCTGGGGCGATGTCAAAGGCGAGAACGGCCGTGACAAGGTTGGCATCACCACGACCCTGCACCAAAATGACGAACTGAAGCTTGTTGCCAGCGCGCGGGCGGCCAGCAGCGACAGGACCGCCGCCCTGACCCCGGCGCAGATCGCGGCGGCGGTGACGCGCTTTCCCGAACTGGACTTCACCTCCGAACACGGGCAGGCGCAGCGCGCGGTGATGGAACAGCTTGGCACTGGCGGCCGCCTCACCGTGGCGATCGGCGTCGCCGGATCGGGCAAGTCCACGCTGCTGAAGCCGCTGGTGGATGCCTGGAAGGCGGACGGCCGAGACGTGCATGGCATCGCATTGGCGTGGCGCCAGTCCGACGATCTCACCGAAGCGGGGATCACCGCCCGCAATGCCCGGGCGGTCGAGAGTTTCCTGAAGTCGATCGAGAGGGGCCGGCTCCAGCTCGACGCGAGGTCCGTTGTCGTGGTCGACGAGCTGGGATTGCTGGGCACCCGCCAGCTCAACGATCTGCTCCGCGCGCAGACGGCGCACGGCTTCCAGATTGTCGCCATCGGCGATCCCAAGCAGATGCAGAGCGTGGAAGCAGGCGCCGTCGTCGACCTGCTGCGCCAAGCGCTCGGCGAGACGGCGATCCCGACGCTGGAAACCTCGGTGCGCCAGGTGGCGCAGGAGGAACGGGAAACCACACTGATGTTCCGCAACGGGGAAACCGCGGCGGCGGTGCAACGCAAGGCCGCGAACGGAACGCTGGTTGTGGCACCCGGCGGCTACACGGACGCGGTTAAAAGCGTCGTGGCACTTTGGCAGCAGCGCCGCGAGGCCAACGCCGGACGCGAGCGGTTTTCCATCTCGATCAGCGCGCCAACCAACCGCGACGCGCACCAGATCAGCATGGCCATCCGGGACAAGCGGCGCGCGCTGGGTGAGGTCGGCGCCGACCGGATCACCGTGCCGGCGACCAGCGGGGCAGGGGCCGACGCCCGGACCTACGACCTACCGCTGGCCGAGGGCGACCGGGTGCGCCTGTTCGAGCGCACCAACGCCTGCTTTCTCGACACCAACAAGGGCGGCAACATCGGCCGCAACGGCACGGTCTTGGAGATCGCCGAGGTCAAGACCGAGGGTCTGGTGCTGCGCACCAAGGCGGGAAGGGAGGGGCTGGTGAAATGGGACAGTCTCAGGAGTGCCACGAACGGGCGCGTCCGACTGGCCTACGGCGACGTTCTGACGACCAACACCAGCCAGGGGTCCACCGTCAGCGAGCATATCTTCGCGGTGCCCGGCGGCTCGCGCCAGGTCAACGCTTTCGGCGCCTACACATCGGGCAGCCGGCATCGCGAACAGTCGTTCATCGTGACCTCAGATGGCGCCGAGCGGCAGGAGGTTGCTGGTCGCCGGCCGCTTGGCGACAAGCGCCAGGTCCGCGAGAGCGACGTGATCGAGAACGTCGCCCGCAACTTCGCCCGCCAGCCGGTGAAGGAAGGATCGCTCGCAATGATCGCGCGCGCGGCGAACCTCCGGACCGGCACGATCCAGAAGATGCAGGCAGGCAAGCAACGACTTGAGCAGAGGGTGGCCGAAGGCAAGCCCAAGAGCACCCTGGTGGAAACCATGCAGGGCAAGCGCGACGCCGGCAGGGCCAAGCGGGTGCGGCCTACGCCGGAAAACGCCACCGCCGAACGCCGCGATCTGTTGCAGCGGATCAAGGACATTGGCCCCCAAGTGCGCGAGGCCATGCGCGCCGCCTTCGAACGGGTGCAGGCGTATCGGCAGCAAAAGGCCATCGCCGGACGCCGGCGTGGGCGGCGCATGTAAGGTTACGTCACGGGTTGGCGATTACGGCCCAGAGTTATGCGGATGCGCAGGCGTCATTTGCCAGCTGCTTTGCGCCCACGGCGGTCGTTCAGTTGAATTGAGCCACGCCGGTTTTCGAAAGCAGCCGTTCGTAGGCATCCTGGCAAATGGCTGGGTCACCTAGAAATGGACGTTTCCAGACGCAGTGACGGCAGCAAAATTCAAGGATTTTCGAACCAAAATTGGGGCGTTGAAATCAAGTGTAAGCGGAGCTCTGAAGCCCTTCTACCTTCTACCACGACCGCTGGAGAAGTGTTTGTTTGCCTGAGGCAGATGGATGCTTTGGGCGATCGTTATGTTTGACGGGAATGATGGCATAGAGGGCGGGTATCGGCGGGTCGAGGTTGTAGCTGGACCGGTTCGTCGGCGCTGGTCAGCGCAGGAGAAGGCACGGATCGTCGAAGAAACTCTGGTGGCGGGACGCCAGGCGCCGCGCCGCTGGTCAGGACGTAAAGGCGGAGCCGTCGCAGACGATGGGGTCGGCGCCGCTCGGCTTCGTTCCGATGGTCAGCGAAGTCGTTCCCTCGCCACCAGCTCCCCGCGCGGCGCTCGTCGCGCCTGCGACAGGTGAAATACCTGAACAACATCGTTGAGCAAGATCACCGGCGGGTGAAACGATTAACCGGCCCGAGGCTTGGCTTTGGTGGTTTTTGGTCGGCCCGACGAACGCTGGCAGGTTACGAGGCGATGGCAATGATCCGGAAAGGGCAGGTTCGGAACATCGGGGCCAGCGACATCAGGGCCCAGGCAGAGTTCATCGCCGGACTGTTTCAGGTGGCGCCTAAACTTCATCCCGTCCTTGCGCAGATGGCACGCCGTACCGACGCCAAACTTTGCAACAGAACCATGTGATGGACCCGCTTGCCATTCACATGAAAGACTGCGTTGGCGATTGCAGCGTTCACGCCTACGTCGCCGAAACTGCGGCGTCGAACTAACTTCTCAGCCAGGCCTGTCCCACGTCCTTCATAGTCTTCTCCAGTGCGCTGCCCTTCGTTGCGAAGACCCGACGCACCGGAAAGCCGCTCTTGTCCAGCAGATAGGCCAAGGCAGCGTACTCGGAGGGATACTTCTGGATGGTC
>JBEKLE010000219.1:0-10726 GCA_050010355.1 Rhodopila sp. | reverse complement strand
CTCGCCGCGGGCCCGATCGCTCCGACGCGAAGCAGATCCACCCCCCTGTCTGCCAGCAGCTTCTGCAACGGCGCGGCGATGGCTTCGCGCCGGGCGATGACATGGCGCAGGTTGTCCGCGGCAAGCGCGAGCACGTCGGAGCGGCTGCCGTCATCGTCCCGTTCGAGATCATCGGCCAGCATCCGAAGGACGGTGCCTGTGGCGAGGCCGGTATCGGGATCGGCATCCGCCAGGGTCTGCAGCAGCAATGCCGGCAGATCGTCCGTCGGTGCCACGGCTGCCGACAGACGCAGCAGACTGTGCGCGGCCGGTACTGGCTGGTGGCCGCCGGCATCCCGGGCGTTGGCCAGGTGCCGGGGCCAGGGCAAGCGCCAAAGCGTCCGCCCCCGTTGCGTGGCCGGTCAATCTGGCGACGCGGTGCGCATCCGCCACCAGTTCAGCCAGGCGATCGATTGCCGGCGTCTCCGCCAGTCGTTCAAGCCGCCGCTGCATGCCCTTGAGCGACAGCCGTTCGGCCGCCAGCGTCAGGGTTTCGATATCTTCGATCGCCTGTTCACGGTCGCCGGGAAGATCTGCGAGCACCCCTAGATTGGGCAGGCACTCGCACAGCATTTCGGCGAAATACGCCAGCGTGTCGGCATCGTCGTGCAGCACGGCCTGCCTCGGCTGCGCAGCCTGTACTGCGGCGCCGGGCTTGATATCCATGGCCCCGATGGCGCTGACCGCGGCCTGCAACGCCGTGACAAGTGCTGCCGGCGCGGCGGTATCCTGACCGCTGGCGATACTGCGTTCGCGCAGTGTGCGGATGGCATCGAATGCCTGGAGCAGCAGATCGTGTATGGCCGGCGTGAACGGCAGCCGATCGGCGCGCACCTCGCCGAGCAGGCTTTCGGCGTGATGCGCCAGGGTCTCAAGGCCGCGCAGTTCCAGCAGGCGCGAGAGACCCTTGATGGAATGAAAGCAACGGAACAGCGCGGCGATCGCCTGTTTGTCGGGGACCTCCCATTCGGCGACCAGGAGGATGGGCTCGATCTCATCGATGTGCTGTTGCGTCTCGATGACGAACTGCTCGACCATCTCGGCGCGGCTGTCGCTCATGCGCGGGCAGCCTGTTGCAGCGAGGCGGTCAGATGCTCGCCGAAGCGGCCACCGAGATCGAGCGGCAGGCGTCCGGCAGGCTTATGCAGCACGGCCCGAGCGCCAGCCAGCAACAGCGCGGCGGCAGCGGCCGAACCGGGACCGGCCACGGCCGAAAGCGCCACGACAGGCGATGCGCAGACCAGGACGATCCCGGCCACGACGTCCGGCGGAACGGCGTCCTTCAGGTCGGCATCGAAAAGCACGACATCAACGTCGGCCATGCGTGCCATGGCCAAGGCATCCGCGTGCCCGCCCGGATGGCCGGAAACGTCGAACGCCGCGCCGACCCGATCGCACAGCAGCGCGTGCAGGACCGGCTCGTCGCCAATCACCAACAGCCGTCGCCTGGCAGCGTCCGGTTCGGTTTGTTTCATCATAGTTGCGGCAGCAGGCGGTCGAGCGAGACGACGGACATCATCTGGCCATTGAGGTGCAGCACCTCCGAGACCGGCAGGTTCGGGGCGTCCTCCGCCGGCATCAGATGATCTTCGGGGATGGTTTCAATTCGCAGCACCTGATCCACGATCAGCCCGGCCACGCTGCCGTCGATCATGGCCAGCAGGCACGGCGGCATATGTTGCGAAGCGGGAGGTTCGATACCGCCAGAAAGCGCCCGTCGCAGGTCAATCACAGGCACGACGGCGTCGCCCACGTCGGCCATCCCGTCGAATCCGGTGCAGATCGCCGGCAGCGGCGTCAGAGTGACGCTGGCCTGCAGCCGATGGATGCGGTCGAGCGGCATCGCGATCATCTCACGCCCGACACGGACGGTGAGAAACTGGCGGTACCCGGTCAGGGTCGCCAGCGCGGCCCCCGATTCCGTCAGTTGCGTGCGTGGCACCCAGGCCTGCAATTCGAATTGGACCGGCTGAAGCAGAGCCAGGGGATTGATGACACCGGTGATGCTGCCATCGGCCCTGACCAGATAGCTTTCGATGCCGGCGACGGGTTCCCGCATGGCATGGATCTGGTCGCCGGCGTAACGCTCGATGCCGAGGCTGCGCTCTGCGATCATGGCTACACGGGCCGGGGGAAACACGAGCGGGAATGTCACCACCAGCCCAAGGCGCCCGGACCCGTGCTCCGGTTGCCCCAGAAGCTGTGGCAGCGACAGACCCAGGATCGGTTCGCCGCGAAGATCGATCATGCCGGCGATCCAGGCGGGTGCCCTCGGCACCGGCCGCAGGCTGGACAACTCGATCAGTTCGGCCACCTGATCGATCTTCACCGCATAGATATGGCCGCTCAAACTGATCATCAGATAAGGCTCGGTCTGCCGATCGGCTGGCCGGTTGTCCTTGACGCTGACGGCGTTGTCCGGCGCCAGCAGAACGGCCCCCCGCTCGCCCGCGGTTTCGGCGAGTTCGCCGCTGGTCAACTGGTCCATGCTGATGACGGAGCATGCCAGCGGCCCATCGCCGAAATGACCGAGCACCATCGGCTCCTTCGCCCGCGCGTCGGAGTCTGCCAGCACCAGCTTGTCGCGGTCGATCTGGAGCATGGCAAAGACCTGCTCGACCCGCAGCGCGACGCTGCCGCCCAGATCCGATGCCACCACCAGGGTGCCCCCATCCACCGGCGGAAGGCCGAGCAGCGAGGCGAGACTGATCTGCGGGACCACCTGGCCCATTGCCTGCACCAGCCCCTCGAACGGTGCCGGGCTGAACGGGATCGGTGTCAACTCGGCACTTTCGACCACGCCGATGACCTGGTCGAGCGGGATGGCGAAACGACGACCGCGCAGGCCGACGGACAAATAACGAACGGAGCCTTGGGGTGCCGCTTCAAGTTCGGGCGGCTGCTCGGCATGATCCTCGGCGGCCGGCTGCCGTAGGGCGGCAGTCTTGGCGGCCAGCGTTGGAGAATCCTGGACGTTCAACACGTTCATCTCAGACTCGACGGAGCGAAAGGACGTACGCCGCCGCTGTCATTGGTTGGACCGAGGCATGTGGATAAGATACTCCTGGTGGGCCGGCTGAGTGGGTTGGGCTGGCTTTCTGTTCCATCCGTATCCTCGGAGCATCGAGCCAAATCAGGGATACGGCGACAGTATCGGGGCATCTTCTTAACAAATCATGTCTTTTGACTACGCCGGTGTGTCATCGGCAGCAAAACTTTTCTACCCGGGATTAACCTCTTCTTCATCATAAGGAGACCAAGGTTGGGTGCGGAGCCAACTCGCCGGCCCAACGGAACCGATGATCGAGAACAGCTTTGTGCTGAATAACTGACCGTTCTGGAGCGCCCTTTGCATGCCATCGCCGATTGGAAAGGCCGTATCGCCGTACGAGACTGCTCGGGACGGTAACGATGGAGCGGGCGGCTGTATAAATGGCCGCGGCCGATGAACGTGATGTCGCCGCTGGTCGACGTGCGGCCGGCGCTTGACGTTGCTGACCGGTCAATGCGGCTGCGCTTCTGGGGCGTGCGCGGCGGGATTGCCACGCCGGGTTTCGAAACGGCGCGGTATGGCGGCAACACGGCGTGCGTGGAGTTGCGATGCGGCCCGCATCTGCTGATTCTGGACGCGGGAACCGGATTGCGAAATCTGGGGCAGAAGCTGGCGGCGGCGCGAGGTGCGGTGGTTGCCGACCTGCTGATCAGCCACACGCACCTGGACCACATCTGCGGGCTGCCATTCTTCCAGCCACATTTCGATCCGTCGACCCGGCTCCGCATCTGGGGAGGGCATTTGCCCCGCGGCGGCGATCTGGCGCAGGCGTTTGTCACCAGTTGGAGTCCCCCGCTGATGCCCGACCTCAGCAGCGCTTTCCAGGCATCGGTGCGCTACGAGAGCTTTGCCTCGGGCGACAGCTTTACGCTGCATCCCGGCCTGACCGTCAAAACGGTGCCGTTGCGTCATCCCGGCGGAGCCACCGGCTACCGTATCGAGTGGGCTGGCCGTTCGGTGGCGTATGTGACCGACACCGAACACCCCGCCGACGGGATCGACGCAGCCGTTGCCAAGCTGATTGATGGCGCCGACCTGATGTTGTACGATGCCAGTTACACCGATGCGGAATATGCTGCCCGGGTAGGTTGGGGACACTCAACCTGGCAAGAGGCGATCAAACTCGCCGATGCCGCCGGCGTTGGCAAACTGATCCTGTTTCATCACGATCCGTCGCACAGCGACGAATTTCTTGACGCGATTGCGGAAGCGGCAGCCGATCGGCGCCCTGGCACCGAGGTAGCCAAGGAGCAGGAAGAATTCAATGTGTCATGTCTGGCACTTGCGGAACAAACGGCGTGAAAAGCGACGTTCGTTGGGCCGACCGGTTACTTTTGGCTGTTTTATTAACCCTCTGTCAATCTTTTGTGTGCTCACTTGATAGTCCCAGGGCAACGGTGGATTCAGAAAATTCGCGCATCCACAAGCATAGACGAAGAGCGCTGCATGCAGAAGTAATTACAGGTTTCATCGCGTGTAAACGATGATGGCGACGCCCAGGTATATCAGTTAAATGTATGAATGGGTCAAAGTACCGTTCTATGCGCCGGCAAACCGTACTGTTAAGCGTTTGGAGAGAGAGCGGTTATTTTTTGAAAAACTACTTTGTGCTTGCAGTAACGTTGAAGTGGATATAGAGTTTGATTGCTGGAGCGCCCGACCCTGATTGTCGGTTTGTCTGATATCCGGCAATTTGCGTGTATAATCCTTTCGGAGTCTTGTAGAATGAGTGCTTCAGAAGTTATTCGCCTCGTTACGGACATGAAAACCGACCCTGACCTGCTCGACGCAGTGAAGGAAAGCTCGGGCTCGCTGTCGAAGGTGGTGCAGGTGGCGGCGCAACACGGGTACTCGTTTACCGTCGAACAGGCGAACGAATATCTTTCCTCCAACGCTGGCGCTGAACTAGACGATGCGCAGCTCGATGCCGTTGCTGGCGGCAAGCATGCCCCCCCGAAGGCTACCGTGGTCAGCGTCGCCGTGGCGGTTACCGTTGCCGTGGCCGCTGCCGAAGCGGTTGTGGCGGTCGAGGCCGCAGGGGTCGTCGCGGTGGTGGTCGTCTGATCACCCCACGCGCCTTGGCTCCAAGACGGTATAGTTTGCGCGTCAGGAGGATTGGTTTCAGCTCGCGCTGAAGTCGATCCTCCGTCGCAATCGATTAACGTGACGGGCGGCTTCTTGTCAGAGATCTCATGATGAAATCAATCCCCCAACCGAATGCACCCGGGCTCAATTACCGGACCATGATGGAGCGCCGGTCGGCCGGTGAATTGCACGAGATCGCGCATCTCAAGAGGTTCCTGGAGGTTTGGTCCGCCGATCCCGAGGTCCGCGCTGAGTATCATCAGATCGCGGTCAGCGGCGGCAGCTTCGACGCCCTCCGGCTTCGCCTGAATTCTGAAATCGACATCGCGCAGCTTACGCCGATCGTTGTCCCAAGCCTGGCCCATATTCGCCAAAGTCCGGAACTCCGGAACTACCCGTTGGGTCTGGTGTGGCATCACTATATCCGGGACATGATCCGGCATCGCGACCTCATGCTTCCCGCGGGGCAGTCCGGTGGACGGAACCCGGGATTCGACGCGTGGCGGCTGCGCCAAATTCAGCGCCTGCGCGGCGAGCTTGGCGCGAACGCCGATGGCATCATGCACCCGGCAATCGCATTTGAACTGTCGGACGGGTGTTCGGTGGGATGCTGGTTCTGCGGTATTTCGGCGGCGAAGTTTCGCGGCCACTGGCCGTACCAGCCAAACCAGGACGCCTGGCGAGCTATCCTCGACCACACCGTCGATTTTTTCGGGCCCGCTGCGGCCACCGGCTTTTGCTACTGGGCCACGGATCCTTCCGACAACCCGGATTATCCGGACTTTCTCCTGGACTTCTACAAGGCCACCGGAAGCATGCCGCAGACAACGACGGCTGCGCCACTGAAGAACGTCGAGCTGACCCGACGGGTGATGGCGCTCTATGATCAGTATCGTACCGTCACGAACAGATTCTCCATACTGAACCGGAAATATCTGCAGCGCGTGCATGCGGCGTTCACCGCCGACGAACTGCTTGGCGTGGAACTCGTGATCCAGGCGCAAGACTCGCATGGCAAGAAATCACTCGCCGGGCGTGCGATGGAGAAAGCTGGCACCAAGAAGGAAAAACTGGTGTCGGACAGCACGATTGCCTGCGTTTCAGGATTCCTTGTCAACCTGCCGCTCGGCCGGGTCCAGGTCGTTACGCCGACCCGAGCCACGCCGGAGGTGCCGAACGGCTACTACATCCTTGGTGAGCGTTTCTTCAAAACTCCGGACGAATATGGCTTGGCCCTGCGAGAACTCGGCGCCGAGCACATGGTCGCTGATTTGAAGGCGGATGACCGCCTGACGGTCCGGCCGGATTTCCGTATAGATACCGATATGGATGGTTTGACGCTATCCGATAATCTCTGGTTGCATTCAATCAACGGGCCGCTCGGCGAAATGCTGCGCCAGTCTCATGATTCGGGACCGGTACGGGTTTCTGAGGTCGTCGGGCATATCGCGGAACGCGGCGGCAATGTTCTCGGCGGTATCGCGTCTCTCGAAAAACTTTTTGCCCGCGGGATCCTGCAGGAGCAGGGCATGCTTGGTCACTACATGAAGGAGCGTCAGGAGGCTCTGGTTTCGTGACCGACGTGCATAACGCGGGCCAGCGATATCACGCGTTCTTTCAGGCGCTGGGTCCGACGCAACTGTGGACACTGGCCAGGGTCAAGCGATTTGTCGAAACCTGGTTTGCATTCCCGGCATTCCGCGACCAGGTCAGCATCATCGCGCGCGAGAATCGCCGCTTCAACAGTGTATGTGACGACTACGGGATTGAGATCGACCCCGCCGATATCGTTCCGTCTTTGAACATTGCCGGTATCGCGCCGGGCGCAGCTTGCCCATCACCGGCGCTGCAATTGTGGCTCGACTATCGTCGGCAACTCGCTGACCTGCGCAAGAAGGTCACGCAGGCGGGAGATACCGGTGGGACCAATCCGGCGTTCGACCGCTGGCGCCGGCGCCAGATCAGCCGTAGTCAAGGCGTCCTTGGCAAAACCGCCGCGTATATCACTCATCCCGTGATCGCTTTTGAGCTGTCGGACGGCTGCTCTGTCGGCTGCTGGTTCTGTGGCATATCCGCGGGCCGCTTTGCCGGCCACTGGTCCTATCAACAGAATGCGCACGAATGGCGCGATATTCTGCGGGAGACTGTCGGATTTTTCGGGCCCGCCGCCGGAACCGGGTTTTGTTACTGGGCGACCGATCCGTCCGATAATCCGAACTACGCCGATTTTGTAGCCGATTTTGCCGAGGTGACCGGTTTCATGCCGGTAACCACAACGGCGGCGCCGCTGCGTGACGTGACGATGATGCGCCGCGTGATGGACTTGACCAATCGAATGCAAGGGTTGCCGAATCGGTTCTCGATCCTGACACCACGCCAGCTGAAGGACCTGTTTCTTGCCTTTGGCCCGGATGAACTTTTGCATGTCGATCTCTTGCTGCATATGCGGGGATCGCTTCAGCCGAAATCCATCGCGGGACGTGCCCGGTTGAGGCGCGGCGAGCGGGATGTCCCCCAACAAATGGATGACGCAACGATAGCCTGCGTGAGCGGCTTCCTGGTCAACCTCCCCCGGCGGCATATCCGGCTGGTGACACCGGTTCCTAGTTCGGACGACCTGCCGGATGGGTTCCGAGTGCTGGGGGAATCCAGCTTTACCGATGCACCCTCGTTCGGGGCGGCACTGCACAGCTTGGCGAACCGGCACATGATTCAGGGCCTGGGGCGCGGCGATGTGTTGCGGCTGCGGCCCGAGGTCATCTGTGAAACGGTCGAAGATGGCTTCGTGCTGACGTACGGGAAGGTTCGCCACACTGTGAGCGGCGGTGTCGCCGGGCGCCTCAGGCGGACGCTGCTGGCGCGAAACCAGACCGTAGGGGATGCCTGCGCGGACTTTGGCACCGGCCTGCGGGAATTGTTCGACATGTCGCGAACGATCGAAGCGCTGTTCGACGCGGGCGTGTTGCTGGAGCCGGATGAATGCACCCGCGCTTCGGTCGCCGACACGTCGCTCGCCGCTGCCTGATCGCAGGAACATGCGGGTCCGCGTGCTGAAATCCGACGAACGGATCAAGTATATCAGGCTGACCTACCCAAGCTATCGGGAGCCGGTGCTGCGGTTCGCGGAAACGGAAGTCATAACCGTCGGTGGCGATCTGGACGGAATTCCGGTTGGTTTCGGTTTTGCTGTGCCGCATCCCGGCGCCTACGAGGTCGGCAGTGTCCATGTCTCGTTCGACGATCCGCTCGGTGCCCTCAGAACACCTTTATTACGCGCCCTGATGGACGAGGCGGACGGCCGCGGCTGGGGAAAAGGCGTGTTTCATCCAACGTTCGACGCCGAGGATCGCAGCGTCATCGCCCTGTGTCAGACATGCGGCTGGGTCGGCCCCAGAATACGCCAGATTTCCGCCAGGACCACGATCGACAAGATGCTGTCCCTCTGGTTTGTGCGCCTCGGCGCGTTGCGGGATGGTTATGAGGTCATCTCGTGGAGGGATATGACTTCAGCAATTCGTTATAGCCTGGAGCAGGCCAGTTCCGAACTCCCGGGGTCGGTGAAGGACGATCTGTGTCCGCTGAAATACGAAGCGCGGGCCGATCTGGACATAAGTTTCGTGCTGCTGCGCGAGGGGCGGGCGATTGGCTGGCATCTGCCGGAACGGCTGGACGAGAGTACATACCGTTGGACGTGTTCTGCCGTCGCACCAGGGCACTGGTCGATGGCCGCGGTGATCCAACTTTGGGTGCCGGCGCTGCATGCTCAGCAGAAAACCGGTGTGCCTGGCCTGATCTGGGGCGTTCCTGTCGTCCATGCCAATATGGTGCGATTTGTGTTTCGCCGGCTTCGGGCGGGACTGGACAGCATTACGCTCGGCGCCTCCTTTCAGACCACGCGGCCCGCGGAGGGTTCGCAAGGAGGCGCGCTCGCTATGGAGCATGCGTCTGTATGAATGATACCAACGCGGGCAGCAGCGCGGGATCCAGCGGCAGATCAGGTTTGCTGTAGGTTGCCAGATTGGGCACTCGATCCGCACTGACGTCGCGCAACACATGGTTCGCGCCAGGCAGTACCACGACGGTTGCATCCGGATTGCCGGCGTGGAGATGCTGCGCGTCCTGCATTGATGTCTGAAGGTCGGTCGTGCCCTGGATGATCAAGGTTGGAATGCGGAGATGTGCGATTTCTCGTCCCGGATCGACAGACAAAATGGACTTCAAGTAGGCTTGCAGGTTTGGCGCGAACAACGCCTGCAGGCCCGTCGGGATGTCCGTCACCGATCGCCCCTGTTGCAATTCAACCATGATCTCGTCGGCTCGGAGCTTGAGATTGTCGGCAATCGGAGCCGCGTGCAGTTGTTCGCTGATGAGTTTCGCCATCGAGCGGCCCTGGGACTCCAGCAGAATAAGGCCCCGCGGCGGGTGTTGGTGCGCGGCCAGGATAGATAACAAGCCACCTTCACTGTGGCCCAGCAGGAATACCGAATTTATGCCGCGGACGGCTTCGGCTGCCTGCAGCGCAAGGACCACGTCCTGCACATAGGTATCCAGCACAAGCGGCACCTCAAGGGCTTCAGCCGATGTGCTGGCACCGACACCCCGCTTGTCATAGCGCAGACTTGCGATACCGGCCTTTGTCAGGTCTTCGGCAAGTCGTTTGTAAAGATCGGTCCGCAGACCGTAACGGGCGTCATTGCCGTCGCGGTCTGTCGGGCCCGAACCAGCCACGATCAGCACCGCCGGCATACTCGACACATTGGCCGGAATAGTAATCGTGCCGACAAGTTCGCCCTGAGGCGTTGGGATTTTCAATACAGTCTCCTGCCAGGCCGGACCGACCCGAGCATAAATGGGGCTCACCCAGACGAGATTGACAAATAACAAACAGGCGATCACCAAAGCCTTGTTGCATGACGATCGTATGGATGGCATCTCCCGCTCACCGTCCCGACGTCTTTGATGCGGACCGAGATTGACATACGGCGTCAGACCAAATCCCGCGGGCCGCCGCGCCCAGCCGAACAGAACATACGGTCTATCCATGCGCTCAATGCCCATCGCCAACGTGATATTCCGTGTGCGGTATCATAGCATGGAGAAACAGCCTGGCCGTCGCCAACCTGCACCGGTACCTTATACGCTTAGAACCGCATCCCGCCCCATAGGGCGCCTTGCTGGAAACGCGCACCTCGCGACGGGTGACATGCTCAGCCTTACACAGGGGCCGATGCCGCCCGACCTTCGGTTCCAGGTCCGTCGTTTTGGCGGGGGCCAGCGGGCCGCAGGTCGGGGCTGCCTGCGTCAGTCTTCAGCGAGCAGCTCGTCCAGCGTGACCGGGCATGTGGTGTCCACCGGCAACGGCGGCTGCCCGTCCATCGTATCGGGCGTAGCAGCAAGCGCGTCAGCATAGAGGTCGGCCACATCTATCTTGGCCTAGACCCAACAGTCGTGTCACCAGGGGCCATTTCGCTCAACTCGCGCCGAAAACGCCTGTCGCAGGACATGTCGCAATAGCTCAGGCATTCGCGACAAACTTATGCGACAGGGAAA
>JBEKLE010000218.1:0-10415 GCA_050010355.1 Rhodopila sp. | reverse complement strand
AGCTGCGGTATTAGCGAGGACCCGTGTCGCGCGAGTGTCGCGCGCCCTTCATCGCAGACGCCGTTGACGCAGCCCGCGAAACGGACCGAGGGAGCGCCTGTCGCCCCATCGGGCCAAACCGCTCAGATGGCATCCGTTCGTTTGAGCCAGATGGGCGACTAGCGAGCCACTTGGGCCAAGCACGCCACGCTTAGCGGGAGCCGAAAGAGTCAGAGGGCTGACGAAGATCCGTGGCGGACTAGGTGTCGCGAGAGATGCTCTCGCGGCAGCCCGTCACGGAGATCGTCCCCTTGAAGCCGTCGGACGCCGCCCAGAGCCCGAAAACCGCCCTCGCAGGCCGCTTATTCGGCTACGCCCGCGTCTCCACCGACTAACGGGGCTCCGATCCGAATTGCGCGCCGCCGGCTACGCCAGCGTCCTCAAAGGGCAGACCTCTGCTGCCGATCTACTGACCTTAACTCGAGCGCCTCGTGGTGACGCCAATCCGTACCGTTATCATCGGTTGGCCTCTTGGTCCCCCGAACAGTGAGTGCCCGCAACAGGTTCCCCGCGGACACGACTTGATAGCCTTGTACCCATTAACCGCCCTCGCACGTCTGAAGCGCTTCTCGCCAGCCACCGAGTCGCAAGTCCCTGCCAAGTAACGTGTCGCCTGGCAGTCCCTGTGCAATTATCGCGGCCGCAGCCCGACGTACACTTATCATCGGTCCGTCCAACCTCGCCGTAGCCGCATCACGCCGAATGTGCCGCCGGCCCACACGAAATCAGGCGGCATGGTCTGCAAAACCGCGGCCCCGATCAAATTGTCCGACGACCCGTACCTTTATCATCGGTCTGAAGCGAGCTTTTTCAGGTAATTGCCTACTGCTGCACAGACGGCATCGCGATCTGCCGTCACCGCCGCTGGCACGGTGAAGACAACAACCCCCCTGCCCTCGCGTCGCGCCTTGAGGATCACCTCGCCTGAGGCTGCGCGGATCTGTTCTTCCGAGCGCGCGGGCTTCGACCGACTCTCGGTCGCCTGGTTTAGGCGCGCCGCAACTGCTGCCGGGGCGAGCGGCGCGATGCCGGCCGCGCGGTTGGCTTGTTGTTCCCGAGCGATCACGGCAGCAGCATCCAAGAGGCGCTGCCGGACGGGTGGTCGATTGAGCAGCGGAGCAATCACGGCCGCGTGGGAGATACCGATGACATGCGGGGACGAAAAACAGGCCAGGATTTCTGCGGGGAGCCGGGCGAGCTCGAGATAGCGACTGAGCCAGCTTTTGGTCACCTCAAGACGCGTCGCCATCCGCTGTTGGTTGCCCTCATAATACCGCTCGACCGCCCGCGCATAATCGACCGCGCGTTCATAGTCCGACAGATCCTTGCGCGATCGGTTCTCTAGGTCAGCGACGCGGAACGCCTCTTCATCCGTGAGCTCGCGCGGTTCCACAACGAACTTGAAGTCGGGATAGTCATGGGCACGTAGCCAGGTCACGCTCCAATGGCGGCGCGCGCCACAGATCACCTCGAATTGGTGGATGGGATCATCGGTTACCCGTCGGACTATTGCCGGGATTTCCTGACGGCCCTGAGCGCGCAAGCTACTGATCAGGTCCGCGCATACGGTCTCGTCCAGCGCCGCATAGTCGCGGTTATGCCCCTGCCAGATCCGACACACTGCGGGATCAACCGCTTCGTGTACCCGCGTGATCAATCCGCCACTCGCCAGCGCCGACAGACGGTTATCCCGGGAGCCAAGAAAGCCGGATTTTGGTGGGTGTCGTGCCTCGGTAGTAGACTCTCCGCCGCCGGTCATCAGGCTTGCAAAGCCCTTATTGCCCTGTGCCATGTTCACTTTCCACTGCTATTTCAATGCATTTGATCGAAGTTGCAGACCTGCAACCCTGAGGCACGCAACGCTGGCATTCCTCTTTACTCGCGCCACTCGAAGCCAATTCCCCATTAAGTATCAATGTGATAGATTGAAGTTGCAGATCTGCAACTCGGGGGCCTCGTTCCGCCCTTCCCAGGGTGTTGAGATGAGCTGGACCAGCTAAGGCAGGCCGCTCTCGCCAGATCCCAGCATTCTCCCCCAAGCGAAGCTGCCCACGCTGCCAGGTAATCAGAAGACGGAACCGATAGTGGATTCACCGTTCGCATTAAAGCACCCCCTCTCCGCGCAGCCGTTCTGTGTGGCTTGGCCACGTTAGACGGAACTGAGTCTCGATTTCGGCATTAACGGCATTGAGATACGTCAGGCAGCGCAGATAGGTCTCCCGAGACGTGACCGGCTGTTCTAGCTCATAGACAGACATCATCCGCGCGGAGGCGTTGTCGATTTCGGCGCTGTCGCGCAACACCGCGCGCAGCATGCTTTCTCCGAACAGATTTCGCATGATCTGCAGCAATTCTCGTTGCATGGACTTCTGCTCATCAGCACGCGTCGCGAGAAAGCGTATCCAGCGCAGATTGATCGGTAGTCCCCTCTCCTCCAGGACGCCAATGCTCTCATAGAGCATCGCAAGAAAGCTCGTGGTGGAGGTAAAGTCCACGACGGTTGGCGGAACTGGGATCAAGAGCGCGTTTGCCGCCCGCATCACCGACAGCGAAATCGTGCCCAGCGCCGGCGGCGGGTCGAGGATGACAACGTCGAAATGCTCGGCAATCGACGCGATGCCGTCGGCGAGACGGTTAAGTAATCTCTGATCGCTGCGTGCGATTCGCGCTGCAAGTTCATACTCGGCTGAGTAGAGACGCAGATTCGCCGGAATTAGCCACAACCGATCCCAGTGGGTTTCCCGCACAGCGTAAGCAAGACTGGACATCTCAACGTTGCGGAAAAACGGATAGAGCGTATCCTCCTCGTCGATATCGAGGTCGGGCACATGGCCCATCATCATCGTGGCCGATCCCTGGCTATCACAATCGATCAGACAGACGCGGTAGCCGCGGATCGCTAGATATTGCGCGAGATGCACTGACACCGTGGACTTGCCTACGCCGCCCTTGAAATTTTGCACAGCTATGACTGCCAGTGGATCAGAATCCGCCCGCCGCGGCTCAGTGCCGAAGACGGTTCGCATGACATTAACTTCCGCGAGAGTGTAGCCGACCCTCCGGCCGGACTGAGTCCGAGGCACGTTCGGCAAGCGCCCATCCTTCTCAGCGTCCCTGATTGAGGCGGAGGTTCGCCCAACCAATTCGGCTGTCCGGCTGATAGAAAAGCGCGGTGAGCGGCGCGTTGGCTCACCGACGCCCTCAACCGGGACGTCGCCACGCGTCCGCAGTTTCGAGACGACCTCGATCGACCGGTTGTAGAGCGCCTCGACCGTACTGGCGGTTTCGAAAATATCCACGGCCTATCTTTCTGGGTAGCAAGACGTCAGGGAAGGGGGCGTCGTCGCGCGACGATGCAAGGGGACGCGTCTAATCGACACGCAGATGCGGCACGATTTATCTCGAGCGTGAAGGTCCGGCGGATGTAATCTGCCTTAAATTTCGATCCAGCACCGAGGGCAGCGGGGCCATCCGGCTGATCCTCCATCGCGGCGTCATCCAGCCAATGTTTGGCGTGGGTGGCCCCGAGGATTTCACGCAGCTTGGTTAGAAAGTCGGGCAGCAGCTCGGTGTCATTCGTTGTAGCAATCGGTACCGACTCGGCCTGGGTCGTTCCGGTTACAAGTCGAAGGGGACGGCGCGCCAACGGGGCGGGGGATGCATACAAGCGGATCGCCGTCGTGTCGAACTCAGCCCGCGCTTCCGGATAAACCGCCGATACATGCCGCTCCCACGCTTCCCTTATGGTCTGGCGGAATTTACGGACATTGTTGCCTTCATTGCCGAAATGGACCGCCAACTGAGGCCAGCTTATCAAAGTGGGCCGAGTTTTGTTGATCCGTGGCAACCGGTAGGAAAGCCAAGTGTAGAGATCGAGCGACGTTGCCGAGTCGCGGATTTGCCGGACCGCGTTCTCGTCCAACGGCACGGCATGTTCTCGCAAATGATCGAAAAATCCTTCGGTCAGCAGAATTTCGCGGGAAAACCCGCCGTTGCGGGCGGTCGTACCTGCGTACTCATTGGTCAGCTTGACCTCTTTGACTGCAAACCCTTTGTTGCCCTCAGCGCCTTCGCTATCCCATCGTATTGTCCACTCACAGGCCAGCAGCCTGTCCAGCTGCTGACGGATCAGGGTCGCCGAACCCCTTGGCCCGTAACTGACGGAGCGGAAACCCATACGCCGCATCCAATCGGTGAAGGTCGACCCGAGGACAATATGTCGCGTGCGGGTGCGCACGGCTTCGGTCATTATGTGAATAAGCACGAGGCGGGGCAGGGACCCGTAAGGGACACCAAGAATGGACATTTGCTGCTGCCCATCAATCCGCTGCAAAACAGGGCGCGGAGTGATCGCTAAAGTGTATTGCCCATCCTGGCGAATTATCGGCGCAGTATCATCAGCCGGCCGTCGAACGGGCAGGGACATCGCACAAAGTGCGGAATGCAGAAAACTCGGCACCGGCTCTTCGAAAGCTACCGCTTGCACTCGATCGAACACGTCGGGCAGCCCGAGCCCAAGCGCATGCTGTTGGGCCGCGTCCTGGCCCGAGCCTTTAAGCATCGCATGAACCTGTTGCCCGAGAGGCAGGTCACGAGGTGCCACGCGGCGTTTCCTTTTTTCTGCGATTCGGAGCGAAACTCCGACGTCAGAGCGATAGCATACCTGGACCTTACGACCAACTACTTTCGCAAATTATGCCGGAAGTCACCAAAAATCGAAAGTCAACCGATGACAACAGTTCACTCAGCTTCGTCGGCTCGGCCGATTTAGGCGCTTCTTAGGATAATATTTTTTAGGATTAGTACCGATTTCATCGGTCAGCGCCCGGGTGCCCATACCGCGTTCATCGGTCCGACTCGGAGACGGCGTACCGAGGTCATCTGTATGGCGTACCAAAGCCATTGGACGAGACATGGAGTACCATTATCATCGGTCATGGGCGAGACAGTTGGAAAAATTGGGTCTGATTGGGGGAAGCCAGGGAGGGCGTACCGACATCATCTGTCCAGTCGGCGCTCTTTGACCTTCGTGATCACCAAGTTGGCTTCTGTCTTGGGGGACCGTCTAGCCAGCTATTACGTGCGACAAGATCTTATCATATGGCCGTTTGCAGACGTGGCCGGGTGTTTGTCAGCGGCATCAAGGCCCGAAAGCAAGTCGGTAGGGCAGGGGCCTGCACAATGCGCATGGCCCCGTTTGGGCAGGACAGTATTGTGGATCCGGGGCATCCCGGAGACGAGTTTATCCCGACAGGTGGCTGAAATCCGGGCCTAATGCGGCCAAAACCGCCGAATTCCCGTGCGTTCGTCTGGACCTAAGGCAGAGACGTCGCTCAACCTAAAGGCCTTGGATCCCAAAACAGAACGCCGAGAAGCCTTCCCGAGTTTGGAGGACCATCAAGGTAATTTACCACGCCTTAATAAGCTTTGCCGTAATCAGCGAAGCAACTAGAATCACTGCACGAATCGGCTCCACCCCGGTGGCTGGCCGCAGATGGCCGTGGAGTGGTCAGAGCGACGGCGCTGACCGACACAGCGCCCGCCAGCATCGCGATCCATCCCGACCTGCATTCCAACGCTGTGCCGCGAACGCTCCGCAGCGTAGGATAGTGACTGCCGCGAAGGGCGGTCGGCACGATCCGAAGTCGCGGAGCAATTCTTCCGCCCTCTTCGAATGCAGAGCGGGCGGTTGTCTTCTCCATGACGCGCGTTGCGACGCGGGCGCCTGGCTTCGCGCCAGGCCGAGCACGCACTGCGGCGTGGCATTAGCAAATTTGTGGCATAGAGATGACCGTATGGGGTAACTTCTTTCACATGGTACATGTGGGGGATACGCCGTGAGAGCTAGAGTAATGCCGGACGGCCGGGTCAGCCTGCCGGCCGAACTCCGAAAGAAGCATGGCCTCGCTCAAGGCGGTGAGGTGATCGTCGAAGATGCCGGTGATGCGATCGTCCTGCGGACGGTCGACCAGGTGGTTGCACGGGCTCAGGCGCTCAGTCGAAAGCTGGTAGCTGGCAAGACCGGGGCATCGGTAGACGACTTCCTCGCCGACCGGGCGCGCGACGCGGAGGCCGAGTGACGAGCGTAGCCCTAGACGCCTCCGCACTGCTGGCCATGCTTCTGGGCGAACCGGGCGGCGAAAAGGTGAAGGCAGCCCTTGATGGAGCTTTGCTCTGCGCGGTGAACCTGGCGGAAATCGTCAGCCACTACGCCAAGCTCGGCGCTTCACGACCGGATATCGAGGCGATGTTGCGACCCCTGCCGATCCGGGTGAGGCCGGTCGACGTGGCGCTATCCTACGAAGCCGGCATGCTTCGGCCGCTCACGCTTCCGGGCGGGCTGTCGCTGGGTGATCGATACTGTCTGGCGCTGGCCAAGCTTGAGGGTGTGCCGGCTTTGACGGCCGAGCGCCGCTGGCCGGACATCGCGGCGGCGGGTGTCACGGTCGACTTGATCCGTTAGTTAGGGTCAGACGACCTTCGCCTTGGTCTTGGTTCAGACGGTAGCAGGCGGCCGTGACCGGAGCAGCAGGCCGGACTGGACCTGCTGGCGCGGTGTTTGGTCATCGGCCGCGACGCCAGCGAGAAGACGGCGGCGTGGGGCAACCGGGTGGCGCGCGAGGCTCAGGCGACCGAGCGCACCCGCGCGCGCCAGCAGGAGCGGCAAAGCCGGGGGCTGCCGCCGGATCCCCTGCGTGAGGAGCCGACGAGAGGGCGCGGGCTGGGCCGGTAGGGCAGGACCGAGAGGAGGGAAATACATGCGCAGGGTGTCCGGCAAAGGACCGTTGGACGACCGGCCTGTTCTGTTCGGGAAAGCGGGGACAGCATGGTAAGGCGGATGCCTTGATTAACGGAGGCGTAGGCGGACGAGACTTCGGCGTCGTCGGTATCAGAATGAATCGTAAGCGAGGCCGGAAGTGTTGCGGTCTCATTCTTGATATGGTCAAAGTGGGGCACTATCCGACCAGCAGCTAGACTTGACAACGCCGACAAGCCTTGACGAAGCGCAGGGTCCAACCCTAACGGACGCATCAACGCGAACCGTGGGGAACTTCCATGAACCAAAAGTTTGTAACCCGACGCCACGTCCTCGGCGGAACCGCGGCGATCGTGGGCGCCCCGGCGATCATCCCAGGGTCGGCGCGGGCCCAGGGCCGCACGCTGAAGATGACGCTGTCCGATACGGTCGCAAATCCGGTTTACGACGTCTGCAAGAAGTTCGTCGCCGACGTGCATGAACGCACCAACGGCTCGCTCGATATCCAGCTGTACGGCGCCGGCCAGCTTGGCAGCCAGGTCAACGCGCTGACCGGCATGCAGACCGGCATCATCGATTTCGTCTGCCATACCACCGGCTATATGGACACCATCTGGCCGCGTTGCGCGGTGCTCGACCTGCCCTACGTGTTCCGCGACGGCGCGATCGCGGCCAAGGTGCTCGACGGACCGGTTGGCGAGGAACTGTTCAAGGCGTTTCCCGAACGCGGCGTCTATGGTCTGTGCTGGGGCCACTGGGGCTGGCGCCCGTGCTCGACCACGCTGACCAAGTCGCTGACCGAACCATCCGACATGCAAGGCATCAAAATCCGCATTCAGCCCGGCGCGATCTTTGCCGAAAGCTTCAAGCAGGTTGGCGCCATTCCGGTCGCGATCGACATCTCCGAGGTCTATGTCGCGATGTCGCAGGGCGCAATCCAGGCGATCGAAACGCCGATGATCTCGATGGTCGCGAACAAGATGCAGGAGCTCGTCAAGGTCGTGAACCAGACGAATTTCGTCTACAACGCCGGCGCGGTGATGGTCAGCAAACGGCGTTTCGATGCGTTCACCCCGCAGCAACAGACGGCGGTGCGGGAGGCGGCGAAAGCGATGGCGGTGTATTGGCGCGCCGATGTCGCGACCGCGACCGACAAGGCCGCAGTGACGATGAAGGAAGCCGGCGTGCGGATTGCCGATGTGGACACCGATGCCTATGCCAAGGCGCTGAAGCCGATCTACGACAAGTTCCGCCCGGTCATCGGCGACGATCTGGTCGATATGGTGCTGAAACAGACCAGCGCCGCCTAAGCGTTTCAAAATGAACCCCCTGCCTCGCCGTTGACAGGAAAGCTCTCGATGATTCCAGCGGGCGTGCGTTTTCAAGTTCGATCGATTTTCAGGCCCTGAGGCGTGGTTACCCTCGCCGAAGACGCGGCACTCACCGCCCTCGCACCCCAGGAAGGTGCGGCCAGGGAAGCGTTCCGGCGGGTCTGCGGCGGCCTCGATATTGCCGCGCGCAGTGTCGCCGCGGCGGGGATGCTGATCGAACTGGTGATCATCATGCTCGACGTGTTCCGGCGGGAACTGTTCCACACATCGTTTTTGTGGGGTGACGAGGCATCGAAGATGGCGCTGTCGCTGGTCGCCTTCATCGGCGGCGCGGCGGCGTATCGCGGCGGGCAGCATACCTCGATCCGGGTGCTGCTCGACCTGATGCCGGTGCGGGTGCGCGCTTTTATCCTGGCGCTGCTGGAATGGACAGTTATCGTGACGACGGCGCTGGCGCTGTGGGCCTCGTACGCGCTGATCCACGACAACTGGGCCAACGCGACCCCGATCCTGCAGGTCAGCACCGGTTGGTATGCCTTGCCGCTGCCCGTCTCGATGCTGCTGATCGCGTGCTTTGCATTGGAACGCCTGGTACTGCGCACGCCGGTGGCACTCGCGATTGCCGCGGGACTGCTCGTTGCCGCCGCCGTAGCAGCCTTCGCCGCCGTCGACGTCACCGGGTATTTCGGCGCGCGGCCCGACCTGTCGCTGGGCGTGATGGTCGCGCTGTTCTTTGCCGCGGTGCTGTTCGGCCTGCCGGTCAGCTTCGCGATGCTGCTCAGCACGCTGATCTACCTGCAGACCACCGACGCCGCCCCGTTCATTGCCGTGCCCCAGAACATGATCGACGGCACCGGCAACTACATCCTGCTGGCTCTGCCGTTCTTCATCTTCGCCGGCCTGATCATGGAACGCGGCGGGATCAGCGTGCGCCTCGTGCGCTTTGCCATGGCTCTGGTGGGCCGAGCACGGGGTGGGTTGTTGCAGGTTATTGTGGTGACGATTTATTTGGTTAGTGGGATTTCGGGATCCAAGGTCGCCGACGTCGCCGCGGTTGGTTCGGTGATGCGTGGCGAGCTTAGCCGGCGCGGTTACCGGGCGGAGCAAGGCGCGGCGGCGCTTGCGGCATCCGCGGCAATGGCGGAGACAATCCCGCCCTCGATCGCGATGCTGGTGCTCGGTTCGGTCACGCCGATCTCGATCGGCACCCTGTTCGTCGCGGGCCTGCTGCCCGCCGCGGTGATCGCCGCCTGCCTGATGCTGCTGATCTGGTTCCGCTCCCGCCATTCCGTCCATGTGGGGGAGGTCATGAGCGGCAGCCGCTTGGGCGCCATCCCGGCCGCCATCCTGCCGCTGGCGATGCCGGTCCTGATGGTGTCCGGGATCAAGTTCGGTATCGCCACACCGACCGAGGTTTCGACCTTCGCGGTGCTCTACGGCCTGGGGCTGGCGGTGCTGATCTATCGTGCGGTGGAATTTCGAAAAGTGTTTCCGCTGGCGATGGAGTGCGCCGGGACGGCTGGGATGGTGCTGTTCGTGCTGGCCTCGGCGGCGTCCTTCGCCTGGACGCTTACCGCGGCCGATCTGCCGCAGCACCTGATCGGCCTGCTCGATGCCGCCGGGCACAACGCGTATGTGTTCCTGGCTGGGTCGATCGTCATGCTGATCCTGATCGGTTCGCTGCTGGAGGGACTGCCGGCGCTGATCATCCTGGCGCCGCTGCTGATGCCGATCGCGACGCAGTTCGGCATCAACGGCGTGCAGTATGCTATTGTGCTGCTGCTGGCGATGGGCGTGGGCGCGTTCATGCCGCCGGTCGGCGTCGGCTTCTATGTGGCCTGCGCGGTCGCTGAATCCCGGGTCGAAGTCTCGGCGCGGGAGATGGTGCCCTACCTGATCGTTCTGGTCCTGTCGATCGGGCTGATCGCATTCGTGCCATGGATCACGTTGTCGGTGCCGCGACTGCTGGGAAGCCCGTTGTAGGGGTAGGTTCGGGATATATGTAAAAAGTGGTCGCAAGAGCGGCGTCCGACAGAATTACTTTTTACAACAATGACTTGGTGCCATAGGTCAGTGACCTTCAGATGCTCGTAACTGCCCAGGTAGGGCGGCCTGATCAGACGATCTGAAGTTCCGCGATCAGCCGGTCCGGCTGGCTGGCGAGCGCCGTCAAGATGTCCCACCCTTGCTTTCTTGCTGTCGACAGCAGCGATCGGATCACGGCGAAATCCTCGGCGCCTTCGACGGACCGGAAGCCACCGGAGATCTTTTGGCGCAGTTTCATCATT
>JBEKLE010000217.1:0-10438 GCA_050010355.1 Rhodopila sp. | reverse complement strand
AAGGCGCTGGAGATCGAGAAGCTCAAGTTGCAGATCGCCAAGCTGCGCCGCATGCAGTTTGGCCGCTCGTCGGAGCGGATCACGCGGCAGATCGAGCAACTCGAACTGCGGCTTGAGGAACTCGAAACCGGCGAAGCCGAAGCCGCCGCAAAGGCCGATGCCGATGCCGAGGCCGCCGAGCCTGTGGCGCCGATCCGCGAGCGCCGCAAGCCGAAGCGCCAGCCGTTGCCGGATCATCTGCCGAGGCAAGAGGTCGTGCATCAGCCTGCCGATGATGGCGCCTGCCAATGCCCCGACTGCGGCAAGGGGATGGCCAAGCTGGGCGAGGACGTCACCGAGGTGCTGGATTACGTGCCGGGCCACTTCCAGGTGATCCGTCACGTCCGGCCGAAATATGCCTGCACCGCGTGCGACGCGATCACGCAGGCCCCGGCTCCGCCGATGCCGACCCCGCGCGGTCGCGCCACCCCCGCCACGCTGGCGCATCTGCTGGTGTCGAAGTACTGCGACCATCTGCCGCTGTATCGCCAGAGCGAGATCTATGCACGCGAGGGGCTCGAACTCGACCGCTCGACTTTGGGCGATTGGGTCGGCCAGGCGGCCTGGCTGCTCGATCCGGTGGTGGCGAAGATCCGCCAGCATGTCTTCGCCGCCGAGAAGATCCACGGTGACGACACCACGGTGCCGGTGCTGGCGCCAGGACTTGGGCGGACCGCGACCGGGCGGCTGTGGGTCTATGTGCGCGACGACCGGCTGTTTGACGGCCCGGCCGCTCCGGCGGCGGCCTATTTCTACAGCCCTGACCGTGGCGCCGAACATCCGACGGCGCACATGGCGGGCTTCAGCGGCTTTCTTCAGGCGGACGGCTACGCCGGGTTTGAAGGGTTGTACAATCCGGCCCGCAGCAAGCCAGGCCCGATCGTGGAAGTTGCCTGCTGGGCCCATAATCTGGAGTCGGATTTTATCTGGGGCAGTGGGGGGAGAGGCGGCTGTTGACGGGCATTTGCGGGTCGCCGGACACCGCATAAATTTTGCGTCCCCATCAAGATCCACCGGGTCGTGGGAGAGCGACGTTGCAAATTCCGCTGCGCACACAGTCGACCGTCGGGGCCTATATCGCGAACCGTGAATGGTGCGATGCCGATTTGCCGAACTGCCCTTTGCACCCGTTGGGCGGTTGCTCGTTTGCGCGTCACGGGACCTATAGGCGTGTGACGCCGCAAGGGCTGCGTATCGCCCGGTGGTATTGCCCCGAGGGCCATCAAACCTTCAGCCTGCTGCCGGACTTTCTCGCCGCAAGGCTGCCCGGCTTGCTCGCCGCGATCGAAGTCAGCGTCGCCGCGGCATCGTCGTTCAAGAGCATGGAGGCCGCCGCGGATGCCATGCGTGGGTTAGACGTCTCCTTACCTGGCGCCGTCCGTTGGCTGCGCCGTCGGGTCCGAGCGGTTCGAGATGCACTCGACGCCGTCAAAACTGTTATTCAGGAGTTGCCGATCGTCACGCTCGCAACGGATTTGGCACCGCGGATTGATCGAGACCAAGAACAAACGCTGCTCGGCCTCCGTTCGTCGCTGTCGCCGCAGATCCTCAACCTGATTCCGCCGCCGCTGGGTTTCGGGTCATCGCAGTATGCGGTCGGGCCACGGGCCGGCGATCAACACGGCATGGGACCTGACGGAGGCACCGCCGCTCAATACGGTCGGATCGTCAACAGGATCACCGCACCATGCAGCGCCAACCACCCAGCACAATCAGCGCAGCGGCCGCGCCCACCACCGACGACATGCTTCGAATCTGGCGCGCCGATCGCTGCGTGCAAGACAACTCAGCCGCGCAATACCTTCAGTGGATCAGGCGTTTTCGCGCCTATTGCTTAAGACAAGAGCTGGATGAACGGACCGAACTGACCCTGGAAGGCGCGTATCAGTTCATCGCTTGGTATGCGCGACATCGGCGCCTCGATCCGCGGCGGCTGGGTGGCGCGCGGACCGCTCTGCACGCACTGAGCCGTGTCTACCAAGTGATGCGATTGAACCCACCGACGTGGCAAGCCCCGCGGCATGCACCGCCTCCCGCCTCAGTCCTTCTGACAGAGTATGCCGACCACCTCGCCGGGCGTCGCGGCTGCGCCGCGAGGACCGTACAAATGAACCTGGACCACGTCAGCAGGCTGTTGGAGCACCTCGCCGGACAGGGCAAGACATGGCGCACGATGGCGCTGACCGACATCGACAATTACCTGATCGGTTGCGCGCAACGATATGCCCGACCGACCGTGGCCGGCATCGCAGGCAGTATCCGTTGGTTTACCCGTTTCTTGCTCGCGACCGGACGGATCTCGATCGATCTGGCCGAGGCCGTGGTCGCACCGGTCCAGCCAAAGTTCGAGCATCCGCGCCCCGCCTTGCCGTGGGAGGACGTGCAACGCCTGCTGCATTCGGTAGACATCACGACGGCTCGTGGCCTGCGCGATCATGCACTCCTCCTGATGATGAGCGTATATGGTTTCGGGGCTGGCGAAGTCATTCGGATTCAGTTGGAAGACATCGACTGGAACGCCGCCACGCTCAAGGTCGTGCGGCCGAAGACCGGAGTTGGCTTTACACTACCTTTGTTGCCATCGGTGGCTAAGGCGGTGGCGTTTTACTTGCGAGACAGCCGGCCTCCGGACATCCCAACCAGGCACCTGTTCGTATGCATGAAGGTGCCCTTCACGCCGCTGAGCGCGTCGGCGGCGGTGCGTCACATCCTCGTCAAGCATGCCAAGAAGGCTGGACTGGATGCGCCTTACCTTGGCAGCCATGTGCTGCGCCATTCGAACGCCGCGCGGCATGTCGACCTTGGGATACGTCCCCGCGTGCTCTCCGATCTGCTGGGTCATCGTGATCCGGAGTCAGTCTCGGCCTATGTCAGGATCGCCACGGCGACGCTGCGCGACGTTTCGCTGCCGGTGCCGACATGACGGCCGTGACCGCCGGCGAACTGGCCGACGATGTGCAAGCCTTCCTGCGCTTCAAGCGTGCGATGGGCAGCCCCTACCGGCGCGGCGAGTTCGTGCTCAATGGCTTCGTGCGGTTTGTCGCGCAGCATTGGGGCGATCAAGGTGAGGTGGCTCTCGACGACGCGATAACACGATGGTGCACGCGCATCGCCGGACGGAAGGCGGTTACGCTGGCCAACGAATTTGCCCCGGTTCGGCAACTATGCCTGTATCGCCGCCGCCGTGACCCCTTGAGTTTTGTGCCGGAGCACGCGCTGGCGCCAGTCAAGGAATCGGTCTTCCTGCCCTACATTTTCAGCCGCGATGAAGTGGACCGTATTCTGGCGGCAGCGACATCCCATCAAGGCCGCTTCATCTGGGCCTCCATGCTGCGCACTCTGATCCTTGTTGTCTATTGCACCGGGTTGCGGCTGGGAGAGGCCGTCCGGTTACGCACGAGCGATATCGATCTCGACCAGGGCGTCATGACGATCCAGCGCAGCAAGGGCCGCACGCGCATCGTCGCCATTCGTGCCGATTTGGTCGCCGAACTTCGCCGCTATAAGACGGATTGCGACCGGCTGAAGCTTGACCGCCGTCAGGCTAACCTGGACCGCTTCTTCCTGCGGCGGGATGGCTCGCCACTGACCATCGCGTCAGCATCAAATGCCATCCGGCGGCTTCTGCGCAAACTCGGCATCAAACCGGCCGATGGCCGCGTCGGCGCACGCCCGTACGAGCTCCGCCACGCGTTCGCCGTGCATCGGCTCACGGCCTGGGCCAATGACGGTGCGGATGTCCAGGCCAAGCTGCCGTTGTTGTCGGCGTATCTTGGCCACCTGAATCTCATCGGTACGGAGGTCTATTTGAAGGCGACGCCGCAGTTGCTGGAAATGGCGAGCCGCCGGTTCGAGGAGCACCTCCGCAACGCCCGCCCGCCGCAATGAGCAAGGGCGGCCCACAGGTTCTCTTCGCACTCGTCGAATCGTTTTTCGCCGAGTATCTGCCACGTCAACGGGGTGCCAGCGTCCACACGGTCCGCGCTTACCGGGATGCGCTGAAGCTCCTCTTCGAGTTCGTCGCCCGGCGAAAGGATCGGGATGCCGCATCGCTCGAGGTCAGCGATCTGGATGCCGATACGATCGCTTGCTTCCTCGATCATATCGAGGCCAACCGTTCGAATGTCGCGGCAACCCGCAATTGCCGGCGCGCCGCGCTGCGCAGCTTCTTCAAGCATCTCCTGCGCAATGACCTGCCCCATTCGCTGCAGTACACGCGGGTCTTGGCGATCCCATCGAAGAAAGCTCGCCAGCAGCCTGCGACCTATCTCGAAGCCGACGATGTGCGCGCGATCATCGCCAAGCCGGACCGTAATACGGCCGACGGTTGGCGTGACTACACCTTGCTACTCTTTCTCTACAACTGCGGCGCACGCGTGAGCGAGTTGACCGGCGTACGGTGGGATGACCTCCAGTTGGCACCCCCACGGCAGGTCCGACTGCGCGGCAAAGGCAGGAAGGAGCGGCTATTGCCGTTGTGGCGCGAGACGGCCGATGCGTTGCAGCAACTCCGTGGCAAGACAACACGAAACGACCATCAGCCAGTCTTCGTGAACCGACACGGCCAGCCGCTGACACGCGATGGCGTCGCCTACATCCTCGGCAAATATGTGTCGGCAGTCGCGGCGCAGGAGCGTCCGGTGCTGGCGCAAAAGCGGGTTACCCCGCATGTCCTGCGCCACAGCTGCGCGGTCGCGTTGCTGCAGTCAGGCACTGACGTGACTGTCATCCGCGACTACCTCGGCCACGCCAGCGTCACCACTACCGGTCGTTACATCACCACAAACCTTCAAATGAAGCGCGACGCGCTGGAGACCTTCTGGACGCATGCCGGCATCGAACCCGCCGAGGCCAAGCCATGGAAGCCCAAGCCGGACCTGCTCGCATTCCTCCAGTCCCTCTGATGGGGACGCAAAATTTATGCGGTGTCCGGCGACCCGCAAATGCCCGTCAACAGCCGCCTCTCCCCCCACTGCCCCAGATAAAATCCGACTCCAGATTATGGGCCTTATCTGGTGCGCCAGATAAGGCCCACTGCCGGAGGAAGTTTTACGACGTCTGGGAGGCCACCCAATCGCCGGTTGCCAAGGAGGCGCTGGATCGGATCGCCGAAGTCTACGCGATCGAGGACAAGGCGCGGTTCGCGCCTGCCGCCGAGCGGGTGGAACACCGGCGCGAGACCGCACCGCTGCTCGAGAAGTTCTTCGACTGGGGCAAAGCGACTGTGGCCAAACTTTCGGGCAAACTGGACCTGGCAAAAGCGTTCCGCTACACGATTGACCGCCGCGAAGCACTCACCCGCTTCGTCACCGACGGACGGCTTGAGGTCGACAACAACGTCGCTGAGAACGCGATGCGCGGTATCGCTCTTGGACGGAAAAATTACCTTTTCTGTGGTTCGGATTCAGGCGGCGAGCGGGCTGCTGCCATCTACACCCTGGTGGCCTCGGCAAAACTTAACGGTCTCAACCCAGAAACCTACCTCAAAGATATTCTGGCCAAGATCGCCGAGGGGCATACCATCAATCGCATCGACGAACTGGTGCCCTGGCGAATGATCCCGGCTGCCGCCACCTCACCGCCATAGCCGAAATCCCGCCAACACCGATGAGCGGACGCCTTACCGCAGCTACAGAAGGGGTCCGCTCGCGCTGAACCGCGTGGCGATTGGCATGGTCCCGGCTCTCCCGGCTGCTTGGACCAATGCGAGGATCGTCGCTGGCGGTCAGCTTCGAGCGGGATCAGCGCGCCGCCGCTTGCGCACGTTGGGCCGCTAAGTCAAGTCCCGAAGGGCTACGGCGCTGACCGTTCGCTTACGCCGCTACTGCGGTTGCTGCGAATGCCGCCGTTCCCCATAATGGCAGCACAGTCGCCGGGGATGCAGCGGCCACACGGATTTAGCAGAGCGGCTCCTACAGCGATTAAGTGCGGGGTAAGTGCTGCTACAAAATTGAAGAGATTTGAAATAGAAGACTGCATCTTCGGTCTTCTATTTCACGGTCGCAAGTAGATGTTTGTTCTTTGGCAACTGCAACGGGCCGGTTTAATACCGCTTCGCAGTTCTTGCGACCTGCACAATCAGACCGCGCAGCCATTGATGAGCGGGAACGGCTGTCGACCCGGCGGTGCCACATCATTGCCGTCACCAGCTGAGGCGATGGAAAAGGTACGGTCAGCACTTCCAGGGGTGCTGAATTTGCAAACGTTCGGGCCGTTCTTTCCGACAAAACGGCGATCATTTCAGATTGCGCTAGCGTTGCCGGCGCCGCGAGGAGCGGTCTTCCTCACATTTCGGTGTCCCGGTTGACAAAGTGACAGACCCGTCCGAATTCGTAAAGTGACTTACAGGCACGTCACTTTAACTGAGAATGGCGGTGCGGGTGATCAGGGCAGGGACTTTCTCGGGCTATGGTGGGCTGCAGCAGACCGAATTGCCCACGCCGCAACCGGCAAAGGCCAGGGTCCTGGTCCGCGCCACGGCAGCCGGCGTCACGCCACTCACGGGGACGGTGTACGCGTTCTGGCGAGTTCTGAGTCCGCCACAAGGCGGATACCGGCAAGGTTACCTCGCACTCCCTGGCACGTATGTGCGGTTAGGAAACGAGTAGGAACGATCGCCATGGACATGCAAGAAACACTGAGCCACCCCGATCTCGAGGGGCGCGTGAAGAAGGCCCTGGCCAATCCTATGACCGATGGGCAGTCTATCGACCTGATGCGGGAGTTGGCCAAGATCTTGAGCGTCGTCGGACTCGAGCCGAGTTCGGCAGGCGGGTCGACAACATTCATCGGCGCCGATCCGATCATCTCAAGCCCGCTCGCGGTCGCTAGCATGTGCGCCGTCGCCTTGATGGCCAAAGCGGTGGCGGTCGGCGATCTGTGGCGATTCAGAGGTGGCGAGTCGCAGGACCTGAGCGTGAACCTGGGTCAAGCGCTCCATCGCCTTTGCCCCTTCTATGACAAAAAATGGGAGTTGCTCAATGGCTATCCGCCGGGCAATCCCGCCGACCCGGACAACCCATTCTACCCGTCGCAGCAGCTATACCGGACAGGGGAGGGTCGCTGGGTAATGCTTCAGAACTGGTACCCGCGCTCAAAAAAGACAGCCTTGGCCTTCCTCGGCTGCCACGACGACAGGCGGGCAGTGGCTGATGTGATACGCAAGTGGAACGCTCTCGACCTCGAAGAAGCGGCGGCCCGCGCCGGCGTCCAGGCCACGATGGTCCGCACATTCGACGAGTTCGCGAGGGAGCCCCAGTTTCAGTACCTCAAGGACATGCCGCTGATCGAGATCGAGAAGATTGGCGAGAGTGACCCCGAGCCGTTCACTTCGAATCCAGAACATCCCCTGAGCGGCGTTCGGGCCCTCGGACTCGGGCATGTGATTGCTGGCGCGGGGCTGGGGAGGGCGCTGGCGTACCACGGAGCCGATGTCCTGAATGTTTGGAACCCGAACGACCACGAACCTGACCTCATCTACGCTACGTCGCACGTCGGCATGCGTTCCACGATGATGGACCTCGGCCGCGCCGACGAACTGCAGCGATTCAAACACCTGGCCCAAGATTCAGACGTCTTTTTCGCGAATCGCCGACCGGGGTACCTCGACAAGCATGGGCTGTCTGCACAGAATCTGGCCGATCTCCGCCCTGGGATGATTCACGTCGACATCTCCACCTATGGTCCGCGTGGGCCCTGGTCGAACCGGGTCGGCTTCGACCATATCGCGGGCGGCGTCACTGGCGCGTTAACGCTGGAGGGGTCACCGGACAATCCTCGACTGATCGAGATCTTTGTTGTCAACGATTACCTCACATCCTGGATGGCGAGCCTCGGCGTCATCGCTGCACTGAAGAGACGGGCCGTGGAAGGCGGCAGCTATCGCATCCACCTGTCGATGGCTCGACTCGCCATCTGGCTGCTGGAGCTCGGCATTTTCCAAAAACAGTACGCCGCGAGGATCGCTGGCACGTCAGGCGGCCACGAATATTTGGCCCCTGAACTGTTCGAGGCTGATACGCCGCTGGGTCACTATCAGGGCGTGACTGACCAAGTGCAGATGTCAAAAACGCCGGGGCGCTATAAGTATCCTCTTGTACCAAGAGCATCGTGTAAGGCGGTCTGGCTGCCGCGTTGAGAAGAGCGAAGGGCGTTAGTCTCTTGCAGGAACGTCGACGTGCTCGAAGCTGAATCATACTGGTCAGATCAGATGAAAAACCCAGTACAAATTGGGCCGCAAATATCTCGCGGGATATCACCACACGGATCGTTCGACGACCGTGTCGACGCCGATGGCGCGGATGCCGTGCGGGCGATCGAAGCGGAGGCCCTCTCACGCTATCGGGGGTACGGCAGACGGAATTGCACAAGTCGCCACGTCGTCTGCCGAACGCGCAGCTCAGTGTTTTCCCGAATTCTGGGCATGGCGCCATCTTTGAGTACCACGAGGAGTTCCTGGCTCAGCCCCGTAGGTTCCCCTCCGGCTGACAGTTACCTTCGGCCGGCGAGAGGTAATCGCCTGCCGGTGCTGGCGCGGACCCCATGACTTCGTTGTGCCGATTCAGCATCGGCGGTTCAGCCTCTAGCTCAAACAGTTGCACACTTTTGCCGAGAAGGAGAACACCATGACGCCGACCTACGATCCGAAGATCACCGCCCTGTTGTGCATTGATCTTTACAATGACTTCTTGAGCGAAGGCGGCAAGCTATGGCCCTGGGTCAAGGACATCGCAACAGAAGTCCGTCTCTTAGACAATCTACGCACGATTGTGCATACTGCTCGCGAGGCGAGAATAACAATCTACCATGTTCCACACCATCGTTGGGAACCCGGTGATTGCGAAGGCTGGAAATACCCCACGCCCTATCAGCTCGGCGCCGCCGAGCGGCAGGCCTTCGCCAAGGACACATGGGGCGGAACGTTTCATGACGACTTCCCGGTGCAGCCTGGCGATGTCGTCGCAACGGAGCATTGGGCTTCAAGCGGTTTTCCGAACACCGATTTGGAGCACAAGCTAAAGCGCTACGGAAAAGAGAAAATTATCTGCATTGGGCTCCTGGCGAATACCTGCCTGGAAGCGACGGCGCGAATTGGAATGGAATTAGGCTTTCACGTCACCTTGGTTCGCGATGGGACTGCAGCGCGTTCCCATGAAGCGCTTCACGCCGTGCTCGATATCGATGGCCCCACCTTTGCACATGAGATATTGACGACGGCGGAGTTGGTGGAGGCGATTCGGGCTAGTTCGCTTCGATCTGAGGCTTAAGGACACCTCGCAATGCTGTTCTGGCCCACGTCGGGTATGGTTCAGACGGCCGCTGGCGAGGATGAGTGCCCAGGTCAGTTCAATGGTTGGCGCCGAGGTGTAGCCGGTGTGAACGACCGAAATGCCGCGTTCTTTCGTCGCTTTGACATCGATCGAGGCGTTGCGGAATGCTGTCGACGCAATGAGACGAAGCCTCGGCAGCCGCTCTATGATGGCACGCGTGACGGGCGTCCGCTCTCGCATCACGCAGACAACATCGAATTGGACCGACATTTGCGGGCGAGATTCTGACGACGCAAGAGCTGCTCACTGCGTTCGAGGCCACGTCTGTGGCTGCGTAATCGCTGGATTGGAACAAGAGATCTGACGCGGCACCCGGACGGGACGAGTCTTAAACGGAGAACACGAATGATCTTTCAAACCATCAACCCTGCAACCGGCGAGATTGTGCGCACCTTCCCGACGACCTCAGATGAGGAAGTCGCGACTGCCCTGAAGACCGCAGACGATTGCTACAACAACGACTGGAAGCGTCGCACGGTTGCGGAGCGAGCACAGATCGTCAAGCGGGCCGCCGCGCTGCTCAGACAGAATGTTGAAGAGTACGCCGGCTATATGACCCTCGAGATGGGCAAGCTCGCAGCCGAGGCACGGGGCGAGGTCGAACTCTCCGCGGCGATCCTCGAGTACTACGCCGATCGCGCGGAAGAATTTTTGAAGCCGCAGCCCCTGGCCGAGGCACCAGAGTCGGTCACGGTCATCGAGCCGATCGGCGTACTCGTTGCGATCGAGCCCTGGAATTTCCCCTATTACCAGCTTGCCCGAGTGGCCGGCCCGCAGCTTGTCGCGGGCAACGTCGTCATGTTCAAACATGCGCCGTCGGTCCCGCAGTGTGCGCTGGCCTTCGCCAGACTGTTTGAACAAGCCGGTGCGCCAGAAGGCGTCTACACGAACCTGTTTTGCAGTGTCGAACAGATTGGCACCCTGATCGACGACTTCCGGGTTCGCGGCGTCACGCTGACCGGCAGCGAACTGGCAGGTGCGGCGGTGGCTGAACGCGCGGGACGCAAGCTGAAGAAGGCTGTGTTGGAACTCGGTGGCAGCGACCCCATGATCATTCTGGACGACGCGCC
>JBEKLE010000216.1:0-10549 GCA_050010355.1 Rhodopila sp. | reverse complement strand
GGCCGACATCGTCAATCTGGCGTGCGTAGAGCCGGAACCGTTCATAGTAGGGCGGGTCGGATGGCAGCTCCCGACCGGGCCAGCCAAGCGCCGGTATCGCATAACCGTCGCGAAACTGCTGAACCCAGAGCACAAGTTGCGCCGAGGCAAGAACGACGCGGCGATTTTCCAGGCGGCCGGCCGGTAACACGCCGGCGACCCTCACGGCCAGGTCCTGGCCCTCGTCCACACCGTCGCGGCGGCGGGGAATATGCAGCGACAGGACGCGTCCGGACGCCGTGCCGATCTCCCTTGCCGCCATGTCCGACAGCACGACGGCACTGGTGCCATCTGCCCATGGCACGGCTTCGGAAGCACGTAACGGATCGTCCGGTCCGGTCGGAACAAGGGTGACGTTGGCTTCGGTCTCACCCGGATCGTCGGCCGGCTTCGCGGCCAGGCTGGCGGCTGTAAAGCGCGCGTCACCGACAATGAAGGACACATCCGGCCGGCTGCGGGTCTCGGCCAGCCATGCTTCCGTGAAACGGTTGTTGCCGGTCACGCGTGGCGCGATCGCCCGCATCGAGGGGTTGGCGCGCAGATCGTTCTGTAACTGTCCGAGAACGCCCTGGTGCAGCCCGGTCAGAACCAGAAGCGGGGTCAGTACGGCCGCGAGGAAGAATATCTGGCACAGTGAGAGGGCCCAGTCGCGGCGCAAATCCGCCAGCGCGAGACGGAGAGTCTGCAAGGATCAGGCCTCCAGGGTCGCGCTGGCGGCTGCGTCGCCGGGGCGGCACGCGATGGTGCGCCCGCCGATGCGCGCGGCGATCGCCTGATCGTGCGTCACAACCACCAGCGCTGAGCCGACGGAGGCGGTCGCCGCCACCAGTATGTCCGCGACCCCGAGTGCCATTCTTGCATCCAGCGCCGCGGTGGGTTCGTCAGCGAGAACCAGGGCGGGTTGGTGCGCCAGTGCGCGGGCGATCGCCACACGCTGGCGCTGACCGACGGAAAGCTGTGACGGATGGCGCTGCAGGAGCGTCATGATGCCCAGCGTGTCGGCGACCGGGAGAAGCGGACCCGGCAGACTGAGGCGTAACAGCCGCCGCGACAGCAGAATGTTCTCGCGAACCGTCAAATACGGCAGCAGCCCGCCGGTCTGCAGCACGTAGCCGATATGCCGCGCACGCAGCGCATTGAGACCGGCTCTCGCGCGCCGCCATGCGGCCGCGATGTCGTGCCGCTGTCCCGCGACGCACAGCATGAAGTGGCCGCCGGGCTCCGGGGCCGCGAGAAATGCGAGCAGATCCAGCAGAGTGCTCTTGCCCGAGCCGCTTGGACCGAGAACAACCAGGCGCTCACCGGCAGCAACCGTCAGATGGGGGATATGCAGGGTAAATCCGCCATCCGCCGCGCGGTGGCGGCGCTCGACGTCGGCAAGTGCGAGCAGGTGTGCGGAACCGGTGTCGCGGTCATCCGGCGTCGGTTCAGGGGAGAGCATTGAGGGGAACAGGGTACACCGCGTCTTCCGAGCGCGCTCCGGCGGCCAGGTTGACCCAGTGTCCGACGTCATCCTGCATGTGCTGGTAGAGCTCGAGATTGACCGCCAGATGGTCGATGAGCTCTTGCTGGTCACTTGGCGACATGCCCAGCCAGGCATCCTGATCGAGCCCCATGACCGTGCTGCGAAACGGCAGGCCGGTCACATACTCGCCCAGTGCCGCATCCGTCAGTTCGCGATTGCTGGCGCTGCCGACCTTGCTGGGGTCGCGGCTGAGGGTCAGCAACGCGCTGCGAAGCTGGCGGCCGAAGCTGTCGGGCTCGACGATCCCCTTCTGCATGGCGGTGTAAAGCGCCGAGACCGTGGCGGCCAGATCGGATAACTGCGCCTTGGACATCAACACGCGAATGTCCAGGCTTTGCACGTCCGGGTGCGCCAGGTCACGGTCCAGAGCCCAGGACTCGAACATGGTCGGCGCCGCTGAACCGGCCAGCTTGCCCAGGTAGGCGAGACGCATCGCATAGCCAACGGCTGCGATATCGGCAGCCGGGTCCGGGGTGGTCCTGGCGCTGCCCGGCGAGGCGGGCGGTGGCGGCGGCGGGGAGTCTGGCCTTGTGGCGCCGTTATCCTCGGCGTCTTCAATCAGCCGGACGAGGGCATTGGCGACCGAGTCTGCCTGCTTGCCGAACTCGCCGACGTCACCGGCCGGGATCTTGTAATAGAGCGGCCCCCTTCCGGGGTAGCGGGTGAGAACGGTGTACTGGCTTTCGGCACGACGGTGGTCGCGGTCGCCCCCTTCCCTGGTCAGAAGGTGCACCGCCATCAGCGCCATGCCCTTCTCCTGCGCCAGAGTCGCGAGTGCGCCCTCGTCCAGATGCGTGCTGACGATGCCGCTGTCAGGTTCGCGGGCGCTGGCGTCGGTGACAAGGACGATGAACTTGCCGTCGAACCCGCTCCAGTCGATCTTGTCGATGGCGGCTTCGACGCCGGCGTAGACATCCTCGGCGACCGCCCGGCTGGAGACCTTGGCAGCGTGCATGTCCTTCACCGCCTGGTCGAACGCCGTTCGGGTGGTGATCCTGGCCGGGTCGGCGTAGATGCGGGTGCCGTATTCGATCGCCGGCACCGCCTTCGGATCATCGCGGAACGTCACCAGGCCAAACCGCACGCGATCCTGCAGGTTTTCCGACTCGACCTTGGCAAGCACCTTGTCGAACGTCTGGCGTGCCCGATCGAGATACGGGTCCATCGACAGCGTTGCATCCAGCACGAAAACCACGGCAGAGCGAAAGCTGTGACGCTCCGCTGTCACCGGGGGGACAGGATTTGCCGCCGGCCGCTCGGTCAGCGACGCGAGGTGGAGGAGATCGACCGGCAAACCGGCGCCGAAGCGGAGCGGCTGGGAATCGAGGATCGGCAGCAGGTAGAACTGTTTGTCGATATCGACCGGGGTGGGCGGTTCCTGCGCGACGATTCCGGCGGTCGATGGCGACTTCGCCGCGGCATCCCGCAGCCGCGCTGCTTCGGCCGCGGTATCCGGCGCGCCGACAAACGATTTTGGCACCTCGGTGGAGCCGAAGAACAGCACACGGTCCCGAACGCTGCGAGGGGTAAACGCGGCGACCATGGTATGGCGCCAGGAAACCAGCGAGTCCGCCCGCATCCAGCCCAGCGGCTTGCAGTCGCTGCTGACGCCAACCTGCACGAAACCCTCGGCGCTGCGGTCGTAGACGAACAGCGCGCTGAACGCCGGCACCGGCTTGCCGCCGGCCCCGCCAGGTTTCGGCGCAAGCATTCCGCCCGGCCGGACCAGGGCCCGTTCCAGCAGTTGCGTCTTGCCGGGCTGCAACGCCGGCGCCGGCGTGCAGGCCGGTGTCGCCTGCTGCGCCGCCGACCGATGCGGCGGCAGCCAAAGCAAGGCTGACAGGATCAGGAGCGGCACTGACCGGACGGCAACGCAGGGATCGCGTCGCATGATCTTCTTCCCCCTAGTTCGGCTTGTTACGCAGCTTGTCGATTTCTGCCTGCGCATCCTTGTTGCCGAGGTCGGCCGCGCGCTGCAGGCTGGCCGCGCCCTGCTCGGGGCCAAGTCCGGGTGCGGCGGCGCGGCCGCTGAGCAGCAGTCTGCCCAGGCGATAAAGCCCCTCGGGATCGTTGGACTTCGCCGCCCGCTGATACCACAGCAGGGCCTTTTCCGGGTCGGGCGCCTTCATGGCACTGGTTTGCGGGGAAAACGTGTCCGGATCATACATCCGCCCGAGTGCGGTCTGCGCCGGGCCGCTGCCGGCGTCCGCCGCCCTGCCCAGAAGAACGAGGGCGCCCTGCAGCGCATCCGGTGATCCATCCTTCAGGTAGCGCTGGGCCTCGCCGTAGGTCTCTGGCGCGCCCTGGCCGGTCTGCAGGAAGGCACGCGCGGACGCTGCGCCCAGCACGGTCGGTGACGTCTGGGGCGGTGGCGTCTGGGGCGGCGGCGCGACGACCGGGGGCGTCGGTGTGACCGGCGATGGCGTTCTGTTCAGGTAGAGCCACGCCAGGACGCCTGCGGCCAGCAGCAGTAAAACTGCCACCACGCCGACCAGAGCCAGTCTGTTCCGGCCCTGGCGGGCGACAACCGGAGGCGCTTTGACCGTGGGCGGTTCCGGGACGACCGGCGGGGGTGCGCGTATCGCTTCGGCCGGCGGCTCGGGCGGTTTCGCGGTGTCATCCCCGGCCGGTTTCGGCGCCGGGTCCGCCAATCGGCCGGGTGCCTGGGACGGCATGCGAATGCCCTTCCAGGCTATCCGCAACGTCAGGGGAGAAGGCTTTGCCGCATCGCGCAGGCGCATCACGTAGGTGACGTTGGGCCGCATGAACCAGGTTCGGTCTGGCCCCAGTGTCAGTTCCAGCCCGTCCGCGACGCTGGTCGCCGCGGCCGGGCTTAGCCAGGCATGGGTGGTACCCCAGGGCGTCTCGATATGTTCCTGCATGAAGCCGCGCGGCGGGTTTTCGACCGAGAATTGCAGCGTGGCCGGATCGAGCGAGTCGGCTTCGGTGATCGTGACGAGCGCGAATCCAGGAGCCAGCGTCGGCGGTTGACTGACTTCCGCCCGCATCATTCGGCGGCGAGTTCGCGAAGTATGGCCCCGAGCGCGGCATTTTGCTCATCGGACAGTTCGCGACCGCCACCGAAGCTCAGGTTGGCAACACCCATGGCCAGGAAGCCGATACCCCAGTCGATGAAGCGCCGGACTTCGAATGTCTCCGGCGCGTCCCCCAGCTTCGGCAGGGCATCGCCAGGGTCGACCTGGGGTTCAAAGATGCGCCGCTGCGGTGTCGCCTCGCCCTCCGGGAAGCCTGGCCGCTGCGCGTATGGCAGGTCGCTGAAGCCGAGTTCCGCGACGAACGTGTTGAAGCGATACAATGCGATCGCAACAATGCGGTCCGCCACGTCGTCCCATCGTATCGCTGCGAGATCGGTCGCGGCGCGCACGGCATCGGCCACCTGGTCAGCAAGCTTCAGCCGCTCGGCGCCGACGATAAGCTGATCGGCGATGTCGGACACAATTCTGGCCGGCAGATTGAAGTGCCGCAGCATCGCCTCCTCCTGCGGCAGGCGACGCAGCTGACCAATCCAGTGGCGCAGCAACTGCTGCCCGAACAGTGCGGCACGGTCGCTTCGCGTGGCTTGCACCACGACCGGCTTCCGGCCAGTGCCGAAGATGTCGTCCTCGTCCTCGCTTTCCGCCTCCTGGCCGGCGGCTTCGTCGATGCGCATCGAGGCGACGTTCAATGCGATTTCCCGCAAATCGCGTTCGGTCACCATCAGACGCTCGAGGAAGCGGGGGAACGGGCGGAACTGGCGCGGGCGGAACGCCCGTTGCAGCCCTAGCCGCAGTTCCTTCAGCATCACCTCTTTCTCGCGCCGGGCCTGTTCATCCATCCCGAGGTAGAACCGCCTGAGATTTGCGTGCAGCGGCGACGTGCCTTCCTTGAGGCGCTGCCCGACCTGACCAAGCTTCAATTCCGGGTTCGATACGGCATTCAGCTTGTCGACGATGTAGCTGACGCCGCCGTCGTTGAAGGCGAAGATGGCGTCCCACGCACCGCGCGGGTCGGCGACGTGCCGGGCGACGACTTTCGATTCCATAAAGGATCGCGCGAGAAGCTGGATATATCCCTGATTCCGGCGGGCGATGCCGGTTTCCACCAGCGGTTGCCGAGGCTGCTCGCCGCCAGGCTCCAGTTCGTAGTCGATCAGATGATCCTGCCGGAAATTCGGATTGCGCAGCATCAGCGTCGAATCGAACGGACTGCCGGCGAAATCCATCACCCAGCCGTCATGCTGGTAGGGTTCGAACAGCGAGGCGTGCAGGCGCACATCCCACTTCGTGGCGATGGCGTCCTCGGTCTCGCCGGCTTTCGGCAGGAACTCCAGGTCCATCATGGTGAGCACGAGGAACAATGATGTCGGCACGGCTCGCCGCGCTGCGGGCGTGGCACCGTGGGTCAGTTCGATCCATTGCCGGACCAGGGTTCCCAGGTCCTTCACTTCGTTCTGCTTGTTGCCCATGCAGAGCAACATGGCGGTGAGTTCGCGTTCTTCGGAATAGCGCTGGAACAGGTAGGCGATCTTGCCGCGCAGCAGCAACTGACGGACCTGCCTGGCGCGCTCCTCGGAACCGGAGGGAAGCTCCGTCAGTTTGAGGCGGGAACGGGCGCCGGGGAAGTCGAGCAGTTCGGTGTGCTCGAACATCGGCCACGGCCGCTCATCCATGGTGATCCGCAACTCTGCGATCAGGGCGGTCAGCACCGCGCGCGACAATTCAGTCGCGGGCCCCAGCCCGTTCTTGCCGCAGGCGCGCACGGAGAGGCGATCCTGCTCGTCTTCCCGGGTGCCGAGCTGCTGTTCGAGCGTTGCGACATCGATGATGCTGGTGGCGCGCGGGATCAGGGCCCGCATCTCGGTCAGCACCTCTGACGGATGACCGAGCTTTTCCAGCGCGCCGGCGAGCAGGCGGTACAGCCCGGTAAACTCCGGGATGCCGCCCCACAATACTGAGAAAAACTGTGCCCTGGCTTCGAGCGGCAGTGCCGGTGCGAGATCGATGAGCCGGGTCCAGTAGTGCAACGGCTCCAGGTCTTGCCAGCGGTTGCGGAAATTCTTCTGGAAATAATCCGACAGATCGCTGATGACGATCTCGTCCAGATGCGGGGCCAACGGCCGCCTGGCTTTCAGCTTCTCGGCGGCGGCGAGCATGTCGCGCACCGCATCGCCCTGTGGCGGGGGCGCCTTGACGTTGTTCTGGTCGAAGTCGCTTTGGAAACTATTGGCCAGTATTTTGATGAAGTCGGTTTCGGTGAGCAGCAGCAGTTCGACCGGGTGCCTGGGGTCCGCGTCACCGCCCGATGGAACGGTGCTGAAGCGGGTAACCAACCCGGTCGATTCCTTGCCGCCCTGTGGGTTGATCTCCCGCACGAAGTCGCGGGTTTCCGCGCCGAGGCGGGTGCGCATTTCGCTTCTGCCGGGGGGGCGGGCGAGGACCGAGACTAGATAGGATTTGCCCTGCTGGCTGGCGCCGTAGACGCCGACACACATGCGCCTTCCGGCGGACCGGGCGAGCTTGCGGGCGAGGCTTTCGGTGCGGCGTGCCTCGACGATCAGGCTGTCAGCCTCGTTTGCCACCGACTGGGAGTTGCCACGCACATCGGCGATCCAGGCGCGGGTTTTCCGGGACGCTTCCGCAATCGTCTCGGCGCGCTTGCGGAGTGCGTCCTGCTGGGCTTCCAGGGTCATCCGCCGGCGCCTTCGGCGGTCTGGTAAAATTGCTCGCTACACATCAATGAGGATCCCGGTATCCAGCCAATAACCGTCCCGATTCCGCATGGTCTGCAAACGCATCAGAAGCGATTGCCGGCGGACGCTGCCGCGCGCGGACTCCAGCCGGTCGATGATCAGTCTGTCATTGACCTCGACCACCTGGCCCTGTGGCGCGCCCGAAACCCGCTGCATCCGCTCGCGCTTCAACTGAACCGAGAGCGGGGTCTGGGGCTGCAACCGGACACGTGCCGCTTCGTCCTCGTAGTCGATATTGTAAAGCAACGTCGCGGGCCACCACTCATTCGGAAACTGCCGCACCCCCAGGCTCATGGGGCCCCGGAATTCGAAGCTTTCCTCGGGCATCGCCCAGTCCGGGTTTTCCAGGTCGAGACCGGCGTAATAGACGTCCTGCGCCTGCAGCCGGTTGCTGGTTTCGATCCTTCCGAGGAAGCGGGCGACCGACCGTGCGACCAGTCGATCGCTGCGGAAGTTGAAGTTGGCCATGTGACCCTCGGCCAACAGGCAGATCATCGCGCCGACCGCAGCGGTGGTCTTCGGATCCGTGATGCGGGCGTCACGGCTGCGGAAAGGATACCATTGACCGACGCGGAATTCGTGCATGGCGATGATGCGATGCGGGGCGACAGCGCCGCATTCGGTAATGATCTTCTTGATCGCCGGAAAGCGGCTGGGACGCCCCGACAGCAATGTCAGGTCCACGTTGTAGCGGCAGGCGACCTCCATCAGCGCCCGCAGCATGTCGGTGATCAGGCTGCGGACGACGCGATCGACGTCCACCATGTCCACCATGACCGGGAGGTCGAGCAGACGGAATGTCTCATCGGCGCCTGCTTCGCGCACCGAGCGTTCGATTGCGGCGCACAGCGTTGCCGGAGGCGGCTCGTCGTGCGGAAAGAAGCTGCGGATTGTGCGCTCCTCGGGGGAGGCCGGGTCCAGTTCGTCAAAACTTTCGTATTCGCTCAGCAGGGCGATAGCGACCGGAGCAGCGATCTGGGTGGCGAACTGTTGCCGCCGCAGTTGCTCCTCGGCGGCCATGTCGCCCCGGTTGCCGCCAAACAATGCCTGCACCAGCACGTCGGTGCGCTCACGCCCGATGATCTGCTGCAAATGCCGGGCGAACGAAGCGACCACGATTTCGCGGGACAGCGCGTGGACGATGTCGTCGCCGGCGAGGGAGAAGCTTTCGCGGAATTCCTGCTTCGGGAATATGGTTACGTTGGCACCCAGCCCCTCGGCGGTGTGGGTGGTGATGACGAGGTCGGTGGTGCCGCCGCCGATATCGAGTGTGGCGATCCGCAGCATGTCCTGGTCACGGCCGTGGCCGCCGCCGCGCACGCTGCGGAAGAACCCGCGTGCATCCCCCGAAAACGCCAGCGCGATCTGGCTATAGAGATAGACCAGTTGGGTTGCGCTCGCTTCATCCCACTTCAGGACAATCTCCGGCGCCTTGCCATCGACCCACGTAAGTTCCGTCTGGCCCGCGATGCGTTCGGCCCGGTGACAGCAGATGTAAACGAGATCGCGCGCCGCCTCGGCCCGTTCCTTTAACAACTGGCGTTCGGTCAGCGACAAGGCCGACGGCATCGTCAGCACGATACGACGCAGGCGCCGCGGCAAGTCAGTGTTACGACGGCGCAGGCGCTGGGCCGGCGCGTTCATCATCACCATCGCCTGCATCAACACCTCGGCCAGTGCGAAGGTGACGAGGTTGCTGCGCGAATAACACGCCAGCAGGCTTGGCAGGTTATCCTCACCGGGGGCGCCCGGCGGGATCAGATGAAGCGGCTTGCCGATATCATTGACCAGCGTGGCGAAGGGACCCTGGGCGGCGACTCCCTCCCAGTCTCCATCCAGCGTCGGGCCATTGAAGCGCCAGGGTTGGGGGCTTTCGTTTTCGTCCCACAGATAGCGCTTGGGGCTGGACATGCCGGTTCGCCCTTCGCCGCCGCGCCGTGATCCGGCAAGGTGAACCGCCTCCGGGCCGACACGCACGATCGTGGGCCAGCTAAAAGCGTCGGAGCGGCCGCTGCGCCGTGAATGGTGATCCAGGCCAAACCGGGCGAGGGCAAACTCAAGCCTGCTCTCAAAGGGATCGGAATACACGTGTTCGGGGCGCGACAGATCGCGCAGTTCGAGCTTGAACGCCCGGTTGATGTCGACGCCGCGGCTGCCGGGTTCGGCCTCGACCAGAAGACCGCAGGTGCGTGAATTGCCGAGGTCCAGCACCATTTCGACATCGACATATGTCTGCTTGCCGGCGGTAACGGTGTCGGTCAGCACGAACTTCGGCAAAAAGTCGAGTGCATTCAGCAGCTCGATCAGCGCGATGTAGCGTGCGATGGGTTCGTTCGGACCGTCTTTGACGCCGTCGATATCCTCCTCGGTCAGCACAACCTCGCGCCGCCCGGCCCGCTTTTTTTCCTCCGCCACGAGCATTCCGCGATAAAGTTCGTCAAGCCAGTCGCGCAGCCACGGCTGATTGAGGTAGAAATTGTATTGTTCGCAGCGTGACGGCAATGAGAAGCGCCTGCCGTTACGCGCGTCGTCGGGCGACGGCCCTAGATAAGCGGTATCGGCGTGCTCCGACATCAGGTTGGTATCGAGGCTGATGACGAGACGATGGTCATTTCCGGCGCGATCCGGTTCGGTCAGTGGAATCAGGAAGCAACGCGCCCAGTTGACCGGTCCTTCATAGTACTGATGGCCTGGTTCCTCCCGCAGCAACGGCAGGGGAAGCCAGGTGCCAGCGACGAACTGGACCAGCCGCTTCAAATCGATCGCGTAATCCTCGCGTCCGGGGATCAGATCCGTGTCGCCACGCCGCAGCAAGGTGGGCAAACGTTGCGCGGTCGTGCGGGCGTCGGCGCGCGGATCGTAGAAGCCCCAGTCAGTGGGTGCCTTGGGGTTTTTCTTGCCGTCCGGAAACACGACACTGAAACCAAAATCCAGAAACTGGATACCTGACTCGGGAATGACACTGACGATATCGGGGTATCTTGGGATCTCGGGGAGCGCCAATGCTTCCTCCAGGTCAGGCAAATCAATTGAGAGCCGTTATGCTACGCCGTTATCATGTTCTTCGCCGAATGCCCGCTGGCCAAAAAACCTCAGTTCAGATCTCGCGGCGTACAAATTCCCGCGAGGCCCGTGGCCGATTTTTCAGCCTAGCACCTGCGAACGGATGCGGGGCGCCGCTCACCTTCTTGTGTTTTTCTTCAGTCTCGGGTGCCGATCGCGATCAACCGGACATC
>JBEKLE010000215.1:0-10601 GCA_050010355.1 Rhodopila sp. | reverse complement strand
CTGCCAGCGTGGATCTCCAGCCATTCGGGCCCTCCAGAAAGCTGGACCTTACCCGATTCGCTGGCGCCGGCAGAAAATCCAGGACCAGGGCGGCTTACAGCCAAATTTGACCGCCTTCAAAACCCGCAACCAGTTGTATGAGCCTCATATTGTTGATCGTTACGGCCCTGCCTGGAGAGGTGCTGAGATCCGCCGTTTATAAGGATTTTCCTCCCTCCATTTTAGCTTGCGATTTCGGGACAATTTTTGGGGGTGGAATGCCGACCGAATCCCGGAGCTTTTCATCGGAGAAGTCATAGTCCCCGAGCAGGTTGACGTGGCCCCATGAGATGGCGGAGTGATTGGCGACAGCAGCCCGGATCTCCGCTCTGATCTCATCGGCGGCGGCCTTGTCGAGGCGATGCTCGAGCAGCAGGTAATTCCAACAAACGATGGCATTCTTGATGAGGCGGTTGCAGGTCTCGGCTCAAAGTCCCCCATCGAAGCCGGGATCGAAGCCCGATCCGAGCGAAGCCCTTCCGATGCCACGAGCCGCCGAATGACCCTCCTAAATTCCACAGCCGCCGCCGTCCCGGTTCCGAAAGCCGGCTTGACCATCGACGAAGCGCGCAGCCGGCTCGCGAAATTCGGCCCTAACGCGATGCCGGACACGGGTGCGCGCCCATTGCGCATGGCAATGGAGAAATTCTGGGCGCCTGTTCCATGGATGCTCGAAGCCGCCATCGTGCTCGAGCTGGTGCTCGGCAAATATGTCGAGGCCGCGATCATCGCCATTCTCCTGGTGTTCAACGCCGCGCTCGGACTCTTTCAGGAAAGTCGCGCCCAGGCGACGCTTGCCGCGCTGAAGTCGCGGCTCGCGCTGACTGCTTCGGTCAAACGCGACGGGGTGTGGAAGACCGCACCAGCCACGGAGCTGGTGCCGGGCGATCTGGTGAAGCTGTCGCTGGGCGGTGTGGTCGCGGCGGATGTGAAGCTTACTGGCGGCGAAGTTCTTCTCGACCAGTCAATGCTCACTGGCGAATCGGTGCCTATCGAGGCCGGTGCCGGTCTTCAGACCTACGCGGGGGCGTTGGTTCGGCGCGGTGAGGCGGAGGCGGAAGTTACGGCGACCGGCATACGGACCAAATTCGGTCGCACCGCCGAACTCGTTCGCACCGCGCACGTCGTGAGTACCTAGCAGAAGGCCGTCCTGCGCGTGGTGCGCAATCTCGCCGCCTTCAACGGCGTCATCATCGTCTTGCTGGTGGCCTACTCCTGGTATCTCAAGACGCCGGTCGCCGATATCATCCCCCTCGTCCTCACAGCGATCCTGGCATCGATACCTGTAGCACTCCCGGCTACCTTTACCCTCGCGTCAGCACTCGGGGCGCGTGCTCTGGCCAAGCTGGGGGTCCTTCCGACACGCCTGTCGGCCGTGGATGAAGCGGCCTCGATGGTTGTCCTATGCGCTGACAAGACCGGCACGCTGACCCAAAACGCGCTGACGGTCACGACCGTCGTCCCGATGCCCGGATTCGATGAAGCGCACGTTCTGGCGCTTGCCGCGCTCGCCAGCTCGGATGGGGGGCAAGACCCGGTCGATGGCGCCATACGCACAGCGGCCGCAAGCAAGGCGGTCTCCGACGCGCCGAAGTTGATCAAGTTCGCCGCTTTCGATCCGGCGAAGAAGATGTCCGAGGCGACCGCGACGGATGCGGCGGGAAACCCGCAGCGCATCGTGAAGGGCGCCTACGCCGTGGTTATCGGCCTTGCTCAGGCGTCACCGACCGCGGTCGCCGGCGCCAAAGAACTCGAGGATAAGGGCTTCCGGGTGCTGGGGGTCGCCGCCGGGCCCGCGACGGGGATGGGGCTCGCGGGACTCATCGCGCTCAGCGACCCGCCTCGCACTGACTCGGCGGCGCTCATCAGCGAATTGCATGCCTTGGGCGTCCGCACCGTGATGGTGACGGGCGACGCGCCGGCGACAGCAGCCATCGTTGCTAAGGCGGTGGGCCTCGATGGCGCCATCTGCCCGCCCGGCCCGATCCCCGACGCCGTCCACCCGGAGCAATTCGCGGTTTTCGCGGGCGTCTTGCCGGAGGACAAGTACAAGCTCGTCAAGGCGTTTCAGAAAGGCGGTCACACCGTCGGCATGTGCGGCGACGGCGCCAATGATGCGCCGGCATTGCGTCAGGCTCAAATGGGAATTGCGGTCTCGACGGCAACCGATGTCGCCAAATCGGCGGCCGGCATGGTGCTGACAGAGCCGGGGCTCGCCGGGATCGTCGCCGCAGTCAAGGAGGGGCGAACGACGTTCCAGCGCATCCTGAGCTACACGCTGAACTCGATCACCAAGAAAACCGTGCAGGTGCTGTTTCTGGCGATCGGCCTTCTTATGACCGGACATGCAATCCTGACGCCGCTGCTGATGGTCCTGATCATGATTACGGGCGACTTCCTCGGCATGTCGTTGACGACCGACAATGTCCGGCCGTCGACTGCGCCCAACGCTTGGGAGATCGGCAATCTGACGATCGCCGGCGTCATCATGGGCATTGGCGAGTTGCTCTTCTGTACGGCCATCCTCGCCTTCGGTAGTTACCACATGGGGTTCACCATAGGCGCCCTGCAGACGCTGGCGTTCGTTGTCATCGTGTTCGGCAATCAGGCCACAACCTATACCAATCGCGAGCGTCGTCATCTGTGGTCCTCCCGCCCCAGTATCTGGCTCCTCCTCTCGTCCGTCGCCGATCTCCTGATCGCCTCGACCTTAGCGGTCGGAGGCACTGCGATGACGCCGTTGCCGGCATGGGTCGTGGTCGGCACGCTTGCTGCGGCTGTTGCCTTCGCCGTCCTCCTGGATTTGGTGAAGGTGCCAGTATTCCAATGCCTCAAGATCACTTAAGGCCGCGCCACGCTGGCGAAAGGATCCGTTCAAGGGACTTCCACGTGAAAGATTCTGCACCGGGGGGCCGGTCTGTGATTCAGGGAGTGGTTGCTTGCTCGCGCCAACAGCCCGAGAGGCCTGGATCATGGGTGCCGCTGGCTTGGGGCCATACCAACAGAGGGAACCGAAATGAAAACACGAGCGCAGTTCCCTAAGCACCCTCACGATCGGCAAGCCATCCTGGTCGATCGTCGGAACCTGAAAATGGCGCGTTCCTCCCAGGCGTATGTCCGGGGAAGTACCGCCAAATTTTACGAGTGGCTGGAGAGCGCGGAAGGCCGCGCCGCGCCCGAGGGGCCGCCGATCTGGATTTGCGGAGACTGTCATTTCGGAAATCTCGGGCCAGTCGCCAATGAGGACGGCGAGATTGCCATCGAGATCCGCGACCTGGACCAGACAGTAATCGGCAATCCAGCCCATGATCTGATCCGACTTGGTTTGTCGCTCGCCATGGCGGCGCGCGGATCGGATTTGCCCGGTGTCACGACAGCCAGAATGCTTGAGCAAATCATCGACGGCTACGACGCTGCTCTGAGCGAGGATGTCGCGGGTCTCGACCTGAACGACCACCGACCGGAAGCTGTCCGCGTTGTCATGCGGAAGGCGACGAAACGGACCTGGAAGCAACTCGCGGAGGACCGCATCGAGGACCACCAGCTATCACTCCCGCTTGGCAAACGATTCTGGCCGCTATCCGCGGCAGAAAGGCGAGCCGTCGAGCGCCTGTTTGACACCGAGCGGCTGCGCAAGCTCGCGACCGCGCTTCGGTCGCGGGACGACGATGCGGTCGTGGAGATGCGAGATGCCGCGTACTGGGTTAAGGGCTGCAGCTCTCTGGGGCGGCTCCGCTTCGCAGTCCTCCTCAAAGTCATCGGTAAGCAGTCCAAGGAGGCCAGCCTTTGCCTTATGGACGTGAAGGAGGCCGTTCAGGCAGCGGCCCCCCGACATGCGAAGGTGAAAATGCCCAGGGACAACGCTGAACGGGTGGTGGAAGGCGCACGGCACCTGTCCCCGTATTTGGGCGGGCGCATGGTAGCAGAGCCTTTGATGGAACAATCTGTATTCGTACGCGAGTTGCTGCCGCAGGACCTGAAGCTGGAAATAGATCAGCTCACGCGAGAGGAAGCGATGAAAGCCGCGCGTTTCCTGGCGCTTGTTGTGGGCAAGGCGCACAGAGGGCAAATGGACCTGCCGACGCGCCGGCGTTGGCGCGCCGAGCTTGGCCGTAGCCGGTCGAAACGACTGGATGCGCCCTCATGGTTATGGTCGAGCATCGTAGTTCTGGTCGCCAACCATGAAGCCGCCTACCTCGAGCACTGTCGCCGCTACGCCCTGGAAACCGCAGATCTCTAGTCCGTACTTCTCACGCCGTTGCCGGATGATGGCGACGGTGATGCATTCGCTGCCGGCGCGGCGCACAGGTTTGCCCGCGGTGGCACCTGGGTTGGGGCCGCGCCGGTGAGCGAAAAGCGTGTTGGGGCGTTGGTGCACTTGGCCGGTCCGGGGATGGTAGAATGCTCTTCCCCTTCTGGTTCTGATCGCCCATTGCCCCATAAACACAACGCCGGCCGCCGCCACCACATACCGAAGATGTCGTTCAAAGGTGCGGAACTGGCCGGCCTACGAGGCGGGCCTGCGCCGACGGGGCAGTCTCAGCTTGTTGATCGAGGACGCAGCGCTGGAATGCTGGCAGACCATTGGACCCAGCGGGCAGGCTCGGTATACAAACGCGGCCGTCCAGACCAGTCTGATGCTGCGTGCGGCGTTCAAGCTGGGGTTACGGCAGATCGAGGGCCTGATGACGTCGGTGCTGTCGTTGATGGGCCTGACGATTTCAGCGCCGGATCACACCCCGGTCAGCCGCCGTGCGGGTCATCCAGGCGCCGTCAGTGCCGCATGGTCCGTTGCACGTATTGATATCGACAGCACCGGCCTGCAAGTCTACGGAGCCGGCCAGTGGCTGGAGGCGAAGCATGGTGCGAAGTCTCGCCGGACGTGGCGCAAGCTGCATCTGCCGGTGGACGCGGCGAACGGCATGATCGTGGCACAGACGCTGACGGAACAGGATGCGGATGATCCATCCCAGGTCGGCCCGCTACTCGACCAGATTGACGATCCGATTATGCAGGTGACGGCCGATGGGGCGCATGATGGCGCGCCCACCTACCAGACAATCGCCGCGCACGGCGATGGGCTCGAGGTGGTGATCCCGCCGCGCTCGACGGCCGTCCCAAGCGGCGAGCAGGGTCCACCAACGCAACGCGATCGGCATTTGGCGATGATTGCAGAACAAGGCCGCCTGGCCTGGCAAATTGCGACGGACTATGGCCGTCGGTCCTTAGTAAAAACGACAATGGGCCGCTACAAGACCCTGATCGGGCCTCGATTGCGCGGCCGCGGCTTCGCTGCCCAGCAAACTGAGGCTGCCATCGGTGTGGCTGTGCAAACCAAAAAGCAGTGTTCTTTATACGTTCGAGATTAGCGTCGTTTATTCGAGATTAGCGCTGTTTAACTGACAGACACGAAATACGTCGTGGTGCCCTACAGTTCACTCGTCGTGAAAGGACGGCCGCAACTACGACAGCGCCCACAGACAATCTCTTTCTTACCCAAACGTGTTCCCGGACCGAGAGCGGTAGTCGCTCCCGGTCCGGGGATTCGCGTGATGCTACTCCTTCAGCGCTTCCTTTACCGTATCCTTCACACCGCCGACGGCGTTCTGGATCTTGCCTTCGGCCTTGTCGCTCTTGCCTTCGGCGACGAGCTTAGTATCACCGAGGACCTGGCCGGCTGCTTCCTTGATGGCGCCCTTGGCCTGCTTGACCGCGCCTTCGATACGATCTTTGTTCATGTCGCTGTTTCTCCGTTTGTTGATGCTCTCGCAAGCCGGTCCGGCGGCCAGTTTCCGCGCGGACGATCATTGCCTGTGGAGAGCATGGGCTTGCCAATCATGGACTTCGACGGCCATCACCGTAGCCCGCCGCGATGAGAATTCCGGAGGTAATCGAACTGGCTTGGGCCATTCGTTTTCTCCTCTGTATAGGCAAGAACCTCATTCGACCCCGCACGAGCCCGCCAAGGTCAAAAATGGTGTCGGCCGTATGGAGCCTTCGGCTTCGATCGGATCGAGGCCAAAAGAACTTGATCATGCTGGTCCAAGCCAAACATTGATCTGAATCAAGAGACGATAAAAGATCTGCATCAAGTGACGATATACCGGTGACGATATCGTAACACGAATCGTGACCGGAGTCGAACGGGCGCCCGCGCCGGAGGCGACGGAACGCTCGGCCGACGCACGAATTCGGTCGCGTCGATCGCGATTGCGGGCAACCAATAGGCTGCACAAACGATCAGCTCGGTTGTGGGCGGTCCCTTCCGACGACCCGAGACCGGCGTAGACGGCGCGAGTGCCAAATCCCGGGATCGCGGCGGCGAACAAGGCAAACCACTGTTGCGATGACGGCGCCGGCCGGGAAATCGCCCATGCACCGTTCAGCCGCGCCGCACAACAGGCGGATCAGTCATGCCGCGGTGGTGGCACGCCAGCTTGGGAAAGTGTGTCTCGTGGCTTGCCCGGGGTTGGAGATCGATCTGGCGCGCCACCAATACCGGATTGGCGGGTCATTACGGAACGAGGACGATCTAATGTCGCTGGACGGTAACACCGGTGCGGTTTACGCTGGCAAGCTGATGCCGGTAATCGAACGGCCGGGACAGACATTGGCAGCGATCGCCGGGTGGTGGCGTGCCGCGGCGGCTAGCGCCTACAGCAGTTTTCGCTTTCCCAGGACCTCGAATGCCCCGCTTGATTCAGGCGTATAGAGGAGTCGGGGCAGAGAAACTGGACCTCTTGCAATGAATGATAACCCCGGCAACCTTCGATTGACTTCCAGCGCTCGTCCACGGACTGGCGAACCGGGGCGAGAACAGGTCTGGCAGGAGCCGGCCGATCGGCTCCTGATGATGCTGAAGGCAAAAACCAGCGGACTGGAAACCGCGGAGGTGCAGTCGCGGCTGATGCAGTACGGCGCCAACGACGCAGCGACCGTCAAGCGTTCGCCGCTGTGGCTCCAGTTCCTTGCGCGCTTCGGCAACCCCTTGATCATCATCCTGCTGATCGCCAGCGCGGTGTCCGCGGCGACCGGTGACGTGGCGAGCTTCGTCATCATTTTTTGCATCGTGATGCTCAGCATCATTTTCGACTTTGTCCAGGAGGTTCGCGCGCAGAACGCCGTTGAGGCGCTGCGCCAGTCGGTCGCCGTGCAGGCAACCGTCCGGCGCGACGGCACCAGCGTCTCGGTGCCGATCCACCAACTGGTTCCCGGGGACATTGTCGAACTCATCGCCGGCGATCTCGTCCCCGCCGACTCGCGGCTGCTGGAAAGCCGGGACCTCTATGTCAACCAGGCGCTGCTGACGGGTGAGCCCTACCCCGCAGAAAAGCGGGTCGGTGACGCCGCGTCGGGTGCGGAAAACCCGTCGGGCGCGTCCAACACCGTGTTCGCCGGCACGTCCGTTATCAGCGGCACCGCCACCATCCTGATCTGCAGAACGGGAAACAGAACCGCGCTCGGCCACCTTGCGACCAGCCTGTCCGAGAAGCCGCCGGCCACCGCATTCACCGTTGGCATTCGCCGTTTCGGCATGCTGATCATGCGATTCACCATACTGATGGTGCTGTTCGTGCTGGTCGTGAACATCGTCTTCGCGCGGCCGATGCTGGAATCGCTGATGTTCGCCGTCGCACTCGCCGTTGGTCTGACGCCTGAGCTGCTGCCGATGATCGTTACGGTCACGCTGGCACGGTCAGCCATGCAGATGGCGAAGCGCAAGGTGATCGTGAAGCGCCTGTCGTCGATCCACGACCTGGGCGCCATGAATGTGTTGTGCACCGACAAGACCGGCACGCTGACCGAAGCCGCGATCAAGCTCATGCGGACCATCGACGGTCATGGCGCCGAGAGTCGGCACGCATTTTCCTACGCCTACGTCAACAGCCAGTTCGAGAGCGGGATGAAAAGCCCACTCGACGAAGCAATCCTCGCGGCGCATCCGTTTGACATGACGGGCTTTCGCAAGATCGACGAAGTGCCGTTCGATTTCGAGCGGCGGAGAGTGTCGGTTCTGGTCGAGCATGACCAGAGGCGCCGCTTGATCGTCAAGGGCGCGCCGGAGGATCTGCTGCGGCTGTCAGGCCACTACCAGGACGCAGATGGAGAGGAAAAACCGCTCGATCCGGCAACACGATCTGTCTTTCAGGCCACCCTCGACGCACTCGGCGAGCAGGGATTCCGCGCCCTGGGGATCGCCAGCCGCTTGGTTGATCCCACCCACGAGACTGCCGCGATTTCCGACGAGGCCGATCTCGTTTTTTCCGGCTTCGCGGTCTTTCTGGATCCACCGAAAGCCAGCGCCGGCGCCACGATCCGAGCGATGGCCGAAGCCGGCATTACGGTGAAGGTATTGACTGGCGACAACGAACTGGTGTCTCGTCACGTCTTCGCCGAGATCGGCGTGCCGGTGACGGGCGTGCTGACCGGCGACGCGCTGGAGCATCTGTCGGAGGAGGCGCTGATCGGGCAGTTGTCCCGGGTCAACCTGTTCTGTCGGGTCAATCCGCAGCAGAAACTTCGGATCCTGCTTGCGCTAAAGCGGCTTGGCAATGTGGTTGGCTTTCTGGGCGACGGCATCAACGACGCGCCGGCCTTGCACGCCGCCGATGTCGGGATCTCAGTCGATGGTGCGGCGGACGTTGCTCGTGCGGCGGCCGATCTGATCCTGCTGGAACACGATCTTTCGGTCGTGCACGACGCCGTGGTCGCCGGGCGCGCCACAGTTCAGAACGTCTCCAAATACGTACTGATGGGCGCCAGCTCGAACTTCGGCAATATGTTCAGCATGGCCGGCGCCACGCTTATCCTGCCTTTCCTGCCGATGCTGCCGATCCAGATACTGCTGAACAACCTGATCTATAACGTTTCGGAAATCGCCATCCCATTTGATAGCGTCGATCCGGAGGTTGTTGTCGGGCCGGTGAAGTGGGACATCAAGCTGATCGAGCGCTTCATGCTGGTGTTCGGCCCGGTCAGCTCCGTCTTCGACTTCATTACCTTCTACGCCATGCTGGTGTTCTTCGGTGCGGGCGAAGCGCTGTTTCAAACCGGATGGTTCATCGAGTCGATGACAACGCAAACGCTGGTGGTCTTCTGCATACGCACACGCAGGCTTTGCCTTCGCAGCAGGCCGTGCCGGTATCTCGTTGCGACGAACCTCGGCGCCGTCGCCCTCGCGATCATCCTTCCGCTGGTCCCCTGGGGTCACTGGTTCGGGTTTGTGGCGCCGCCGCCGCTGTTCTTCGTTTTCCTGGTCGGTGCGACAACGGCGTATCTTGGACTCGTCGAGGTCACCAAGATCCTGTTCTACCGATACATGACCGGGCGACGATCGGAACACGCGTGATGTCGAGACGCGAACGGCACCGCACCGGACATACCGGGACCGCCGCAAGTTTGGGGGTGCGATGGCCAGAGCGGTATTTTCGCGTCTGTTGTTTGACCTGGGGTGGACGCGTGGCTTGGATTGTGAGGCTGGTGCAAATCGGGGCTGATGGTGAAGAGCCGCTTGTCGACGTCATGACGATCGGTGTGCCGGGCGCGGTACCTATCTCTTGGGCTCCGTCGCAAGCTTCCTCACCTTCGGTGCGGGCGTACGATGCGGCGGTGGTGCTGAAGCAGGTGTCTCCGCCGCTGATGAAGGGCTCGCCGCAAGACGGTGCACCGAGCCGAACAGATCTCCCCAGACCGGGTCCTCATCTCCCCTGGGCGGCAACGGCGAGGGTGGCTTCTTGCTCATGGATCGCGTCCTGGTTTGCGAGCGGGACTGCCGCACGGTTGGAGGTCGTAGCACTTCCGGGGGCCGAATAGCGTCGCCCCTGACTTGCTCGCCGACGATCTCCCGTTGGATACCCGCCAACAACAAATTTGCATCGGTCAGAGTCAAACCCAGATTTGCGAGGTCGCCGAGATCATGGGGCAGATTGATCTCCATGACATCCGTGTCCTGCTCGCCCTCAGTGTCAATTTTCACCAACCTCAAGATCCAGGCCACGCGTTTATCCTCGATCATGCAACAGACCTGAGAATACCCCGTCGGCACTTACATCCGCAAACTTGCGGCAGTCCCCACCATCCGACGATGGCGCCGATTGTAGCTGAGACGGAAGCCGGCGTCCGACGCACAATCGCTGAGACACAGCGCACGCTCGTTGAGACGGACGCGCAATAGGTGGCGTGCGACGCACGGCGGCGGTTTCGACGCGTTGCGGTCGGTCCTTACGTGGCCATCGCCCGAACGGCCGAGATTGGCCGGAAGCGGACCAGCCGCTTTGAAGCACGCCGAGTAAGGAAGCGGACATCAACCTGTCCGCGTCAATGCGCAACGTGGTCTTGCATGCGGCGAATAAACCGCAACTGGTTGCGGGTTTTTGAAGGCGGTCAAATTTGGCTGTAAGCCGCCCTGGTCCTGGATTTTCTGCCGGCGCCAGCGAATCGGGTCAACGCGCTTGCGTTGTCCACATATCCACGGGTCCCTGGCGCCTCGAACATTTCGCGTGGCGTCAGGTAACCCAAAGCCTGGTGCAGGCGCTCGTCGTTGTAAAAGGTCAACCATCCGC
>JBEKLE010000214.1:0-10608 GCA_050010355.1 Rhodopila sp. | reverse complement strand
GCGACGGTTTCCACGTCGCCGATCGCGCCGCCGACTTCCCGTACCGCGGTTACCGCCTCTTGCGTCGCACCGCGAATGGCGACGATCTGGGTACTGATCTGTTCAGTGGCACGGGCCGTCTGGGCGGCCAGGGCCTTCACCTCCCCGGCGACCACGGCGAAGCCTTTGCCCGCCTCCCCGGCCCGCGCCGCCTCGATCGTAGCGTTCAACGCAAGCAGGTTGGTCTGGCCGGCGATATCCGTGATGATCCGCACGACATCACCGATCCGATCCGCTGCCGCCGAGAGGCCGGCGACCTTGTGGTCCGTTTCCGTCGCCCGATTGACGGCTGCCTGAACAGAGACGGTGACATGGGAGACCTGGGTGCTGATCTCGTTTATGCTGAGCGCCATTTGTTCCGCAGCCTCGGCCACGGCGTTCAGATCCCGAGCGGACGCCAACGCTCCCTCAACCGTGCTGGAGGTGCTTGCGCGCGTCTGCCGAGCGCCCTGCGCGACCTCGGAGGCGGCCTCACGCATAGCGGCGGCAGCTGCCATGAAGCCCGCCATGACGCCCGATACACTGCGGCCAAAATCCTGAGTGTGCATGTCCATGGCCTTCTGCCGCCGCTCCTTGGCCGCATGCTCCCGCTCCTGCGCGGCCGCCAGATTGTTTTTCTCGATTGCCTGCTGGCGGAAAACCTCCACCGCCCGGGCCATCTCACCAATCTCGTCCGTATTGTCGCGGCCCGGGATTTCCGACGTCGTGTCACCGGCCGCAAGTTTCGTCATTGCGGCCGTCATGCGGTTGACCGGTCGACTGATCGTGCGTGCGATCAGCAGTGCGAGCACCATGCCGATCACAGTCGCTGCGGCAGACAGACCGAGTTGCTTCGTCAGCGTATCGGCCGAAATCGCGTAGGCTTTCGCGCTGGTAGAATTAAAGCCCGTCAGCAGCCGTTCCAGCAGCTTTCCAGTAACGGTTTGCATGTCGCGCACATCGGGCCTGAGCTGCTCGGTGTAAATCGACTCCGCTTCAGTCAGTGTGTCGGCGACCTTGTCGAAGGTCGTGCCGTAAAGCGCCAGCGCGGCAACAAGCGGCGGAACCACGGACTTGACCGCCGGGGAACCGCTTCCGTCCAAGGCCGACAGCGCCTGGCCGGCGGTCGCTGCGTCCTGCTTGAAACCCGCGACCCATGCCGGCTCACGCGACGCCAGAAAGCGCAAACCGGTGGCCTCGGCTGCCAGCACCGCCGCGCCGGCAGCGGTTGCAGGGGGCTCGTCGGCTGGATTGTCGCTTGCACGCACCGCATCTGCGAGCCCGCTCGCCGCAGCGCGCAACGTCGTGCCGGCGGCGAACAGCTTGGCACGTTCAGCAAATCCGGTATCCAGGAGCGAGGCGAAATGCTCCCGCTTGGCCGTGGCGGTGCGAAGCTTCGCGATCACGCCATTGAACATCGCCCGCCGTTGTTCGGAGAATGTATTTTGTGCCGACTCCTCCAGCAGTGCCGTGGCACGCGCCTCGGCATCCGTTATTTCATGCAGCGAACCGGCATCTGCCTCAACGCGATAGATCGACAAACCGCGCTGGATCACTTCGAGGCGGAGCGCTAGTTCCTGCAATCGGTTCGCGTTGCCGGCGATGCCGTCCATCTTGTCGATTTCTTCACCGACCACCGAAAGACCGTAGCTGCCGAATGCTGCGATGCCGAGCAGCAACGCGATCAGCATGCCAAAGCCGACGAAAATCCGTGTGCGCAGACGAAGTCGAAAGAACCTCATGCCGTCACCTGTCATCCTGTCCAAGCTGGCCGATCACCGCGTCCCAGTGCATAAAGGATCGATCCGATGGGCCGCCCGCAAATGGTCCTGGACCCGCACCTTCCGGCTACTTGTGAGGCGGAGCAGGCGTTGACGACTGCCCCGAGCTAGCGGGCGGCGTCTTGCCCGGCGGGGCGGGCGCGTCCGGACAATCTGGATCATCGCTTCCCGCCTCGCAGTCGGCCGCTGACGTCCGTCCACCGCGTGCTTCGGCAACGGTTGCGGACGATATCAATGCCACCACCGCCAGAACGGCTGTCAGCTTACGCATGGACGTCTCCATTCAGGCTGTTCACCGTCATGCTGACCGCTCGCCACTTTGACGAGATTGTCAAGAGCCATGCTCGCCTGCCTCTGCCCACAATGACAGGATCAAAAATCGAACACATGGCTGACCTCGAAGTGAACCAGCAACAGCAGATCGTTCTTCAGCGTCGGATCCACGCCGGGATTGATCCAGTACTGAATGTCCGGCTGAACGGTCAGCCACCGGGTGATCGGCGCGCGATAGGTCAGTTCGAAATTTGTTTCATAGGTTTCGACGCGGTTGCCGAGGGCGACCTGCATTGCCCGATAAGGATCGCCGGCGCGGGCAATCCCTGTGGCGACGCCCAGGCGGTCGAACGGGCGGCCATCAAGCAGACCGGTGTAAACCAGACCGACATTCAATGAGCTTTCGACCAACTGGGTCGTCGAACTGGCGATGCCGATATTGACGAAGCCATCCAGCCCGCGGCGGGCGGTCTGGCTGTACAGCCGTGTCGCGCCGCCGATGTAGCCACCACTGCTGCCATAAACTTGATGCTGCGTTCCATTGGCGTCGAACTGATTGAGGGCGTCGAATTCACCCGTGTAACCCCAGCCGCCGGCCATGATCTTGGTGGTTCTCGTCGGCACGTAGTCCACTTCCCCGATCAACAGCGCCCCGGCTCGTTTGTTGATGTTCACAGCGTTGATGGTCTGATTTTTCGCGCTGTCCGGCACGCCGTCGAGTACTGCGGCCTGAACACTCCATTGGTCGGACAGCTTCTGGTGAATACGAAAACCCAGGGAGGTACTGGGGTAGGTCGATGGCCCGTTCACTCCGGACTGGTCGAGGGTGGTGGTCCAGGCGTAGGCACCGTTGAAAAAGACGTCCATCGGTTTGGTGATCCCGAACTCGGTTTCGGGGTCATAGATGCCGAAAAGCAGGTTGGTGTTGCCGATGTCCTGCTTGTAATAGGCTTGGTACAAGCGAAACACTGCGACACCCGATGTATCGATGAGGCTTGGATCCTGGATGGCCCCGACATACCCAGTGTCCAGAGAGTCGGCGTTTTCGTAGAATCCTTCCAGGACAAAGCTTCCGCCGGTCCAACCAAATGCCTTTGAATCGACGTGCAGTTGCGCAAGGATCTGGTTCATATAGGTCGCGCCGTTATGGAGGCCGCCGACCGGGTTGTCGGCGCCCTCACCCGTATACTGAAGCCTCAGGGTGATCGGCGAGGGACCGTTACTGGCCGCCTGCGTCTGTGAGCGAAGCTGTGGCCCTTGTGCGGCGTCGACCGGAGGCGCCACCACGACATCGTCGGCAAAAGTCGGACGACCGATACCGCTCGCCATCATGAGCACACATGCAGCCAGCAATGGGGACTTTGGGTAATACACTGAGGTGCCTTCGCCAAAAAAGAGGCTTGACCCTACCACCCAGATCTGAACGAAAAGTTAACGTCAAATGGGTACTGTTTCGTCTAAGTAGCGACGATCAAATCGTTCTTCGCGCTTCATCGGGGTCGTGGCATTCCCTCCGCGACCATCGAGGTGCGGGCCAGCAACCCGAGCGATGCCGGCGCACGACGAGAGCCCGCCCCGTCTGTCCACCATAATGAGGGTGTTGCGCCAGCGGCCCACACGGCAGCCGCTTTGATCGCCTTAGAACTCCGCCGCGCGCAGCACCCGTGCCAACCGGTCCAGCACCGCGTTCGCCATTCCCGGTTCCGGGCCTGTGAAGAACCCGCGCGCGATATCCAGATACTCGTTGATCACCACCCGCGCTGGCGGCCCATCGTCCATCGCCAGTTCAGCCACCCCCGCGCGCATCAATGCCCGCAGCACCGGGTCGATCCGAGCCAGTGGCCAGTCGGTGGGCAAGGCTTCCACCAGCATCGGGTCGATTACATCCTGACGCCGCACCGCCTCCCGCACGACGCGGGTGAACAGCGGCACCTCGGCGTCCGGAATACGGCCGTCTTCGAAGCCGTCCTGGCCAGCGAGGTCTCCCAGCCGATGCCGGACGAACTGGTCGATCACCGTCTCGGCATTGTCGCCGGCCTGCTCAGCCTGGAACAGCGCCTGCACCGCAGCGACCCGCGACGCCGTGCGTGGCCGGGTTTTCGCCGCGCGTGCCATCAGACGGCGCCCCCCATCAGACGGCGCCAAGATGGCGGGCCGCGTTGATCTGGAGCAGGGCCGCGGCGGCAGCCTCGGCGCCTTTGTTATGGCCGTCCTGGCCGGAGCGGGCCGCGGCCTGCTCGATCGTGTCGCAGGTCAGCAACCCGGTGCCCAGGCAGATGCCGAATTGCAGCGCCACGTTCATGATCCCGTCCATCGTCGCGCGGCAGATGAAGTCGTAATGGTCGGTCTCGCCCTTCACGATGCAGCCCAACGCGATGAAGCCATCGAACTTGCCGTTGCCGCGCAGCGCGATCCGAATCCCCTGTGGCAGTTCATAGGCCCCGGCGACATCGAGCGTCTCCGCGGTGGCGGCAGCCTCGCCCAGGATGCGGTAGGCGCCGGCGGTCAGCCCGTCAACCACCTCCCGGTAGTACGGTGCGCGCACGATCAGCAGATGCGGGCGGGATCCCGGAACATGCGGGGCACGCGGAAGTTCGGCATCCTCGGTGCTCATCCCTCGTAGTCCACCCCGACGATGTTCGGGATCGGCCGCTGCTCGACGATGTTGAGCCCGTAACCTTCCAAGCCGATGATGGTGCGGCGATGGTTGGTCAGCAGAATCATGTTCTTGATGCCGAGGTCGAGCAGGATCTGCGCGCCGATGCCGTAATCGCGCAACTCCCGCTGCGGCCGGGGCGTTCCGGTGGCCAACATGCGGACGCGGTCGGCCAAAGCGGTGGGGCGGTGCTCGCGGATCATTACAACGACGCCGCGGCCGGCCTTGCCGATCATGTGCATGGCGTTGTGCACGGCGATCCAGTGCGGCGAACCGGTCATGTCGTCCAGCAGATCGATCGCATGCATACGCACCATGACGGGCTCGTTGCCGCTGACGTCGCCTTTGATCAGCGCCAGATGCTCCTGATACTGTACCGTGTTGGCGTACACGGCGGCCCGCCATTCGCCACCGGCTGCATGCAGGTAAGAGCCTTCCTCGACCTTGCGCACCAGCCGTTCGGTCAGCCGCCGATGGGCGATCAGGTCGGCGATCGTCCCGAGTTTGAGGTTGTGGTGCTGGGCGAACGTCACCAGGTCAGGCAGCCGAGCCATCGTGCCGTCGTCGTTCATAATCTCGCAGATCACGGCCGCGGGGGTCAGTCCCGCCTTGCGGGCGATATCGACGGAAGCCTCGGTATGGCCGGCGCGAACCAGGGTACCCCCCGCGCGCGCCAGCAGCGGGAAGACATGGCCGGGCGTGGTGATGTCGTCGCGGGTGCTCTCGGGATTGATCGCCACCGCAATTGTGCGGGCGCGATCCGCGGCGGAAATCCCTGTGGTGACGCCCTCCCGCGCTTCGATCGAGACCGTGAAGGCGGTCTGGTGCCGCGTGCCGTTCTGCTGGCTCATCAGCGGCAGGCCGAGCTTGTCGACGCGGGCGTTGGTCAGGGCGAGGCAGATCAGGCCCCGAGCATGGCGGGCCATGAAGTTGATCGCGTCGGGCGTGGCAAACTGCGCCGGGACGACGAGGTCGCCTTCGTTTTCGCGGTCCTCGTCATCGACCAGGATGAACATCCGGCCATTGCGGGCTTCCTCGATCAGGTCTTCAGCAGATGAGAGATACTTGGACAGTTCGCTGGTGACGAACTTTTGCTTCAGGTTTTCCATCAGGCGGTCTCCGCCAGGCGAGCGACATAGCGCGCGAGGGTATCGATCTCGATATTCACGGGGTCGTTCGGCTTTAGGGTCCCGAATCCTGTGACCGAGGCAGTGTGGGGGATGATGTTCACCCCAAAAGTATCGCCCCGCACTTCGTTCACAGTCAACGAAACGCCATCCACGGCGACGCTGCCCTTGACCGCGATGAAGCGGGAAATGTCGTTGGGAACCCGGAAAACCCAGCGTGTGGAGGCGTTTTCAGGTGTGGCGGAAACCGCCGTTCCGACGCCGTCGACGTGCCCAGAGACAAGGTGCCCGCCAAGTTCGTCGCCCACGCGGAGGGAGCGTTCGAGGTTGACCCGCGATCCTGTGGTCCAGGTGCCGAGCTTGGTATAGGCGAGGGTTTCCGCCGACGCATCGACGGCGAACCAGGATGGCCGATCCCCCGCCGGGCCGAACGCCACCGCAGTCAGGCAGCAGCCGGAGCAGGCGATCGATGCGCCCAGGGTCACCGGCGGTTCGGTGAGAAACGCAGGCGGCGTGTCGATGACGAGGCGCATGTCGCGGCCGTCGCCGATCGGGGTGATGGTTCTGACATGGCCGAGGGCGGTTATGATGCCGGTGAACATTATCTCTGCCCCGTGGGTCTCTGTCTTGTGAACTCAGACAGAATGTCGTCGCCAATCGGGGTTATGCAATCCCGCCGGAAGCGCGGCATCTGCTCCAGGCTTTTGGTTCCGAACGCCTGGACGGCGGGCCAGCCGTCGCCGCCCATCACGGATGGGGCATGGAACCAGGCGATCCCGTCCACGAGGTCGGCGCGCAGCAGCGCGGCGGCAAGCTGGCCCCCGCCCTCGACCAGGATGCGCGTCAGCCCGGCTGTGCCGAGGGCGGTCATCGCGGCAGTCAGGTTCACACCCGCCGAGGATCCGGGGATCTTGATCAGCTTCACCCCGATATCGGTGAAAGCCTCCTCGCGGGCGAGGTTGGTGCCCTCGCGCAGCAGGAACCAGGTGGGGATCTCGGCCGCAGTACTCATCAGGCGCGAGGTCAGCGGCGTGCGCAGGTGACTGTCGGCCACGACGCGAACCACCGGTATCGACCGGAAGCCGGGGATGCGGCAGGTCAGGTCGGGGTTGTCCGCCAGAACGGTGCCGACGCCGACCATGACGGCGTCATGCCGGCCGCGCATCGCGTGGGCCAGGCGGCGGGCGGGCGTGCCCGTGATCCACTGGCTCTCGCCGCTGTGCGTGGCGATGCGGCCGTCCAGGGTGGAGGCCAGTTTCAGCGTCACCATCGGGCGGCCGAGGGTGATGCGGTGATTGAAGCCGATCAGCGTTTCGAGCGCTTCGGTCTCCAGAAGTCCAGTTTCGACTGCGATGCCGGCGTCGCGCAGTTTCGCCAGTCCCTGGCCGTTTACACGTGGGTCCGGGTCGGTCGCGGCGACGACGGTTCGCGCAATGCAAGCGGCGACCAGCGCGTCGGTGCAGGGCGGGGAGCGGCCCCAGTGGCAACAGGGCTCGAGCGTGACGTAGGCGGTGGCGCCAATCGCGCGGTCGCCGGCCATGGCCAGGGCGACGGCTTCGGCGTGCGGGCGCCCGCCCGGTGCCGTGGCGCCCCGGCCGACGACGCGCCGGTCACCCACGACGACGCAGCCGACCGAGGGGTTCGGCCATGTCGTGCCCAAACCGCGGCGCGCCAGCGCAAGGGCAGCACGCATGTGGCACAGGTCGTCGTTGGCGCTGCTGGTCATACCGCCGGAGCGTAGCCGAAGCTGACCGCCGGACGGAACCCTGAAGAGCGATGCGGCTGGACCTCTGCGAAACCGCGGTCATGCTAATCGCTCTTTCACGGCACAGGATCGGCGGTTCGGATTAACCGATCCTTTACGTTTTTGCCCTAACCATTCAGGGACGGAGCAGACGCGGATGCGACATGGACCTTGGGGCATTTAAGGCCGAGCGAACGCACAATGGTTGCGTGGTCGCACGCTCGTGGCATTAGTCAGGTCGCATCGCCGCCGGGACAGCCGTCCGAATCCGGCCGGTTTGGCGTCCCCGTTACGCCAGGCCGGCCGTGCCAAACCGACGCGTTTGACGTCCCTGAGCGCTGCGATCCCATGGCTCCTGGTAAGCCAGCTCGTGCTGGGGCTACTGGTAGCGGGCACCACGGGTCTGCTGCTGATGCAGTCGCGTCAACAGGCGTTGGCGGCCTCAAGGCACGAATTGCAAAGTCTTGCGCTGACGCTGGCTGACCAGGCGGAGCGGGCGTTCGACGCGGTCGACTTGTTGCAAACGACGTTCATCGAGATGACGCGGGCCGACAACGTTAAGACGCCCGAGGAATTCCGGCGGCTGATGTCGAGCCCCGAGGTGAATGCGCAGTTGATCGAGCACGGGCGCATGCTGCCGCAACTCGATACAATCGCGTTGATCGATGCCGATGGAAGGTTCATTAACTTCAACCATGCCTTGCCCGTGCCCGCGAACGACATCTCGGATCGGCCCTATTTCAGGGTGTTGAAGGAGAACCCCAGCCAGACGAGCGTGATCAGCGATCCGATCGTCGCTCGCTCGAACAACAGCTGGGCGGTTGTTGTCGCCCATCGGATCACCGGCGCGGATGGCAAGTTCCTGGGTATCACCTTCGGCGGGGTGGTGATGCAGTACTTCGAGAACCTGTATCAGACGGTCGGCAACGGGGAAGACACCGCCATCGCGCTGACCCGGCAGGATGGTGTGCTGCTTGCCCGTTATCCGGGCGTGCCCGCCACCGTAGGCAGATCCTTTACGCAGGGCGGGATCGTTGCAACGATGGCAGCCAGCGGTGCGACCAGCGAAGTCATTCTGAAGAAAAGCCAGCTCGATGGTGTGGAAAGATTGATAGCGGGTCATACGCTATCGCACTTTCCCTTCGTGGTTTCGGTGTCGGCCACCGTCTCGTCGATTTTGCAGCCATGGCGGAAGCAGGAGGCCCACCTGATCGGCGCCGCGGTCATCCTGGAGCTGGTGGTGGTCGGTGTCGGTTTACTGATGCAGCGTCAGTTGCGCGGCCAACGCCTGCTCGGCGAGGCGCGTGCCGCGATGGTCGAGGCGGAGGCCGCGCGGCGTGGCGCGGAGGCTGAACTGCTTGTGGGCCAGGAGCGAGAGCTCGCCGACAAGAAATTGCAGATCCAGGCGGTTCGCTTTGGCGCCGCACTGGGCAACATGTCGGAAGTATTGTGTCTGTTCGATGCCGCAGCCCGGCTGGTCGTGGGGAATGACCGGCTGGGCGGGATGCTGGGTCTTTCCGCGGGCACATTCACAACCGGCATGACCATCGAGGACATGGGCACTCTGCTGGCCGGGGCTTCAGACACGCCGGCGGGCGATCCGCGGAAGATACACGCTCTCATTCTGCGCTTGAGGTCGGCCGGTACGCGGCAGTCCCAGTCCCAGGATATGGACGACGGCCGCAGGATAGCGGTGAACTACGCCCCGATGGATGCGGAAGGCTGGCTGGTGACGCTGGAGGATATCACCGAGCAACGGCGGTCCGAAGCCAGGATCGAGCATATGGCCCACCATGACGCACTGACCGGGCTGGCTAACCGGGTCCTGTTTCACAACCGGCTGCAGGATGCGATGGCACGTTGCCGGCGGGGCGAGCGCAGTGCGGTGCTGTACCTTGACCTGGATCATTTCAAGGCGGTGAACGACACGCTGGGCCATCCGGTCGGCGATGCGCTGTTGCGGGAGGTGACGAAACGGCTGGAACTACAGGTTCGGGAGATCGACACGATCGCCCGGCTTGGCGGCGACGAGTTCGCGATCGTGCAGGCGATCAGCCAACCGGCGGACAGCGCGGCGCTGGCGAAGCGGCTGATCGAGGCCATCAGCGCGCCCTACGAAATCAACGGCAACCGGATCGTCATCGGGACGAGTATCGGTATCGCCATCATCCCCAACGACGGCGAAGACGTCGACGAAACAATCAAGAATGCCGATATGGCGCTGTACCGGTCGAAAGCCGATGGGCGTGGCCGGTACCAGTTCTTCGAGCCGGACATGAATGCGCGAATGCAGGCGCGCCGGACCCTCGACCTGGACCTGCGCAAGGCGCTCGCGGAGGGCGAATTCCGGGTGTTCTATCAGCCCCTGATCAACATCGCCGGCCGCTCGGTCTGCGGCTTCGAGGCGCTGGTGCGCTGGCAACACCCGGAACGGGGCCTGGTACCGCCGGTGCAGTTCATTCCGCTGGCCGAGGAGATTGGTCTCATTGTTCCTTTGGGACTCTGGGTTTTGCGGCAGGCCTGCGCCGACGCGGCAACCTGGCCGGGCAATCTGAAAGTCGCCGTCAACCTGTCTCCGGTGCAATTCGGCAGCCACACCATTGTGGAGGACGTGGCGGCCGCGCTGGCGGACTCGGGCTTGGCCGCGCGCCGCCTGGAACTGGAAATCACCGAAACCGCCATGCTTGAGGACACTGACGCGGTCCTGGTGATCCTGCACCAGTTGCGGGACCTGGGCCTGAGGATAGCGCTGGATGATTTCGGCACCGGATATTCGTCACTAAGCTACCTTCAGCGTTTTCCCTTTGAAAAGGTTAAGATCGATCGCTCGTTTGTCGGGAAGCTGGGTCAGGGGTGCGACACCGATACCATTGTCGCGGCGGTGGTCGATCTCTGCGCCCGGCTTGGGATGATAACGACCGGGGAGGGAGTGGAGACGGCGGCGCAGCTCGATCGCCTGGCGTCACTGAACTGCGTCGAGGCGCAAGGCTATCTGTTCAGCCGGCCGGG
>JBEKLE010000213.1:0-11362 GCA_050010355.1 Rhodopila sp. | reverse complement strand
AGGCTGGCCGTGGCGATGCCCGACCCGAAATCCAGGAATCGTCGCCCGTCCACCGTCCACAGCCAAGCGCCCTCGCCGTGCTCGAAAGCGAGGTCGGCACGTGCGTAGTTCGGCAGCAGAGCGGAGATCATCGGGTTTCAACCCTTGTTGTCGGTCTTTCCAACGGATCACCCACCCGCGACCTTTCGGGGCAGGTCCGAGAGAAACGCTCATCATTGGGGATGGGCATGGCCGTGTCAAACGGGTTTCGCGAGCGCGCGCGCAGGCTCGCGTTGCTTCACGCGACTGGTGTCACCCAGGCGTCACCCCCCCTGGCGCTCGAAACCTCTTGCATGGACGGCGATGCCGGGCATCGTGGGGCTATGTCGAGCAAAGCCGAGTCTCCGCCCCCCGACGCCAACGGCCTGTATCAGGCGGCGCTCACCCACCTTGCCCGGTTTGCCACGACGGAGGCCGGTCTGCGCCGTGTCCTGACGCGGCAGGTCGATCGATGGGCGCTGACGCAGACTGATCGCGACAGTGTCGCGCCGATGATCGCAGCCGCGCGGGAGGCCGTCGAAGAGGTCATTGGCCGGCTAAAGCAGGCGGGGGCGGTCAGCGATACGGCGTTTGCGGAGAGCCGGGCCAAAAACCTGGTTCGCGGCGGTCAGTCCAACCGAGCGGTGCAGGCGCGCCTGATCGCCAAAGGCGTGGCGCCGGAAGTGGCCCGGGCGGCTTCGGTCAGTGACCCGGAGACAGAACTGGCAGCGGCGCTCGTGCTGGTGCGGAAACGCCGGATCGGCCCCTATCGGGCGACCGAGGATGCCGGTGAGGCGGCGCACAGAAAGGAATTGGGGGTGCTGGCGCGCGCCGGCTTCGCTCGGGATCTTGCGACGCAGGCATTGAACATGTCGCGCGACGAGGCGGAGAGCCGGATTTTCAACCTGAGGCGCTAAGCCGCCGCGGGCCGCTTCGGCTGGCTCTTCCTGTCCCTGGTGATCGTCGGCTCATCCCTTCGCCACCAACTCCTCATCGGTCCAGACCTTGAAGCTTACCAGCGTATTCGGTCCGAATGTGCAACTGATTGGCACATCGACCGCATCGCGGCCGCGGGCAATCAGGATACGCCCGATCAGCCGCTTGTTGTTGCGTGGATCAAACGTGTGCCACGCCCCGCTCAGATAGGCCTCGAACCAGCCTGCGAAATCCATCGGCGAGTGTGGCGGCGGCACGCCGATGTCGCTCAGATAGCCTGTGCAATACCGTGCCGGAATGTTCATGGCTCGGCACAGCGCGACGCCGAGATGGGCGAAGTCGCGGCAGACTCCCCGTTTCTCGTTGAAGACCTCCCACGCCGTTTTGGTCGGGCGCGCGGCCATGTAATCGAAGGTGATATGGTTATGGACGAAATCGCAGATTGCCTGGACCCGCGCCCAGCCGGTCGGCCCGTTCCCGAACATAGCCCAGGCCGCCTCCGACAGCCGGTCCGTTTCGCAGTACCGGCTTCCCAGCAGGTAGACGAGCGTATCGTCGGGCAGATCCTGCACCGGATGCTGTTGCGCCGACGGCACGAATGGATCCGGCAATCCTGCGTCGTTGACCACGGCGGTGCTGGCGATGCGGGTCCGGCCGGCTGGCGCCACGATACGCGTGCACCAGTTGCCAAACGAGTCGTGGTAGGCGCGGACCGGCAACGCCGGATCGGTCGTGAGGTGATCCGGGACCACAATATCGGCGACTCTGGAATGATGCACGTGCAACATCAGCACCATCGGTGTCGGTTGAACGCAGTCGTAGACGATTTCATAGCCGACTCGGATCTGCATGTTATTCCTTATCTCGAAATTGGGTCAGTCTGGGTTGGCCTGATTTATAAAAGACGTTCGTCCGGGCAACTCAGGTTGGGAACAATCCTCCATGGCGCGTGAGACCCTCTATCTCGTGCAGGCCTTTACGGCCGGCAAAGGCACTCGGTTAATCGCCGATACGCCCGTCCGCTGCCGATCCTCCGAAATCGCTCGCAAACGAGCCGAGGCGCTGGTACCGAGTCGGGCGGGCGTCGTCGCGTTCTCGACCTCGGGTGACGCGGAACTCGGCGATTACGACGACGAACCGACGATCATATTCAAGGCGGGACGTTTGCCGGCATCCTTCGAAGAGGCATGAAACGAAGTCTGATGTTGAAGGCCTGGGCTGTTGAAGGCCTGCTGGCTTGTAAATCGCCATTTCGGCGGTCCAAACCCTACAGCCTAATCGCCTGGGCCGCCAGTGGCTGGCGGGCTCTGGTCTTGCATTTCGGCGCAATCATGCGCATATCGACTGGCAGTTCTCCGCGACTGCACGACGAGAAGGGCGTAGCTTGTCTGCGTCCAATACCCTTCAAATTACAAAATCGACGATATGCCTGCGTAAGCGTCCAGGCACCCGCCCTAAAGCGGTGACCTCGGCGCAATCGCTTACCAGAGGGAAAATATGCATGAGCACAGCGCCCGACGACGAACCCGTGCAGGCGGACGACGCGGCCGACGCCATGAAAGATCAGTTGCAGAAGGACGTTGCGTCGTGGCGCGAGGGCCGGTCCGACGGATCGTCGCGCAGTGCCACGGACCTTAGTGTCGCGGTGGCCCGTTCGATTGTGCCGCCGACGACCGCGCGGATGAAGCGCGCCAGGCCGGCCGCATCCGAGGTCAAGCCGGCGACCACCGAAAAGAAGCCTTTCGGGATGTCTTATGACGGGACCAGCCGAGCGGATTATATCAAGCTGATGATCTCCCGTGGCGCCCGGTGAGCTGGGTCACGTTCGAAGCTGCGACTGGCGGCCTGGTGGTGGTTCAGGTCCGCCATGTCGTGGCGATTTATGACGAGCAGGGTGCAGTCAAGCTGGCGACCGCGGCGGGCGGGGTACACATCCTGAAGGACATCACCGTTCAGCGCGCGGCGGCCTTGGTTTCCAAAGCTCTGGACGCAGCGGCAACGCGCCCTGATTTATGATCGCCGATACCGTTGCTCAACGGTCACGTGCGTCGCCGGCGCCAAAATGGCATAGAGAGTAATGGCGGATACTTCGTATCGGATCGTTCACCGCGACGACGACAGTTTCGTAGTCGAAATAGTGCGGGTCGGTGCGTTGCCGCAGACCGCTGTCGGTTTCGCGACTGAAGCGGCAGCCCAGGGCTGGATCGCGCAGGATGAGCGCCTCCGCTCCGCTGCCGATCCGTTCGGCACGCCGGCGGGACGTCGGCGACGCGGGTACTGATCGCGCGGTTCAGTCTCGGCGCGTCACTCGGCGCATATTGGGTTGGATTGAGCGACGATGCTTTCGGCCTAGGCGACGATCGCGTCCGCGGATGGCAGCAACAGGTGGGCTGGCGCACCCAAAAAGCCTTCAAGATCGTTGAGTAACGTAAATTTTACCGCAACCAGGACGGCGGCGCCCGAGCAGATCGCGTCGGCGAATTCGGCTCTCATGCCTCGTCCGTCTGCCTCGGCATTGCCGAAGCGACTGACCACCAGTAGTTCCGGATCAGAATCGATTGCCCGCCCTAGCATACACGCCGCTTGCGCGAGAGCATCGGGGTCGAGCAGGCAGGCCACCGCGCCGGGGCCTCGCGGACGGTCGAGCCGGATCAAAGCGCCGGTGCCGAGGTCTTCCACCCACATGCTGCGCTTGCCGTTCGGAAGCCGCTCCCCAAAGTACTGCAATAGGCCGCCGACCGCGATATCCCGGGCGTGGATCTTCGCCACGGCGTCGGCCAGGATTGTGTCCACCTCGAGCGAGTTGTCGTAAAGCAGGACGCCGACGCGGGCCGTCAAATGCGTCTGGTGCTGGCCTGTCGGTTTGCGCTGTTTCGTGATCATCGCCTGTCCTCCGACACATGAAGCAATCCTGTGCGGGCGGGCCACGATGAATGCGGAGTGTCGCAATTCGCACAAGGTCCAAGCCGCGCCGCGATAATTTGCAACCTCCGTGCCACCTTGACGATGATGGTTGCGCCCCGGCGAGTTTTTTTGCTGCACCGCGAAAAGGGAGTTGCCGGAGCCTGGCGTCACTTCTAGTGTCATACGCGACGTAGTTCCGCCGCTACACATTTGACTGGGCGGCCCGGGCGGGGAAGGAGCTGTGAATGATCAGCGCGCGGGACCCAAATGCCGTCGGGTACGACGAGCACATGCCGGATCGCTCGGATATGGAGCTGTACGGCATTTACGAGATCTCGAAGATCCTCTGCGGACCGGGAAGCCTGCAGGAGATTATGACCGCCACGCTTAGCGTTCTCAAAAGCTTCCTGGACATGGGCAATGGTTTGATTGCGCTGCTGGACGATGCCGGCGAGCCCGAACTGGTGATGTCGGGCTCATTCTGTGGGTCGCAGGCACGGCGCTACTACGAGGCGCTGCCTGAGAGGGCGATCGGGCAACTCATTGCGACCGAGGTTCCTGTGGCGGTCCCTGACGTCGCGCTGGACAATGTGTTCGACTGGGATACTTCGGCCTGGGGGCCGCCCGGGCTGAACTACTCGTTCATGGGTGTCCCGATAAAGGACCGGGATCGCGTCATCGGCACCCTGACGATCGATCGTGCCTGGATGAAGTGGGGCGGCGTGCAGATCGACAGCGACCTCCGCTTCCTCAAGATGGTCGCCAATCTGATCGGCCAGACCGTGCGGCTGCACCGGATCATCACCCGCGACCGCGCCCGGCTGCTCGAGGAACAGAGCCGCCTCGCGAAGCAGCGTCCGGAAAGCCAGCCGGAGGCTGGAGTAGCTCCGCACGGCCGCATCATCGGGCAAAGCAGCCAGATCCACCGCGTTCTTGCCACCATCCGGACTGTAGCCCGGACCAATTCAACGGTTATCCTGCGCGGCGAATCCGGCACCGGCAAGGAACTGTTTGCGCAGGCTGTGCATGACATGTCGCCGCGAAACAAAGGACCTTTCGTAAAGCTCAACTGTGCCGCATTGCCGGAGAGTGTGCTGGAATCGGAGCTGTTCGGCCACGAGAAGGGCGCCTTCACCGGGGCGGTGGCGCAGCGCAAAGGCCGCTTTGAGATGGCTGACCGCGGTACCTTGTTCCTTGACGAAATCGGCGAAATTTCACCCGCGTTCCAGGCCAAGCTGCTGCGGGTTCTGCAAGAAGGTGAATTCGAGCGGGTCGGTGGCAGCCGCACGCTGAAGGTCGATGTACGGATCGTAACCGCAACTAATCGAAACCTCGAAGAAGCGGTGGCGAAAGGGACTTTTCGGGCGGATCTGTATTATCGCATCTCTGTGGTTGCGGTCTTCGTACCGCCGCTGCGGGACCGGCGAGAGGACATTCCCTTGCTGGCCCAGGAATTCCTCAACCGGTTCAATACCGACAACAAGAGCAGCCGAACATTGTCGCGTTCTGCAACCAACGTGCTAATGTCATGCTACTTCCCAGGGAACGTGCGGGAGCTTGAGAACTGTGTTCGCCGCACCGCGACGATGGCGATCGACGACGTCATCGAGGGCATCGATTTCGCGTGCCAGAATGATCAATGCCTGTCGTCGGTGCTGTGGAAAGTCCCGGGGCCGCCACCACCGGCGGTGGTTGTTCCACTTCCGGTTATATCTCGCCCGGCAAATTCATCGGTACCGACTCCGGAGGCGCCAGCAGACGTGCCGGAACTGGCCGTGGGTCCCGGCGATGGCGCGGACCTTCCCCAGATCGGCACATCCGAATACGATGCATTGCTGGCGGCGATGGAGAAGTCGGGCTGGGTGCAGGCCAAGGCCGCCCGGTTGCTTGGCCTGACGCCCCGGCAGGTCGGTTACGCGGTCCGCAAACTCGGCATTCCGATTCAGAAGTTCTAGCGGCGCAACTGCTTCCCGCTGTCGGTTGTCTGATACCGTCTGATACCTGTTGATACGGTTGATGTCGGGAACGGGACATCTTTGGTCCTGGTGCGGTGCGGCACGTGCTGTTTTGGCTGCTCAGGCGAGTCTTTGGAACTGGCACCAAGGTTGCTGTTGCAGTAACTGCGAAGGCTTGGTGTCATGGGAGAATTGACCGCCTGCACAACGAAATGCCTTGGGGTGTCGGTTCGTGCGTTGGTGCTGGGTTCAAGGTTGGGCGCGCCATGAGCCTGAGCGTCGAAACGCTGGGCACTGTCCGGGCGGCAACGGTTGACGGCTACAAATGCGGTTTCGTAACAGATGTTGAAGCCGACGAGGCGCCGGCTGGCCCGAACGAGGACACCGTCCGTTTCATTTCGGCTAAGAAGGGTGAGCCGGCCTGGCTGCTGGAATGGCCGCTCACGGTGTTTCGCCGCTGGCAGAGGATGACTGCGCCGAACTGGTCGAACCTGTCGGTCGCGCCGATCGACTATCAGGGATCGACTTACCACTCGGCCCCCAAGCCGGGCGCGGGGCCGAAGTCGCTCGACGAGGTCGATCCCGAATTGCTGCAGACCTACGAAAAGCTTGGCATCCCGCTGGGCGAGCGGGCCGCGCTGGCCGGTATCGCGGTCGATGCGGTGTTCGACAGCGTATCGGTTGCAACGATGTTCAAAGACACAGCCGGTCGGCGATCACCTGGAAATACCCGAGCTGCCTGCTGGAAGGTGACGGGTCGGTGGGCGAGTTTTATTCGGTTGCGATCACTTGCGATCACCAATAATCGCCAGCAGGCCGATACCGGCACCAAAATGATCCATCTGGGGAAGAACACCCGCTCCACGGTCGTCTCAAAAGGCATCTCCGCCGGACGCGGCCAGAACACCTACCGCGGCCTGATCAAGGTGATGCCAAAGGCGGATGGCGCGCGTAACTACACCGAGTGGTGTGACTCGCTGCTGATCGGCAAGACCTGTGGCGCCCACACGGTGCGCGCGATCCCAGCCGCGCGATTGTTATGATCACGCATTATCGACGCGTGCTTGACTACATCGAACCGGATTTCGTGCATGTGCTCAGCGAGGGTCGCATCGTCGCATCCGGCGACAAGAACCTGGCCGCCGAACTGGAACTGAGCGGCTATGCCGCATTCGGCAAGGCCGCGTAGCAATGGGCGGCGTAGCAATCGATCCGGCCATGACGGCGCTGCAGGACGCGTTCCTGACCGGTGCCGAGGCGGCGCGGGAACCCGCGTGGCTGGCGCAATGGCGCAACCGCGCGATGCAGGGCTTCATCGACCTGGGCCTGCCCACACGGGCCGACGAGGCGTGGCGGTTCACCGATCTACGGCCCTTGATAACACCCCGCGGCCTGCCGGTACCGGCGCAGGCAGTCAGGGCGGATCCGTTCCAACTGGCGGCACACCGGCTGCCGGGTGAAGCACATCGCATCGTGTTGGTGAACGGCCGTGTCGCCCCCGACCTTAGCCAGATCGGCGCCCTCCCCCGCGGTGTCGGGCTGAGCTCGGTTTCCGAAACAATCGACCTGCGTCCGGACCTGATTCGGGCCGCCTTCGACGCCAGCGACGTGTTCGGTGCGCAATCCCTTCGCCGCGCTCAATGCGGCGTTCTTCAGCGACGGTTTCATTCTGGCCATTGAGCCAGGCGTTGTCCTGCGGCACCCGGTCGAGATCCTGCATCCGGGCGAAGCGCCCGATTCGCAGGCGTATCATCTGCGCAACGCCATTCTTGCCGGCGCCGACAGCCAGGCGAGCGTGGTGGACACCTATATCGGCAGCGGGCCCGGATGGACCAATGCAGTCACCAACATCGATCTTGGCCCTGGTGCCATCCTGCGACACGTGAAGGTGCAGGCCGAGGATGCGGCGGCGATCCATCTCGCCGTCACCCGCGCACGGCTTGCGGAGACGGCGCGCTACGACAGCTTCTCGTTGATCACCGGTGCGCGGCTGTCGCGGCAGGATATCCAGCTCGCCATGACCGGCGAAGGGGCCAACCTGCAAATCAGCGCCGCCTATCTGCTACGCAACGATCAGGAGGCCACCATTGCGCCGGCGGTGGATCATCAGGCGCGTGGCGGGCGAACCAACGAGTTGCTGAAGGGTGTGTTGGCAGACCGAGCGCACGGTGTATTTCTGGGCTCCGTGATGGTGCGCGAGGGTGCCGACGACACCGACGCGCGGCAACTGAATCGCAACCTGATGACCAGCCCGACCGACCGCGCGGGTTGACACCAAGCCGGAACTGAGGATCCACGCCGACGAGGTGAAGTGCAGTCACGGCGCAACGGTCGGCGATCTGGACGAGGCGGCGCTGTTCCACCTGGAGTCCCGCGGCATCGACCCGGTCGCTGCGCGAACAATGCTGATCGAGGCGTTCGCGACCGAGGTGCTCGACGTCGCCGCGCTGGTCCCGGATATCGATGCGTATACGCGCCGATATTTGGCAGCCTGGCTCGAAGGAGGCAGCCGATGAACTGGTCCGAGCCGCGCGGCAAGACCTACGACCCGCGCGAACTGCGGCGCGCGTTTCCGATCTTCGCGCACAACCCCAGCCTTGTGTTCCTTGACACCGCGGCCAGCGCACAGAAGCCGAGCGTCGTGATCGATGGGGTGGCGGATTATTATCGTTCCGATTATGCGAACGTTCACCGTGGTGTCTACGGCCTGAGCGCGCGGTCGACGGACCGGTTCGAACGCGCGCGGCACACCGTTCGCAAATTCCTGAATGCGGCGGACGACAGCGAGATCGTCTTCGTCCGTGGCGCGACCGAGGCGATCAATCTGGTGGCACAATGCTGGGGAGCGGCGTTCCTGCGGCCCGGCGATCAGGTCATGATCTCGGAGATGGAGCACCATTCCAATATCGTGCCGTGGCAGTGCCTGCGCAACCGGATCGGTATAGAACTAGTCGTGGCGCCGATGGATGCGACCGGCGGTCTGGACATGCCGGCTTTCGCCCAGCTGCTCAATGAACGGACCCGTTTGGTCGCCATTACGCATGTCGCGAATGTGACGGGACATGTCGTTCCGGTGCGCGAGGTGGTACGTCTGGCGCATGCGCACGGTGCCAAGGTTTTGTTGGACGGTTGCCAGGCCCTACCACGCATTCCTGTAGATGTGCGTGACCTGGACTGCGACTTCTACGTGTTCTCCGGCCACAAGCTCTATGGGCCGACCGGTATGGCAAGCGCGCGATCCTGGACACAATGCCGCCGTGGCAAGGCGGTGGGGACATGATCGAGACGGTAACGTTTCAGAAATCGACGTTTCAGCCGCCGCCGCAGCGTTTCGAAGCCGGCACGCCGGATATCTCCGGTGCGATTGGGCTGGACCTGGCGATCGGCTTCATCGAATCCATCGGTCGCGACGCGATCTACGATCACGAAAAGGCACTGACGCGCTATACAACCGAGCGCCTTGCCGCGATCCCAGGCGTGCACGTGGTCGAGGCCGGCGCGCAGAGCATCGGGGTCGTATCGTTTACCGTCGACGGGGTTCATCCGCACGATCTGGCAACGGTTCTGGACACCCACAATGTGGCCGTGCGGGCCGGTCATCATTGCGCTCAGCCGCTGATGGATCGGCTGGGTCTGGCAGCCACGACGCGGGCCTCGTTCGGGGTTTACAGCGACGAGTCCGATGTTGTCGATGCGCTTATCGCCTCGGTCTGCGCCGCCCGGCAGATCTTCGGCGGCGTATAGGGGGAGCTGACATGGACCTGCGTGAACTCTATCTGGATATTATCCTGGACCATGCCCGCAGCCCGCGGAATTTTGGTGTGATGTCTCAACCGAGTCATCTCGCGCACGGGCACAATCCGCTGTGCGGCGACAAGCTGACCGTGTTCATGAAGATCGACGACGACCACATCACGAAGGTCAGTTTCGAGGGCCGCGGCTGCGCCATCTCGACCGCATCGGCGTCGCTGATGACCGAGATCCTGCTACGAAAATACGCCCCCGGCCGCGCGGGTCTATGCGGCTCGTCGCACCAGCATTTTCTTTCATCGTGGTGCCCGGCACGGGCCGGGGGACTGACTGGAAAATCCGTCGCCCAGGCAGAAGCGGTGTTTGCCGCCTTCCATGCGCGGGTGACGACCGGAGCGGTTGTCGAGGTCGCATCCGATCTGGAAGACGCCACCGAGCGGCTGGAACCGCTGACGGGCGTGCGGACATATCCTGCTCGCGTGGCATACCGTTGACGCAGCCGTCGAGGCCGGTCTGCCTGGTGCCACAATCAAGACCGAATAGTCACAGAATGTCTGACGTCAAACATGCGATGGACGTCCACGACGTCCCCCGTCCGCGTGCGCCCAAGGTCGAACGGCCGCCGGCCGACGCGGGCGATCCAGTCCTGAGCGCCGAAGTGATGGAGGCGATCCGGACCGTCCGCGACCCCGAGCTTCCGGTCAATCTTGTTGACCTGGGGCTGGTCCATGACCTGATGGTCCGCCAGGATGGTCTGGTCTACATCGAAATGACACTGACCACACCGGCTTATCCGGTCGCCGGATCTTTGCCGGGACAGCTACAGCATATCGTTTCGCTCGTTCCCGGGGTCAGTGTGGTCCTGGTAAATCTTGTCTGGTCCCCGACGTGGACCCGCGACCGAATGAGCGAAGCCGCGAAACTGGAACTCGGCCTGCTCTGAATCACGGCGCGCGCGACCATCCTCGTTTCATAAGCAAATGTTGCAGACATGGCGTCGGATAGTGACGAAACCCGACGTGCGTCGGATAGTGACGAAACCCGACGTGTCGCATTCCGGACAGACCGGCTCGTTGGTATGAACCGCGGTGAAAAAAGTCAGGTTTTCTGAGGAAGTTCCGGTTGGCATCAAAGTTGCTGAAGTGGTGCAGGCACACTGACACGAAGGATTGCACCGTGATCAACATGACAGAAAGCGCAGTCAACGCCGTGCGCATGGCCATCGACGGCGCCAAGGATCCGATTGCCGGATTGCGGATCATGGTCGAATCCGGCGGTTGCGCAGGTCTGAAGTACAAAATGGGTCTCGTCGCAGCGAATGAAGACGCCGATGTGACGGTCGAGCAGCGCGGTGTTAAGATCTTCATCGACCCGTCCAGCATCCCCTATCTGGAAGGCACCACGGTTGACTTTGTCATCGGCATGGAAGGGTCCGGGTTCGTCTTCGAAAACCCACAAGCGAAGTCGAGCTGTTCCTGCGGCAAATCGTTCGGGTAGCGAGCACAGAGCCTTCGGAGGATGAGATCATGACTGTGCAAACCGAAATCGAAACCGCCGCCGACCGCCGGTTTCGCCTGGTCAGTCAGGCGATCGAGGAGCTGCGTCCGTTTCTGCGTGCGGACGGCGGCGACTGCGAATTGGTTGGCATCGAGGATGACCTGGTAAGGGTGAAAATGCCCGGGGCCGGCGTCGGCTGCATGTTCGCCAGCGCCACAATAAGTGGCGTCCAGGAGCGCCTTATCGCCGCCCTCGGCATGCCGTTGCGGGTGATACCTGTGCCACACGTGCGCTGACAAAGA
>JBEKLE010000212.1:0-11125 GCA_050010355.1 Rhodopila sp. | reverse complement strand
CCTGCCAGAAACGGTCTGAAACGCGGTTCAACCAGCAGGGGGGGAGGCATGGCATCACTCATTCTTATATTGCTATGTTCCGGTTGCCGTATGATGCCGTGAATAAGATGGGCTAGTATCTGGACGTGGCGTGGCGGTCGCTGGACCACGCACGGTGGCGCAGCGTTCAACCGGCTGCTTGCAGCTATTTTGAGCCACCGTTTCTCACCCGATATCTGGCGGGCCGATGACTTCGGTGTGGATGGGCCCGACCCCGGTGCCATCCGTCCGTCGCCGGTGAGCCTCAGTGAGTTGGCGATAGCCACGGCAGATGCCTCGGCCGATCCATCCGCCTTGTCTGCGGTCGCAACGTCCTTCGTCCAGCCATCCCGTTACCGAACGCGCCTCAGTCCGCAACTGCAAGCAGCCGAACGGTGGCTGGTGGTCTGTAGGCTTAACCAAAATTAGACCTGTATCTCGGTAGGTCGAAGCCGGCAACACCTTGGAGAATGCGCCGGCCATGGCGGCGCCCGAAAGCCCGCACCACCGACCTCGTTGTGCGGCGGGAATGACACGAGCGGCCTGCCGTGGGTCGCCCATACCAAGCTCGATCTCGATGAACCCGTCGGGGCGGATACGCGAGCACACCGCTAACGTCACGCCCGTGTGGACGATCTGGAAATGGGCCATCTCGATGCCCTCACCTCGGCGGGCGATCTCGCGCCAAGCCGCCAACGCCGCCGGGCGAACCTGAACACCAAGTGCTGCACGGGCCTCGGTGGACGGAACGATGACGACGGGAGCCTGAACCTGAAACATCGCAATCTCCTCAATGAACAAACACGAGCCAGATCGTCCGGACGGATTCCGAGCGTGGTCTGGTTCCTGCTGGTGAAGATGGCGGATCAGGTTTTCATGTGATCTCCGAAGAAATAGCCGACCGGCGACGGGCTGTCACGCATCGTGTGGGAATGCACCATGTCTGCGTCAGAAGCGGACGTAGGGGATCAGCGAGGCACATTCTTTCTGTTGCGGCGGCAGAACTGAAGGACCATTTCGAGGATGTCAGCTTCGGAGAAGCCCGGTGGTCAGCCTGCACCTAACCAAATCGCGCTACATGGCTGGTTTACAATGCCCGCGCCGTCTGTGGCTGGTTGTTCACGAGCCCATGCCTTATGAAGACCGCGAACCCGGCTCTCCGGCCGACGTAGGGCAGGAAATCGGCGCCAAGGCTCATTTGCTTTTCCCCGGCGGTGTTCTGATTACCGAGGCGCCGTGGCAGCACGCGGAAGCGGTCGCCCGAACGGCGGCCCTGATGGACGACGAAAGCGTGCCCGCGATATTCGAGGCTGCATTTGTCTATGACGATATCCGTATCCGCGTGGACGTGATGGAGAGGCTTCCGTCCGGCACCTGGGGCCTGCGCGAGGTCAAGAGCAGCAGCGGCCTGAAAGATCATTATCTGGATGACATCGCGCTCCAGGTCCACGTTCTCCGGGGTGCCGGTATCGAGGTGTCCTCTATGGAGCTTCTGCATGTGAACACGGCCTATGTGCGGGGCCGGGACGGTATCTGCTGGACGGATTTCTTTACCCGTCTGGATGTCGCCGTCGCCGTTGCCGAGCGGTTAGTTGATATCCCCGGTCGTCTCCCCGCCATGCGAGACTGCTTGGCGATGACGGCTTCGCCCTATGCGGAACCCGGCAAGCAATGTGATTCGCCGTACACCTGTGACTTCAAGGATCAATGCACAGCGGACAAGCCCGATGACTGGATCGCCTATCTCCCTCGTTTGTCACAGCTACGGGCTGACGAACTCAAGGTGCTCGGCATCGAAGCCATTTCTGCGATACCAGCGGATTTCCCGCTTACGTCGAAGCAGGTGATCATCCGGGACGCGACGGCCAGCGGGCAGCCTTATATCTCCGTTGACCTCGTTTATCTGCTGCGCGGTTATGGCCCACCCGCCTGCTATCTGGATTTCGAGGCGATGATGCCCGCCATCCCGCTGTATGTAGGCACCCGGCCCTACCAGACCATTCCGTTTCAATGGTCACTGCATGCGGCGACCGAGGATGGCGTCCTGCATCATCGAGAATTCCTGGCTGTCGGCGAAAGCGACCCCAGGAGGCGGTTCGCGGAATCGCTGATCGAGGCTCTCGACGCCTTCGACGGCCCGATCATCGTCTATTCCGCCTACGAGAAAACACGATTATACGAACTGGCCGCCGTGTTTCCTGATCTCGGAGGATCGCTCAGAGCGATCACTGCTCGGCTTGCAGACCTGTTGCCGGTTGTCCGGGGCGCCGTCTATTTCCGCGAATTCTGGTTCAGCAATTCGATAAAGTCGGTCGCTCCAGCCCTCTCTCCCGGTTTTGGTTATGACGATCTTGAAGGTGTGGCTGACGGTCTCGCTGCATCAGCGGCGTTCGTGCGTTTGGCTTCTGGCGCTTCTGGCTCCCTGCTGGGACAGGATGAGGTTGAACAACTGCGAGCCGCATTGCTCGCCTACTGTCGCCGGGACACGATGGCGATGGTCGAAGTGCATCGGGCATTGGCGCGACTGGCTGCTGCTTGAATGTCCATTGAGCTACCAACTACCGGAATGGTCGGCCCGTTCTGGGTCGTGGAGGCGGACGGCCACGCGGCCATCATCGCAGTGGCTGTTCCGCTGGACCAAGCCGACGCATATGGCGACATGCTGACCGTTGATAAGGGCCACCTTGAACATTGGACACACCTAAACCGTAGCGGCACCCGAGCGTTGCGCGAGGCAGGAATTCCGACCGCACCGGTCTGGTCGGAATACGAGGAATGGCCGCGAGGCCGGGTGATCTATGATATCATCGCCCGCCGCTTCATCATCCGGGCTGATCGGCAGCTTCACCGACCGGCCCTCATACGCCTCATTGTCGATCGTTTCGGCATTTCGATAGATGATGCAACGATCCTCCCCGATGACCACTACCGAAGCGTTAGGCGCCTTTCTATTTCAGCATGATTTATGCAGGTCCGACCCTGGTAGCGGAACCCCAAGTCCGCATTGCGGCCAAGGCGTCTGACATTCTTTGTACGTCAGATGCCGTGATCGGCGATACGTTCCCGCAGCCGGAGTTCGGCAATCTTCTCGGCGATGTGCGGTTTGGCATCTCGGACGATTGGATCAAAGTCAGAATACGTCGGCTCAATGCGGCCAGACCAGCCGCCGTACCAAAGTCCTCCTACGGCCGGTTCGCCTTGCTCACGCCATGCCGCCTTCAGCGGCCCTGCCGCTTGCCAGATGAACGCCGGGACCTCTACCTGCCAATCCAGTGGACCCAGCGCCAAGTCGGCAGGATCGGTCGCAGTGGCATACATGAGGGCGGCCTCAGCTTCCCAGTCGCCCGCTGAGAAATCAATCAGATCATGCTCGCATTCGTTCCACACGTGACCGATGACGACCCCCTGGTAAAAGCCACCACGGTTATTCGGCAAGGCGAACCGCAGCGTATCACGAACTGGAAGAGGTCCGGCACGCAAGAGCATGCTGCCCGCGACCAATCGCGACTGAATGCCACAGGCCGCCAGCACCGCTTTGCCGACGCAGGCCCGAGGCACGCAGTTACCAGCCGGAACCTCGGCAAACCAGAACATGCCGACAATCCCGGCGATATCGGTCTTGATTGAATCGTCCAATGGAAATGTTTTCGCCGCAGCCATTTGACGCCGCTTTCTTTCACCCATAATAATTCACCTAATTGCTGTTAAGATAATTCGTTCGATAAACTTATTTTGTGAGTCGTTTGGAAGGGCGATGGAAATTAGACTTCGTAATAGAAGCCATACTTTCCGGTGGAGAGAATATATTACGACATCCCACTTCTCATTAGCAATTAGGCACTTGGGAAAATGTAAATTGTCGCGCGAATATTTCGAATTCACTTTTCACCACGCAATATATCTATCACGGATCGGCGGCATTCTTTCTATGCGACACTGGAGCCGGGACGCGCCGCTTTGCGATGGCGAGTCGCCGGGCGGCTACCTCCGACACGAATGCAATCCGTTGGCTGCTGCGTCCGCGAACTACAACGCGGTTGTTGGGTTCGCTGGTTTGTCGAGCAGCCGGCGTAGCGCGGCAAATTCCGGACCGGACCCGGCGACGCTCAAAAACGCATCGACATCTGTATCTGTCACCTGTCCACCGGACGACGGATTGGCTTCATGCCGGACCACGCGGCGACCCGTATTTGTGTATCGGATCAGCGTCCAGCGATCACCATTCGAACTTCTATAGATTTCCTCTGTTGCTTGCTCCATGCCAACTGCCTCCTTCGGGCCGCAAAGCATACCTGACGCGGGGTCGCAGAGCGATGGCCTCCATGCCGGGTAAGACCCGTTGCGGCGCACCTACCGAAAGTACTCGCGTGGTTGGGGTAGCCTCCGCAGTCGGCGAGTAATCCCCCGTCCGAAGCCAACGCTGCGGCGATCAGACCATCCCCGAGCCGGTAGCTATCAAGGGCTGACGTGACCCCTGAACTTCTCCGGTGGCCGCGTTCCCCATTGTGACCGAAGCCCCTCTTCAGCCGGTACGAGGTTGCCGCCGTTCTGCACATTCAGCCGATCGGTATCGGCCCAATGCTCATGGACGCGGCCCCACGGATCGGCCCAATAGTCGTAAACCTGACTGCCCAGAAGGTGGCGGCCAATGCCCCACATATGCTCGTACTTGCCCGTACCGTTCAGATATTCGTGGCCGATGAACACGTCGTCGATGTCCTGCACCTCGAATGAAAAGTGGTTCAGCCCGGCCCGTTCATTCTTCATGCAGAAGAAGGCATGGTGATCGACATAATCATCGCCGGCATCAATCCGGCTGAACTGACCGATGATGTTGTCCTTGTCGCCGGCATAAACGTCGTCCGAGCACACCAGACCGAGGGTTTGGCGGAACCAACGGACAGTCTCCTGATTCTCCGGTGACCCCAGAACGGCGTGGCCGATCCGCTTCACGCTGGACGGCCCGGCTGCAAACCGGATTACCTCGCCGGCTCTGTTCAGAGGCGCGACACCCGAATTGATCGGTTGCCGCACCACCTCGATCGGTTGGACGGCTTCGATGCCATGTACGATCTCGATCGTGTAGCCGTTGGGCTCGATCAGTCGAACCCGTTTGCCACCGCCGGGTTCATCGATGTTTTCAACATCCGACGCACCGGGCAGCTTCGAGATCATAGTAAGGTCGTCCTCATTTGTAACGGCCCAGGCAAAGCCGATGAACTTCGGATCGCCCTTTTCAGTGACATGAATATGGTGGGCCGGATCAGTCCCTCGCATGTAGAGCGCCGTTGGTGTCCGCGCAGCACGCACCATACCGAACGCTGCCAGAAATTCCTCCTGTGCGTCCAAGTCCGGAGATTGGAGCCGGGCGTATGCGAGGTCGCGCACCTTGATTACCGCCATGAAACATCCTCCCGAGATGATCCGACCTAGCCAGTGTGTCGGCTGGCCGTCGTTGAGCGTGACCAGTTTCGTGCGCTCCCGCAAGGCTTCGTCGGCTATCGCCTATGGCCGCCAAGAGACTGAGAGCGGCCGGATGGTGCGGATGGACCCACCAGTCCGATGGCGGACCGAGTGCAAGTTCGATGGCTGCTGAATTGATAGCGGTGCCAATTCGCACCCCGCAGCGTCTGTTCCTCGCGCTGCCCGTCTGGGTCAGCATGCACAGAATAAGGAGATCGAGACCTCGTCGGACACCGATCCCGTGCATTTACTGGCAGCCACCGGCCCCCGGCCCCAACGCCTAATGGTGGTCGTAGGCGAACCGTCGTGATGCTCTTGATTGACCTGCGGTTAACGACCTATCTTCGTCCATCCGCAACGGCGCGACACTCATGTCCACATCCAATCCCCACGGCCTATTCGGCACATGGACACTGATCACGAATCGGATCAGGACGGAGGACACGGGTGAAGAATTCGATCTGTTCGGAGCCAATCCGCGTGGCGTCATCACGTTCGCGCCGAATGGACGAATGACCGCGATCTTAACGACCGCAGAGCGTTCGTCCCCGGTCAGCGACTCAGATTTCAGGGCGATCGTCATGGGAATGTGCGCATATTCTGGTCGTTTCACGATTCATGATGACCACGTGGTGATCGATTCCGATGTCGCGTGGCTACCATACCCGAGGCAAATCCGATACTTTGAATTGGATGGCGACCGCCTCACGTTGCGAACTCCGATCCAGGAAATACCCATACTCCCAGGTCGCCTGATCCGTAACACGATCATCTGGGAACGCGAAACTTAGGCTCCTTCGCTGCCTTTTCCATGTCCATCGGAAATAGGACGGCTGCCCAAGTTCAAGGTGGAATCGCACCAAGTGCATTCCGCCTGCCAGCCCGATTTGGCACGAACTATGGTGAGTATCCGCCAGTCGATGATCCCAGGGCGTTTGGGCATAGCCCGGCTCCCGTGTATCCCTTGCCCTTACGCAGAGGGATGATCCCTCAGCGGCAAACACGGATGGGGAGCAACATTACGACACTGGTATAGCCTATCTATCCCTTGTATCGTGGGGACCAGCACGCTTGCAGTGAATAGTCAGCAATCGAACCAGATCACGCAGAAGCATAACCAAGAACATTACCCACTTCCAGTATGAAGCCATCAATCGACAAGGCAGCAATCAGGAAGTCTTCGGCTCACATCAGCCAATACGCAGGGCATAGATGATAGGTTATTCCTCAGGCCAGTTGCGGCCAGTCGGACGGTTGGGAGCCACGTCAGCATGACCTGTAACGTGTGAGGTTCCCTCCAGTGTATAGGCCCATGCCGCTATATCGCATGACAGACGCCTTTGGCTCAGTACCTGATGTTGAGTGCCGGAGCCATGGAGCAGTTGCGCCATCTGTTAGCCGGAACCACCCATTCCTAGAAGTCTAATCAGCCACATCTATAATACCGCTTTCCTCAGAGGGTCTGAGGTGATGGACATTTCCAAAACGGCCAAGCAAGCCTGAAAGACAGACTATAATCGAGACGAAGGTGCATCTGCAATAATCAAGTGCATTTCGGGCGGTCGATCACCCCACAGATAATGCCGATGACCTTTCCGCGCGATGAAGCTGCTGGGCGGGTGACGATGACCAGGACGGGATGAGTTGGGCGTCAGCGCACCTGCACGGCGGCTTGAGGTGCGGGTAACCGTCGGTCTGATACCGATTGGCCTCCCAAACGTTGATGGTCTTCCCATCGACGATGCTGCTCCCGCCGGTGCCGTTCCTGTTCACGCACGTCTCGGCGGTGTTCCTCACTGAGGGGACCGCGTCGATCCCCATCCCAGTCGGCTTGCTGGACCGCGAGGGGACTGGTCCGCCGATGGCACTGACACGGGACGCGCTGACGCGGTGGTCACAGTTCCAAGTGTCACCAAGCCGAGAACAACAAACCCTCATTATATGGTATCTCTTCATTAATCGTAACATATTGCCATTGAGAGTATATTTTATATTGACCGACGATCAGACTATTGCTTACTTTAGCTTATTATCTAAACATATGAGAATTTAAGACGATGACCCAGGAACCAAGTGGCTCAAATTCCGCGACGGTATATTGCAACGATAGCGGAATAAGCGAAGAGGAAGCATCGGCGTACATGGCATCAGGGTGGGAGGCCAAAACTGAAAGTGAGGCGAAATGGCGAAAGGAGGGCCACGGTATCACGTGGGTTGACCCGCAACCAGATTGGGTTTCGGCTTGTGACTGGTCGCCATGGCTGGATTATCCCAAGCACGATTGTATCCGTGCGATGCGGTTTGTGTTGATTGGTGGTGGTCAGATCAAGGTCCAAGAGCGGTTCTATGCCGAATCAAGGATCAATCTAATGCTGAACGACTCGGCCTATGGTCAACGCCTCACGGTCAAGGTAGAGACAGCCGACGGAATCGCAATAACAAAGGGCAAACTTGCAACTGCCTATGGGGAACTCGTCAGCATGAACGCGGTATTGATGAACCCTCGACATCAGTCGATCGCAGAACGGACCGCTGATACTTTGCGCTTGATCGATAGCGACCCAAACAACTTTGTGGCTTTGTTAGATGATTCCGAAGGATGCGCCTTCTGCGGTCGCCGTTTGAATGATCACGTCAGCAATCTACTCGGGTATGGACCGGTCTGTGCCCAATCTTGGGGCTTGTCGCACACCATTGAAGCGGCCAACGCCAAACTCGCCAAGCGCCACTCCTTGCTGGGAGGTTCGCTATGACCGATCTCAGTAGGAAATCACGCTGGGCAAGTGAAGCCATAGGCCCGGCGAGTTCGATGTTGGGACGGACTGCGAGGGCATTGGTTGACTTGCCGATCGATGTCACGCCCGGCGCCCGTCAGGTTGCCCAACTGACAGCGTGGCGAGCGACGCAGGGTTATGCTTTGGAGCCGGTGGAGGCGGCACTCAAAGAACTGTCGAAACTGAGTGATTGGGCCGGTGGATTTCTCGTGGCGGATACCATCAATTTCGATTGGCGCACGGCGCCGTTTCGGCATTATGGGTCGTTTGTGGATTTCTATCGTAAGGAACTGGAACCAACGTGGCGGGAGTGGGATCGCTTGCATGAGCGGTGTCGTCAGCTTCTCGAACAGAGCAAACCATAATACTTCAGCGACTTGTGGCGGGCAGCATCGATCCTGCCCACACGTTGACATGCGAGTGGCGCACAGGTGCGGGGACTGGCATTGGCCGCGCCACGGCGCGGGCCATGGCGACGGAGGGTGCCAGGATTATCGTCGCCAAGATCAGCGCCGCAGCGGGTGAACAGACCGCGCAGATTGTGTCCCAGGCCACCGGAGAATGCATTGCCATCCCAACCGATGTGAGCCAGGAAGAGAGTGTCCAAGCGGCAGTCGAGACCGCCGTGCGGCACTACACCACACTCCCAGATCGTTCACGGCGTCACCGGCTGTCGGCTTACCATTGATGACATGGCCGACCGTCCTGCGATTGCGCTATCTGATGGGGACATCCTCGATCTGGGGAGCAGGCGCGTCCGCTTCATCGATACGCCTCACGTCCCCCATAATGTGGACGCTGGTGTGATCTACGAGGACGAACCGGCACCCTTTTCTGTGGTGATCTGTTTGCCCATGGCGGGGATGGTCCGGCACTGACGACGAGTGACATATCGGCTCCCGCCACCGCTGTCGGCATGGGTCAATATACGAGCCTTGCCCCTAATACAGCGGAGATCATCCACGGGCTGGCGAAGCTCGCTCCGAAGAGGCTCGCGATCATGCACGGTTCTTCGTTTGAGGGTGATGGGGCTACGGCGCTAACTGGTTTGGCCAATTACTACGCTACCAGTCTTGAATCGTCGCGGCGGGATTAGGCGAAGCCTATCGCTGGGCTTGTCGCGTTCCTCGACAGCCGTTTTCCGGCCTCCAGCGTTTGATCGAACGGGGTAGCGCTGAGAGCGTCATCGCCGATGCTGATCACGCTAACACCCCCGAACACTTCCGCGTAAACGGGGGTCTATTTGCGAAGCTGATCTTCGCGCTCGACAACAGTGGCCGAGCTTGATGTGGACTGGCAGATCAGTTGCTGATGCCACAGGTCAGTAACTTTGACTATGCTCGGTGGAGTCATGCTGGATTTGCACCCTCCTATCTGATTGCAACCATAGCGTGCGCTAATCGTGGCTGCCTGTCAAGAAATCCAGACGCAGTTTCGGCTGCCTCACGTTACCTCCAGATATGCTCTGGATGCAGGTCCATTGAGCCCTCTCCCATTCGGAGTAGGCTCATTCACCTGATCTATGAACCGGAGGAAGGCCAACATGCCCACATCCGTCAAAGATATGCTGACCGCCGCTCGCGCTGCTGTTCCGGCGATCACGCCGGCCGACGCCGCCGATTTAGTGGCGAAGTCCGATGCCCTGATCGTCGATGTGCGGGATGGAACCGAGGTCGCCGCGAGTGGCAAGGTGAAGGGTGCGCTGGCGGTCTCGCGCGGTCTGCTCGAATTCAAAGCCGACCCAGACTTGCCCACCCATGATCCGGCGCTTCGCAAGGATCGCCCGGTGATCCTGTATTGTGGCTCTGGCGGACGGGCCGCGCTGGCTGGCAAGACGCTGCTCGATATGGGTTTCAAGGACGTATACAACGTTGGCGGCTTTAAGGACTTGTTGGCGGCCGGTTGGGAGGTCGAGAAAAACTGACGACTGGCGCCGGAGGCCGCGACGGCTCGCGATCAGACATTTAACCGTCTCCTTAACGAAACGAGCACAAAGGAACCCGCATCTGGCCGGGCGAGGTTCAAGGCTGCTTGATCGCTCTCCACTGCTGATCCGCTTCGAGGGCGAAGGCCGATTACCAAATCCCACTCGCCACCGGAACGTCCTCCTCGCGCCTCTGCTAGGGCGACCTCGCTTTTGAGTGCATGTGATGGCTTCAGATGGTGTTCATGTGAGAAAACTGGGTCCCATCCAACCTTTTCTCGCTCAAAGGCATAGTCCCAAGGCTCAACCCCTGAAGTCTCAACTTTTGCACGCACCTGCTGCATGTCACGAGGCGTTGACGTGCGATAACGACCGCCCGATACAAGTTTCAATCTAGGTAAGGGTGCTCGCTCGATCTGCCAGTTCACGAGAACTTCTGCATTGCCCTGCTCATTATCAGCACCGAGCGTTCTACACGTATACTTTGCGTCTGCGATTGACATTCGGCTCAACGCCTCCCACGGGCTCGCCGGCAGCTTTTTGAAAAGGAACAAGTGTAGCTCTGTCGTCAGACTCTCGATCCGAATACCTGACGGAAGCTCGAAATAAATCCTGCTGCCAATATCTGGCCTATCACGCTCGTTTGCTTCTGAGAATATCAAAATCGTACGAACAGAATTCCAATCTAGTGGGACCTTGATCTCTGCGTCGATGCCCTCGAAGTACTGCCTTGCCCACCAAGCAAATGCCTCTTTTAGAGCAGGTGTATATCGGGTTGCCTCATTCTCCACAGTGTCGATATGCCGGCGTATTTTTTCAAACTCTGTATCGTCAACCGAACCTTCTAGCAGAACGGCGGCCTCTGAATTCAGCCCATCAAGTGCGAATGAGGTCAAGTTGTTCGAACCAACGAACGCACAGGCCCGTTCACTTGGCAGTTCCATAT
>JBEKLE010000211.1:0-10716 GCA_050010355.1 Rhodopila sp. | reverse complement strand
GCCGGGCCGTGTCCTAACCGGTTGATCCCCCCCGCGCAAGCCCGTTGGCACGCGATCGCCACGCGCCACGCGCAGCACCCTCTTATCGAACCGATACTCCCGCGCGCAGCAATTGATCAGCGCCTCGATCGAACCGAACACCCTCGCACCCGCCTTCGTCAGCCGCGCCGCCTTCGACGCCAGCGTCCCCACGCCACATGAACCAGCGCCCCCGCATGCCCCATCGAGACACCATCCTTCGCCTCCCGGCCCGCGATCAGCGCGAACAGCGGCTTCCGCGCGCCCAGACGGGCATAAGCCTCGGCACATTCCTCCTCCTCGGCACCGCCGACCTCGCCGACCAGAACGATCCCCTTCGTGCGCCGATCGTCGAAGAACACCGGCAGCATATCGGCGAACCGCAGCCCCTTCACGGGATCCCCGCCAACCCCCGCAGATGCTCTGCCCCAGCCCCAAGCGGGCCAGCCGGTACCCGACCTCATAGGACAACGTGCCGCTCTTCGACATGATCCCGATCGGCCCGGGGTTCGGTTATCGAATCCCTCGGCCAGCTTTCCGCCAGGCATCCACATAGATCGCCGGGCGCGCCGCGTTCAGCGATGCGATCCGGGGTTGGCGATCAACCGCATTCAGATCGATGACCACCTTCGCGTCCCCGGCGACACAGCCGGCGTCCCCAACGAACAGCGGATTGATCTCCGTCAGCGCCAGTTCCTTCTCGATAAACAGCGACGCCAGCGCCTTGCCGATCGCAGCCACCTGATCGCGCCACGCCGCCGGTTCATCGGCGATCAGGTCTGCCAGCGCGTCGGCCACTGCGCCCGGATGGGCACAAACGCGCTTCCACCGGCCCGGCGTGCTCGATTTCGACGCCGCCCTGAACGGAATAGAATCACCCGCAAGCCGTAGATGGCTGCATCAACCATGATGGCAATGTAACGTTCATGCCAGGCAGCCGCCTGCTCAACCAGACAGGCATCGATGGTGTGCCCCTTCAGGCGCCGCCCGAGCATGGCCGCGACAGCCGCTTCGACCTCCGCGTGGGAATGGCAGCGGACAACACCACCGACCTTGCCGCGCCCGCCCACGAGCACTTGCGCCTTCACCACCCAGGGCCCGTCGCCCTGAAGATCAGGCACCAGATCCGTCACGACAACGCCCTCCGGAACCGGAATTCCGTGCTCGCGGAAAAGAGCTTTGCCGTCCGCCTCGATCAGCAGCACGTCAGAACGTTCCCAGGCCCATAATGCCGTCCGTGACCTCGAACTCACCGACGATCTTGTTGCCGATCAGATCGCGCAACGTCTCCGACGCTCCCCCGCCGATCGAGCCGTACCGCGCGCCGCGATAGAACCGTGACACAGGATACTCGTCAGTGAAGCCGAAACCGCCATGCACCTGCACCGCCTCGGTTGTCACCCGCAACGACATCTCGTTGCAGAAGATCTTCGCCGCCGCCGCCATGAACGGATCGGGAAACGGATTGGCCGTCAGGCAGGCGCGATACAGCAGACCCCGCCCCGCCTCGATATCCTTGAACATATCAGCCAGTTTCCAGCGGATGCCCTGGAAGTCCGCGATCGGCTTGTTGAAAATGGTGCGCTCCCGCACATAATTAACGGCCTCGTCGAACGCCCCCTCGGCGAGCCCCAGCGAGATCGCAGGATTGAGGCAACGCTGCGTGTTGAAAGCGGTCAGCAGTTTGCGAAACCCGTCCTCGCGAATAACGAGATTTTCCAGCGGCAACTCGCAGTCGTTGAACTGGATCTCGTGGAGGTTCTCGCCGCCCATCGTGTGATACGTGCCGGTGACCTCGAAACCCGGCGTGTCTGGCTCCAGCAGGACGCAGCCGATCCCTTCGCGCCCCGGTTTCCCCTCCACCCGCGTAAACACCACAAACATGCCAGCCTCACGCGCTCGGCTGATCAGCGTCTTGGTTCCCTTCAGGATCAACCGGTCGCCCGCGAGTCGCACGTTCGTTCGGTAATTCGCCACATCCGTCCCGGCATGAGGCTCGGTCATGCAGACCGCCAGTATGCAGTCGCCACTGACAACCTGAGGCAGGATACGCTCCCGGATCGATGCCGGCGCGTACCGGGCGATGACCCGCGTCTGCACACCGGCCTCCCCCAGCGCCGCCATGGCGGTCACGTAATCGACCTTGGCAATCTCTTCCAAGATCAGCGCGGTATCCAGAATCGGCAGGCCCAGCCCGCCATATTCCTCCGGCACCGACATGCCGAGCACACCGATGTCCGCCAGCTTTTTCATGTTCTCCCAGGGGAACGTGCCGTCCATCCAGCGCATTGCGTTCGGCTTGAACTCGGTCTGTGCGAGCGACCGCACAGAGGCGATCATGTCCCGCTGCTGCGCACTGATCTGGAAGTCCATCGTCCTGTTCCCCTATCGGATCACGAGAGTGTAACCGGGGTGGTCGGGAGCGCAAACCGAGCTTGGGTCGTCGCGCCCGAATGGCTCTCCGCGATCTCCGGGAATTCCACGCCCTTCCTGCAACATGGAGCCGAGGCGTATCGCGGCCGGGAATACGGGGGCGTTTCCAGGTTACGAACGCGGTTGGCCAACCGGCTCTGTTGCGGGTGCATAGCCCAGGTTTCAGTCACTAGCCCAGGTTTCAGTCACTGTGGACGGCGTGCGAAACCGAAGCTCTGGCGCCTGCGTCAGGCCGAGTGATAGGCGCTCGGAGGCCGAGGATGGAGATAGTGGGACGCCGGGACGTCAGCCGAGGGGACTCCCACAGGCGTTTCGATGGTCTCGGCGGGCGGTTGCAACCGTGTCGCCCCTGCCGACCAAGACGTCGGACTAAATGGCATCCCGTTTCCCTCAAGTCAGAAACTGGCGATGGCACCGATCGTCAGACGCAGATCCAGAATGTCTCCTTCCACGGAAATCCACTTTTTGGCACCTGGCATAAAGCGAAAAATCGCCAGTCTTGGGGATTGCGAGAGAGCATAGAAAACGATTGCGAGACGGTAGTCCATCCGCAGGTCATCATTAGTCATAGCGCCATATTCGTTTACCGTGAGTTCGACGGGTCCCTCACCACACCGTCCCTTGACCTCGACCAAAAGTAGTCTGCTGCCGAAAGTGACGTTCAGATCCCAGCCCAAGGCGTCCGCTTCAACGCTCTCGACGGACCAGCCCGTTGCCTCAAAATGCGCCTTCACCGTCGCGACGGCAGCCTTCTCGACCTTCGCGCGTTCGTCCGGATCTTGGTTGAGCCGACCGCCCCCATTCCTGGCAAACGTAGGTATCGGCCCATCATAGAAGCCCGCAGATGGCCTGCCCTCGACGTATGCCAGCAACGTGCCCAAATGCTTCGGGGCCAAGTTGTCACTCGCGTAGAAAGCATTGGAGAGGCCGGGCCACCCTTGAACCATGCTTGGTATGAAGAACGTCCTTTATCCACCGGCAAAAGACGACAATCATTAACAGCCGCCTCGGCGATGAAGCCGTACCTGCTCTTTTCCTGGTCTTCCTGCGATTCTACGTAAACCCGAGCGTTTTCATACCATCCGACAACGTAGCGACCACTTCCGTCTGGATTCCCGGCCGTCCAGACCACGAGAACTCCATCCATAAAGTCTTCAGCGCCCGGAGCGGCGCCCAACCTACGCAAATTGACCCCGTGATGCGGCGCATACCCGAAGCACCGCCCCTTGTGGTCCTTGAAATTCATCGACTCGCCCATGTCGACGTTACCGTCTCGGATGTAGCCAAACTTCCCCTGCGGCAGGTCGTCAGGGGCGCCAAGATACTCGTTCGCCCAGCCGATGTGGAGGAAAATCACCCCAGGTCGTGTTATTTGATCCGCGGTCACCTGCGAGCCTTTCTATTGTAGCTGTGCTCTAGGACCCAGCGGGTGGCACGCGAAAACTAATATCATACTGCGGCAGGATCACACTAAAATATTCCACGTGTGGCATGGATGGCACCAGCCGGTCGTTCAGCATCTCCCGAGAGGGTGCATGTACAAGATCATCACCGACCTGATCGCGCCGGACAGAGATCTTCCGGCCCGGGCGAGCACAGTGAGCGTGTCGTCCTGCTACAGAGAGACACCCCCGTCAGCACGGCTGCGTCGTCGCGCATATTACCCTGTTCCGCCAGAATTTAACGCTGGTGCCGGGCAAGAAGTGTCAAATCGGGAGTTTCATCGGACATCGCCGGTTCTCAAGTTTGAGAAAGAAAGTCTCAACAGGCCCGGATGGGTTCATCCCGAACTAGCGGATTCCGGAACGATCTGTCGCATACACGACCTCAAGCCTTCCGCGAATGACGCCATATCGGCGTTGTTCAGAATATGGAAATCCGCCAGCGCTATCGGCGGGGCTTTTTCCAGAAGCGCCACTTCCTTTTCATCTCGAACGTCCATCTCCGCAAACGTCAATGGCCGTACCGGACGTCTCGCCAGCCGTTCAGCGCGAACCGACCTGTTGGCATGAACCGCAATCGTCTTTAGTTGACCGGAAAGATGGCTCTTGAGAAGAACGTATTCCGACTGACTGTACAACCCGTCGATGAGTACATGACGCGACGCCGCCACCGCACCCAGTATCGCCGGGAGAGTCTTCTGCGCCATCACGGCCATCCCGAACGTCCGCCGCAGCTCCTCCCGGACGATCGACTCGTTCAGCGGCGTAACGTCCAGTCTCCTCCTCTTCACTTCATCCAATACCACACCACCGAAATAAACGACCTCGAAGTCCACCCACTCAGCGACGATCTGCACGGCCTGAGATTTCCCAACACCCGAAAGACCGACGATCGCCAGAACGACAGCCTCACCCATCCCTCAACCCGCCTCGATCCGGATCATCGTCGGCTCTTCCATCACCGTCGGCAGCGCGCCGATCTGGTCCAGCGCCGCGCGCATCGCACTTTCCTTCGTTTCATGCGTTACCAGAACCACCGGCACCGCTTCCCCCGGGCTGCGGCCCCGTTGCAGCATCGATTCCAGTGACACACCCATGTCCCGCAGGATCGCCGTGACATCGGCGATCACGCCCGGCCGGTCCACCACCATCAGCCGCAGGTAATACGGCCCGACATGGCTGCTCATCGGCACCGACGGCGCGCTGGACAAGGCCGACCCCGCGGCACCCCAGACCGGGGTCATCCGGTTCCGAGCGATATCGATCAGGTCCGCAACGACAGCCGAGGCGGTCGGACCCGCCCCTGCCCCGCGCCCCTCCAGCATCACCCGGCCGACGAAATCGCCCTCGGCCACCACGGCGTTGAACACCCCGTCCACCCGCGCGATCGGCGCCGTCTGCGGCACCATGCAGGGGTGCACGCGGGCCTCGATCCCCGCCTCGGTTTGCCGCGCGATCCCCAGCAGCTTGATCCGATATCCAAGCTCGCTGGCGAAGGCGATATCGACGGCGGAGACGCGGCGGATGCCCTCCACGTGAACGTGGTCGAACGCCACCGGACGGCCGAACGCCAGAGCCGCCAGGATCGCCAGCTTGTGGGCCGCGTCGATGCCGTCGATGTCGAAGCTTGGATCAGCCTCGGCGTAGCCCAGCTTCTGGGCGTCGGCCAGGACCTCGGCGAACTCCCGCCCGCGCTCCCGCATCTGGGTCAGGATGTAGTTGCACGTGCCGTTCAGGATGCCGGCAACGGCGCTGATGCGATTGCCGGCCAGGCCCTCCCGCAGCGCCTTGATGACCGGGATGCCGCCGGCGACCGCCGCTTCGAAACCCAGGGGCACGCCGCGTTCCTCGGCAGCGTGGGCCAGCGCCGCGCCACGCACCGCCAGGAGCGCCTTGTTCGCGGTGACCAACGGTTTGCCCGCCGCGATCGCCGCCTCGGCCAACGCCAGCGCCGGTCCATCGGAGCCGCCGATAAGCTCCACGATGACATCCACACCCGGGTCCGCCGCCAGCGCCACGGGGTTGTCATACCAATGCAGTCCGGACACCGGAAATCCCCGGTCCTTCGATCGGTCCCGCGCCGAAACCGCCGTCACCGCGATCGGCCGCCCCGCCCTGGCCGTAATGATGTCGGCGTTATCGCGCAGCATCTTCAGCACCCCGCCGCCGACTGTCCCCAACCCGGCGAGCGCCACAGAGAGCGGACGGCTCATCGCGCATGCGCCTCGGACAGCGCCGGTTCGGCGACATTCGACCCGGATTGCATCAAGCCGCGGATGTTGCGGATCGCCTGGCGCAGCCGGTGGGTGTTCTCCACCAGCGCGATCCGGACAAAACCCTCGCCGTGTTCTCCGAAGCCCAGGCCAGGGGCAACCGCGACCTTGGCCCGCTCCAGCAGCAGCTTGGAAAACTCGACGCTGCCGAGCGAGGCATACCGCGGCGGCAGCGGCGCCCAGGCGAACATCGACGCCTCGGGCTTTGGCATGTCCCATCCGGCCGAGGCCAGACCCTTGATCAGCACGTCCCGCCGCTCGCGATACAGGTTCCGCACCTGCTCGACACACTCCTGCGGCCCGGTCAGGGCGGTGACGGCGGCGACCTGGATCGGCGTGAACGCCCCGTAGTCCAGATACGATTTCATCCGCGTCAGCGCGTTGATCAGGCGCGGATTGCCGGCGGCGAATCCCATCCGCCAGCCGGGCATGGAGTAGGTCTTGGACAGGCTGGTGAACTCCACCGCGATGTCCTTCGCCCCGGACACCTGAAGAATGGACGGCGGCACCCTGTCGCCGAAATAGATTTCGGCGTACGCCAGATCCGACATCACCCAGATCTCGTGCTTCCGGGCGAAGCTGACAATCTCTTTGTAGAAGTCGAGGTCAGCCAGATACGCCGTTGGATTGGAAGGGAAATTGACGATCAACGCGGTTGGCTTGGGAACCGAATGCCGCACCGCGCGGTCCAGCGCCCGCAGCATGTCCTCGTCCGGCGTGGCCGGGATGCTGCGCACCGCGGCGCCCGCGATGATGAAGCCGAACTGATGGATCGGATAGGACGGGTTCGGCACCAGGATCGTGTCGCCCGGACTGGTGATCGCTGACGCCAGGTTCGCCAGCCCCTCCTTCGACCCAAGCGTGACCACGACCTCGGTCTCCGGATTGAGGCCGACGTCGAAGCGCCGCTGGTAATAACCCGCCAGCGCGCGCCGCAGGCCCGGAATCCCCCTGCTGACCGAGTAGCGGTGGGACCGCGGGTCCTGCACCGTCTCGACCAGTTTGGCAACGATGTGCGCTGGGGTCGGGCTGTCGGGATTGCCCATGCCGAGGTCGATGATGTCCTCCCCCGCACCCCGGGCCTTCGCCTTGGCCGTGTTCACTTCGGCGAAGACATAGGGCGGGAGACGGCGGATGCGATGGAACTCGCCGGACGGATCGGTACTCATGAAAGGCCTTTCGGGGTCGAGGGAAAACTATTGTAGCAATTGCAGCGCGGCGCCGCGACCGGAAGCTTCCGCACTGACGCGGATCGACGTCCCGGGCACGCCGTCAGCTTTCAGCGCATCGAGAATCGCTATGGCGCGCGACAGACCCAGGTTCAGCGCCGCTGACTGGGCATCGGGATCGTTGGAGGTCGAGTCGCCATACCCGATGACGGAAATGGTGGCGTTGCCACGCTTTGCCGCGAAGGCTTTCACCTCGTCGGCCGCGGGTGGCGTCAGGTTCGACGCCCTTTCGAGGAACACGATCGTCGCGGACGGCCCGGCCGGCGGCGCCGGCATGGGTGTCGGGCTGACCGTCTCGGCCGGGGGCGCGCCGGCAGCCTCCGGACGCGGTGGTGGACCGGCCGGCAGAGCAGGCAGCGGACCACCGAGCGCGACGCTGGAGACCGCCGGGGCCGGCGCAGCATTGGCAGCGGGCGTCGGGGGAGATGCACCCTGCTGCCCCGTTGCACCCTGTGGTGCGTCGAGCGGCGTGCTTTGCACCGCCTTGCGTGGCGCGGGGGAAGGTGGTGCCGCCGGCGCCGTAACCGCTGGCAATGAAGCACTGGCAACCGGCGTCCCTGCCGCGGCGCTCCCGGTTGCCCCGCTCCCTGCCGCCCCGGTCCCCGTCGCATCCGTACCTGGCAACGAACTGCCCGCCACTGTCCCGCCGCTCGGTGGTGGTGGCGGCGCGGTGCCGACACCGAACAGACTGGGGGAGGCAGCGGGCGAGGACGGGTCGGCGAGCGGCGCCGACTGCGCGGCGTGCTGGGCATTCGTGCGGTCGGCCACCAGCGAATCGGTGAGCTTCTTGAGTTCCTCCTGATTGGGCGGTGTCGGCTTGGCCGGGACAGTGGCCATGTTCGGATAGGGCTGGTCGGCACCCGGCGGCGGCGGGCGATCCTCGGCGATCTTCCCACCCTCCTGCCGATGCCACCAGTTGACCGGGCTCATTGACGAAATCGTCGAACACCCGGCCAGCAGCCAGCCCGTCGTCACCAATATGCCCGTCGTCACGGACATGCTCCTCGTCACGGACATGCCCCTCGTCACGGACATGCCCCTCGTCACGGACATGGCAGTGCCCCGTATTACGGTTTGCCCGGGTTTTTTCGCACAACTAGCTTGCGCGCCTGTTTCGCTGACCACCATATGCTGGTTCCGCTCTCCGCTGCCGGCGGCCTTGTGTAGCCGCTGGTGTCGCCGACGCAAAGGATGTCTCCATGGCTCCGAACGATAAGAACATAGGAAACGCGCCGCCCGCTGCCTCGCCAACTGCCTCGGGAACCACACCGGCCACATTCGACACGCCGGGTTTCAAGATGCCGGACCCGTCCGCGGTCGGCCGTTCAATGGCGGATATCGCCGAACGGTCGCAACGGCTTGTCGGCGACTGGCTGAAGCGCCAGGCGCAGGAGGATAACTCCGCCGATCCGCTCAACATCGGCCGCGCCTTCCTGGAGATGACTACCCGACTCATGGCCAACCCGACCCGGCTGATGCAGGCGCATCTCGGGTTTTGGCAGGACTACGTCACGCTGTGGCAGAACACCACGCGCCGGATCATGGGGATCGAGACCGAACCGGTCATCGATGCGGCCTTCAGCGACAAGCGCTTCCGGGATGACGCCTGGAAGGAGAATGAGGTCTTCGACTTCATCAAGCAGTCCTACCTGCTGTCGGCCCGCTTCGTGCAGGACATCGTGACCCATGTGGACGGGCTGGATATCAAAACGGCGCAGAAGGTCGATTTCTACTCGCGCCAGTTCATCGACGCGATGAGCCCGTCCAACTTTCTGCTCACCAACCCCGAAGTGCTGCGCAAGACGGCCGAGACCGGCGGTGAGAACCTGCTGAAGGGCCTGAACAACCTGCTGGGCGACCTCGAGCGCGGCAAGGGCAGGCTCCGCATCAGAATGACCGACACCGAGGCCTTCAAGGTCGGCGAGAACATCGGCGTCTCGCCCGGCAAGGTGGTGTTCGAAAACGAGCTGATGCAGTTGATCCAGTACAACCCCTCCACCGAGCAGGTGCTGAAACGCCCGTTGCTGATCGGGCCGCCCTGGATCAACAAGTTCTACATTCTGGACCTGCGGCCGCGGAACAGCTTTGTCCGCTGGGCGGTGTCGCAGGGGCACACCGTTTTTGTGATCTCATGGGTCAACCCCGATGAGACGCTCGCCGAGCGGGGTTTCGAAGACTACATGAAGCAAGGCTATCTCACCGCGCTCGATGCGATCGAGGCCGCCACGGGCGAACGCGACGTCAACACCATCGGCTATTGCCTGGGCGGCACGTTGCTCGCCTGCACCCTGGCATACATGGCGGTGAAGGGCGACGACCGCATCAAGACCGCGACGTTCTTCGTTACCATGACGGATTTCAAGGAGGCCGGCGAGCTTGGTGTCTTTATCGATGAGGAACAGCTTCAGGCGCTGGAAGAAAAAATGAACAAGCGCGGCTTCCTCGAAGGCAGCGAGATGGCCACGACGTTCAACATGCTGCGCGCCAACGACCTGATCTGGTCGTTTGTTGTAAACAACTATCTGCTGGGAAACGATCCTTTCCCCTTCGATCTGCTTTACTGGAATGCCGATTCCACCCGGATGCCCGCGCGGATGCACAGCTTTTACTTGCGCAAGATGTATCAGGAGAACCTGCTGGCCGAACCGGACGGAATCGAACTGGACGGTGTGCCGATCGACCTGGGGAAAATCAGGACCCCCGCGTATTTCCTGTCCACCCGTGAGGACCATATAGCGCCGTGGAAATCGACCTATCGCGGCACCCAGCTTCTGGGCGGGCCGAAGCGGTTCGTTCTGGCGGCGTCCGGGCACATCGCCGGCGTGGTGAACCCGCCGGAGGGCGGCAAATACGGTCACTGGATCAACAAGGATCTGCCCGCCGACCCTGAGGCCTGGTTCCAGGGCGCGACCGAGATGGCGGGGTCGTGGTGGCCGGACTGGCAGCGCTGGATCCTGGCGTCCGACAGGACCCACGTCCCCGCCCGGCAGCCCGGCGACGGCAAGCTCAAGCCGATCGAGGACGCCCCCGGGCGTTATGTGACGGTGCGGCTGTCTTAGAATTGGGCAGCGTCAAAACACAAGTGAGGCCGTTGAAATTGCGCGCCGCAGAGGGCTTGGGCCGGCCACCCACGACTTGCCGGCGCCTAAGCATCAAGAGGTCCTCGATGAAGCGGTAGTTCTTGGGCGTTGCCTTAGCTCGCTCACTTATCCCCTCATTTCAAACCGCCTCGAAAAGTCCGCTGAACGATCCGCACTTCGATACGATCTCAGCGAAGCGGGCCATGAGCGGGAATAGTCTTTGATCCGGCATGGTCGGGAT
>JBEKLE010000210.1:0-10984 GCA_050010355.1 Rhodopila sp. | reverse complement strand
CATCCCGACCATGCCGGATCAAAGACTATTCCCGCTCATGCCCCGCTTCGCTGAGATCGTATCGAAGTGCGGATCGTTCAGCGGACTTTTCGAGGCGGTTTGAAATGAGGGGATAAGTGAGGGGTTCACCGTCACGTTCCCGGATGTTCCAGAGGCCATCACAGAAGGTGACACCCCGGAGGAGGTGCGCGAGAAAGCCGAAGACGCCCTGGTCACCGCGCTTAGCTTTTACACCGATGAGGGCAGGCCGCTCCCAACGCCTTCAGCCGCACGTGGCCGGCCGGTCGCGATGGTGCCTTCGTTGGTCGCCGCCAAGCTGGCCCTTCATGGCGCGATGCTGTCCGCCGGCATTTCCAACGTCGAGCTCGGGCGGCAGCTCGGCCTGGACGAGAAATCGGTCCGACGGCTTCGCGACCCGCTCCACCGCAGCCACATCGACCAGATCGAGGCGGCGCTCCGCCTTCTGGGCAAGCGGCTGGAAGTTCGGATGCTGGAGGCAACCTGAAACGGGAAGGTCCAGGCCAGATGCGGTTGAAGCAAAGAAACGATCGCACGTAGAGGCATGAAGCGCGCTGTACGATCACCGCGCAAACGCGCCGCTCAGGCGGAGACCTCCAATCATGCCGCCATCAATACGCGGCGCCGTGGCCATGAGTCACCTTCACATCGGGGTGTAGCCCCGCCGTCGGTGGGTCGGCAGCAGGGTTAACGGCTACAGCGCAGGCGGCGACGTGTCGGAATGCGCGGCCGGGAGCGACGTCGTGTCTGATCTGCGCCGGACCCTCTATCGCGAGGTGCTGATACATGACCCGAAACGCATGCACTTCGGCGTCGCGCTGCGCTGTACAGTCGCGATCGTGGCGATCATCCTGGCTGGCGCGCTTATGCATCAAACCTCGGCAGCCGCCATTATGTGCGGCGGAGCGTTCACCGTTGGGTCGGGCGTCTACCAGCAGATCGGGCGGTCGCAGGTCGGGCCGATGGCGTTGGCAACACTAGGCATGAGCATCTCAGCCGCGGTCGGAACCCTCGCCGGTCTGTCGCCGGGCGTGCTGGCGGCGGTCGTGGCACTTTGGGGCTTCGCGTCTGGAATCCTGCCGGTTCTGGGTGCCGGCGGCCAGTGGGTGGGACAGCAATGCGCGATCGCGTTGCTGGTGGCCGGCAGCTTCCCGGGAACGATGGATCACGCCCTGATCCGCGGCGGGTTGGTCGCGACGGGCGGCATTGTTCAGATTATCATCATTGAGGTTCAGTTGCGCTTCGCCGACTTCGAGCGAGAGCTGGCAGGATGGCGGGACAATGTCGCCGGCGTCCGGGCGGCCTATCGGGCGTTGGCAGAATCGATCCGATCCCGGTCCGAGACCTTGCGGTTCGCGATCAGGGTCGCAGTCGTCCTGGCCGCCGCCGTGATGACGGAGCGGTTGCTGTCGCTTCCCAACGGCTACTGGGTCGGCATGACCACATTGCTGCTGCTGCGACAGCAGTTTCACGACACCTGGCATCGCAGCGCGTCACGCGTTTTCGGTACCCTGGCCGGCGCGGCGGCGGTGATGCTGGCTGCGCGCGGTGGCCTTCCACCTTGGGCGTTCGCGGTCGCGGTGCCGGTAATGGCCTTCTTCTGTTTCGCATTGCAGCAGTTCAGCTACACGATCTTCTCGTGCTGCCTGACCGCCTGCATTGTTCTGTTGCTGGCGTACGGCGGTTTGCAGGACTATCTCGTCGCCCATAACCGCATTGTCGGGACCTTCATTGGAGCCGCTTTCGCATTGACGGGCCACCTGAGTTTTCTGGCCGAAGACAGATGGCGGCGAGGACGACGCCCGAAGTCGTCCTAAAACTGAAATAGCAACAAACAGCTTCCTCTTCATCAATGACATCTTTTTCTTCATCCGGGGGAACTGTCTCGCTGCGGCGGTAGTTATTACTCGGAACCTGATGATGGAGTTGCCGGAGTTGCCAAAAACGCTACTGCTGACCGGCGGCGCGGGATTTATTGGCATCCATCTTTCTCTCGAATTACTGCGGCAAGGTCATCGGGTCAGGGTGATCGATAGTCTTTCCGAGCAGGTTCACGGGCACACTGGCGCCCTACTCCCGGCTGACGTTGAACTGATCAGGGGCGATGTGCGCGACCCGCAGGCTGTGGCGATGGCGCTCAAAGGCGCTGACGGCGTCTTTCACCTCGCTGCGGAAGTTGGCGTTGGCCAGAGCATGTACGAGATCGCGCGCTATGTGGGCGTCAATGATCTGGGCACCGCGGTCCTGCTGGAACAGCTTATTCGCAACCCGGTCGAGCGCCTGGTCGTTGCGTCATCGATGAGTGTCTATGGCGAGGGTAGATATCGTACGCCTGACGGGACATTGGTCAGCACGGTGCGTCGTGGCGTCGGGCGCGGTCCATTCGGGTGGGATCCGACCTTGCCGGACGGAACCAGGCTGACGCCGGTGCCGACGGACGAAGCGAAGCAGCCCGATCTGGCTTCGATCTATGCGCTGACAAAATTCAGTCAGGAACGCAGTTGCCTGATCATGGGTGCGAATTACGGCATCGAAGCGGTGGCGCTGCGGCTGTTCAACGTGTTCGGCCCGGGCCAGGCACTATCCAACCCCTACACCGGCGTCCTGGCGAATTTCGGTGCCCGGCTACTGAACGGGCAGCGCCCGCTGGTGTTCGAGGATGGCAGGCAACAGCGCGATTTCGTGCACGTCCAGGATGTCGCACAGGCGTTTTGTCTGGCTATGGAATGCCCCCTGGCGGCCGGCCAGGTCTTCAATATCGGCAGCGGTCGCGTCTATACGATTGCACAGGCGGCGCGGATGCTGTCCGAGGCCATGCGGTCCAGTCACCTCATGCCCGACATCATGGACAGGGCCAGGGCCGGCGACGTCCGCCATTGCTTCGCCGACATTGCCCTGGCCCGGGCCCGGCTTGACTATAACCCAACGCGATCGCTGGAGACTTCGCTGGATGAGCTGGCTGAATGGATAGCCCGTTCCACCGCCCGCGACCGCGGTGAACACGCGAATCGTGAACTGGAAGCGCATGGGCTCGTTGTATGAGCGCCATGAAATCTGGCCTTGGTTTCGTCGAGTGGTTTCGCCCGGGCGAGCACGAACGCGTCCTGACGACGCTTGAGGGTTTGCGTGCTGTCGATGCCTCGTCCATCCGCACCCATCTGTCCTGGGCGGACTACCATAACGCGGACGGGGCTGCCTGGTATGACTGGCTGATTCCCACGCTCAGCCGTGACCTCGATCTTCTGTTGTGCGTCCATTACACGCCGCCGTCGCTCTCGCGGACCGGCCGGCCATCCGGGCCGCCGCGGCGTCTTAAGGATTTTCCGGATTTCGTCGATCACGTGCTGACGCGCTACGGCAGCCACTTCCGGCACATCGAATTGTGGAACGAGCCCAACAACCTGCTCGACTGGAACTGGCGGGAAGACCCGGACTGGCTGTTGTTCTGCGAAATGATCGGGGCCGCGGCGTTCTGGACGCGGCAGCGTGGCTGGAAGCCCGTGCTGGGCGGCCCTTGCCCATTCGATCCGAACCTGCTCGAACTGTTCGGTCACCGCGGGCTTCTGGATGTCGTGTCCGCGGTCGGGTTCCAGGCCTTTCCCGGAACCTGGGACAGCGAAGCCGCCGGCTGGCTCGGTTACGACAACCATCTCGCGACGCTACGAGCGATTCTAGACCGGTACAATCCTTCGGCCGAGATCTGGATCACCGAAGCCGGCTACTCCACCTGGCGTCATGATGAAACCGCGCAGGTGGAACGATTTCGACAGGCGCTGGCAGCGCCGGCTTCACGGCTGTACTGGTACGGCTGGCAGGACATCCCGCTATCGGTGCCGGTGCAGGAGGCGCTATACTTCGATCTCCGCCACTATCACCTGGGCATCACCGACACGGCCGGCCGGCCAAAGATGTTGCGCCGACATCTGGAAGCCGGCGGGATCGAGGCGCTGCGGCGGCCCGTTGCGCTCGCCATCCCCAGGATCATGCGCAAGACCGCACCGCTCGCGACTCTGGGCGGTGGCGGCTTCATCGGCTGCAACCTTGCCGACAGCATCATGCTCGACGGCGACGACGTCATCGTGTTCGATAACCTGAGCAGACCGGGCGTCGAGCGGAACCTGAACTGGCTGGCGGCCCGTCATGCATCCCACCTGCATTTCGTCGCCGGAGACCTGCACGATCCCGGCGCGGTCGGCTCCGTCGTGCGGGATGCGGGCGCGGTGGTCCACCTCGCCGCGCAGGTCGCTGTCACCTCCAGTCTCGTTGATCCAGTTGACGATTTCGCGGTCAATGCGCAGGGCACCTTGACGGTCCTCGAGGCGATCCGCCGCCTGGCGCCGGGGACACCGCTGGTGTTCGCCAGCACCAACAAGGTCTACGGCGGCTTGGCCGATCTCGAAATCGAGGAGCACGAGGATCGTTACGGTCGGGCCGGTCGATGGCTGAAAACCCGTGGGATCGATGAGACGCGGCCGCTCGCGTTCTGCACCCGATACGGCTGCTCCAAGGGCACCGCGGACCAGTATGTGCTGGATACGCCCATTCGTTCGGGTTGCGCACCGCAGTGCTGCGCAAAAGTTGCGTCTACGGCCCACGCCAGTTCGGCACCGAGGATCAAGGCTGGGTCGCGCATTTCCTGATCCGGGCGCTGCGGGGCGAGCCGATCGTGATCTCGCCCCGTCGCGGTATGAACCCTTCGGGCTTGCGGTGGTCGAGGCAGCGATCAGCGGTGCGGCCCTTGTCCTGTCCGACATTCCCACTTTCCGAGAACTGTGGGACGGCGCGGCGTTGTTCATCGGGGCGGATGATATTCAGGGTTGGTCGCGTGCGTTCGACATGCTGGCATCCGATGCCGCCCTGCGGCGCACGCTGACGCTGGAAGCCGGCTGGCGCGCTCTTGGTTTCAGCCTGCCCGGGCAGGTTGCGCGTCTGTACGAGCTATATTCAGGACTCGCGGCACCGGTGCAAATGATATGAAATTCGTCCTCTACGCACATTCCGTTGTGTCCGACTGGAACAACGGCAACGCCCATTTCCTGCGCGGCATCCTGAGCGAACTGGAGCGGCGCGGCCATGCCACGCTGGTGCTGGAGCCTGAAGCCGGCTGGAGCCGTATCAACCTCATCTCGGATCAGGGCACCGCCCCGCTGGCGCGTTTCCTGGCCGACTATCCGCACCTGCATGTGCAAACCTTCGGGTCCGATTTCGACCACGAAACCGTGCTCGACGACGCCGACGTCGTTGTCGTCCACGAATGGACACCACCCGGTCTGGTCACCCGCATCGGCCGTCTGCGCCGCGACGGCGGCCGCTTCACGTTGCTGTTCCACGACACCCATCATCCGGGCGTGTCCGCCTCCGCAGCCATTGCCGTTGACGGATTACGATGCGGTGCTGGCATTCGGCGAAACGCTGCGAAATCGATACGAACGTCTGGGTTGGGGCCGCCAGGCGTTCACCTGGCACGAAGCGGCGGACACGCAGATATTCCGGCCCCTCGACAGGACCACGCCTCAGAGAGACCTGGTCTGGATCGGCAACTGGGGTGACGGCGAACGCGCACGGGAACTGCTGGACTTCCTGATCACCCCGGCGGACGAAGCGCGCCTGAGCGGCACCGTGCACGGCGTCCGCTATCCAGCCGATGCATTGCGTCTTTTGGCCTCCACGCAACTCGACTACCGGGGGTGGATCGCCAATGCCGATGTCCCCAAGGCATTCGCCGGGCACCGGATGACCGTTCATGTGCCACGGCGTCCCTATGTGGATGCGCTGCCCGGCATTCCCGTGATCCGTGTGTTCGAGGCGCTGGCCTGCGGCATCCCCCTCGTCAGCGCGCCTTGGCGTGACGAGGAAAACTTGTTCCGAATCGGGACAGACTTCCTGATGGCCCGCGACGGCGCCGAAATGAAGCGCCATCTGCATGCGCTGCGTAACGATCCGGATCTCGCCCGCGCATTGGCCGACAGCGGCCTGCAGCGTATCCGCGAATCCCACACCTGCGCCCACCGCGTGGACGAGCTGTTCGCCATTCTCGTCCGCATCGGCCGAAACGCAGCTTCAGTCCGGGTGGGCGGGGAATGAAAATCGCGATCTACGGATCCAGCCTGCTGTCGTCATACTGGAACGGTGCAGCAACGTATTACCGCGGTGTCCTGCACGCGCTGGCACCGCTCGGCCACGACATCACGTTCTTCGAGCCCGATGCGTACGACCGGCAAAGTTACCGCGACATCGAGCCGCCGCCGTGGTGTCATGTGGTGGTCTATCCGGCTACGGCGGATGGCGTTCGTGACGTGCTGGCCCAGGCCGCAGATGTGGATGCGGTCATCAAGGCCAGCGGCGTCGGGGTCTACGATGACGAACTCCTGGACGGCATGACGGCTGTGGCCCGTGCTGACGCGTTGCGCATCTTCTGGGACGTGGATGCCCCAGCCACGCTGGCGGAGATCGCCGCGGCGCCGGACCATGGGCTGCACCGAGCCTTGCCGGAACTGGATGTGGTGCTGACCTATGGCGGCGGCGAGCCGGTGGTCACGGCCTATCGCGCCCTTGGCGCCGCCCATTGCGTGCCGATCTACAACGCGCTCGATCCTCGGACGCACCATCCGGTGCCGGCCGAAGATCGCTTCCGCGCCGATCTGACGTTTCTGGGGAACCGGCTGCCGGACCGCGAACGACGGGTCGCCGATTTCTTCCTGGCAACGGCTGCGGACTTGCCGGACCGGCGGTTTGTCCTCGGCGGTTCCGGGTGGTCAGACAAGGCCTGCCCGCCCAACGTGACGAAGCTGGGGCGCGTGCCGACCGGGGACCACAACGCCCTGAACGCCAGCGCCCTCGCGGTGCTGAACATCAGCCGGGACAGCATGGCGGCGACAGGATTTTCTCCCGCCACGCTAGTCTTCGAGGCGGCCGGCGCCGGCGCCTGCCTGCTCACCGATGCCTGGGAAGGTGTCGAAATGTTTCTGATCCCGGACAAGGAAGTTCTCGTCGTCCGCGACGGCATCGATGTCGCTGAGGCAATCCGATCCCTGACCCCTGTGCGGGCCGCTGAGTTCGGTCAGGCCGCCCTGCGCCGGGTGCTCGCCGAACACACCTACGACCGTCGTGCGGCGTCGCTGGACCGGTTGCTGAGCCGGTTGCTAGTCGATCGCCGCCAGGGACGCGCGGCATGATTGGTGGGAAGGATGATTTCGTCTTCATCGGGTTGTCGCTGAGTTCATCCTGGGGCAATGGCCACGCCACCACATATCGAGCTCTGCTGCGCGGCCTCGCCGCCATGGGCAGAAAGGTCCTGTTCCTGGAGCGCGACGTTCCCTGGTACGCCCAGAACCGCGACCTGCCCGCCCCGGACTTCTGCGAGTTTGCCCTCTATTCATCGCTGATGGATCTGCAAAGGCGTTTTGCCCAGCGGATCGCCGACGCCCGGGCGGTGATCGTCGGATCCTATGTGCCGGATGGGATTGCCGTCATCGACCTCGTGCTGAAACGCGCGGCGGGCGTGACCGGGTTCTACGACATCGACACCCGATCACGCTCGCGGCGCTGGACGCCGGCGATGCGGCCTATCTTGCCGCGCGCCAAATCCCCCGGTTGGATCTGTATCTTTCGTTTACTGGCGGACCGACGCTGGAACGGCTCGCCCGGTGCTTCGGTGCCCGGCGCCCCTGCGCGCTGTATTGTGCAGTCGACGCCATCCACTGGCGGCCGATCGGCGCTGCAATGCGCTGGGACCTGGGTTATCTTGGCACCTACAGCCCCGACCGCCAGCCGGCGCTCCAACGATTGCTGCTGGAGCCGGCCCGACGCCTGCCTCACAAGCGGTTCGTCGTTGCCGGCCCGCAATATCCTGCGGAGATAGACTGGCCGGCCAACGTCGAGCGGCTGGAGCATGTCGCGCCGTCGGAGCACACGGTGTTTTATGCGAGCCAGCGTTTTACCTTGAACATCACACGCACGGCGATGATCGCGGCGGGGTGGTCGCCAAGTGTGCGGCTGTTCGAGGCGGCGGCGTGCGGCACGCCGATCATCAGCGATCGCTGGGATGGTCTGGCCGATCTGCTGCCGGAGCACGTGGCGATACTGATCGCGGGTGATACCGAAACTGTCGTAGCCACGCTGAGTGCGCTCGGCGATGCGGACCGACAGCGTGTCGGACAGCGCGCCAGGACTATCGTGCTCTCGGGCCATACCGGTTCGGCGCGGGCCCGCGAACTTTGCCAGTATGTCAGCGCCGTGGAACCACGCGAACGAGCGACCAGTTCGGGGTAATACCAACCGGCCGCTCTTCACTCGACGGTCGGCCAGCTGGCATATCATTGATTTTGGGCGCTGCGGCCACACCAACCCTACGCGCAGTCAGCGTAAACGCCGAATGGTATAAAATGCCCTCACGGGCTGCTGAAGACGCTGCCTGAGCATTTGGTTCAATGTCGCACCGGATCGACAGAGTGAGAGAGGGTGCGCTACAATGACGACGGATCATTCGGCCACTGATGCGTGCATTCTTCGCTGATGATTCCTCACCCGGCCTAAAGTAAAGTTGGACGAGACCCCATCGAACGCCTCGCGACGCCCAGATCAGAGCCTTTGTTCCACCCGGTCTCGTAGTCGTGAGCAATCCGATCAGTCGCGCTTGTGACTTTCATGACCGCCTTTGCGGCCGGCCTTGGCGGCACACTCCGGACTGTTGGCGAAGTTGCTCGGATCGTTCTTCTTGCCGCTGCCGACTTGCTCCTGGGTGACGCCTTCATGCCCGGCGGCGCGCTTCTCGGAGCCGGAGGCGTGCTCTTTGCTCGAGGCCATGTCTTCAACCCTTCTGTTGGAGTGCAACAACTGCTGAACGGGCAATCGTTGATCCGGTTTCGCGGGATCAAGCTTCGTGGAGCGATCACGGCAACGATTATCGCAGTCTGACTATATGCCGTCCTGCACCGGTGAGGAGATGGGTGGTCGCGTGGCCGAATCGTCCGCGTCCCAGCAGCCCCAGGAAAGAGGCGAGTGTGAACAACGCCATGACAACCCTGCCGACCTGTTCCGCGCGATACCAGCGGGACTCGAAGGTCTGGTTGAATCCGACCTCGAATTCGTCGTTGACAGTGGCGGCGCCGCGCATTGCTTACTCCGATGTCGCCAGCCCCCTGTTTTTCCGTTACCGCTCGCGAGGAACCTCTTCAATCAGCCTCTCGACCACTGCATTAAGAGACCGATTGCGCGCTGCCTAATCCGCAGTCGGTGTTTCTCTCCACTTATGCCCTTTTTTACTGTAAGAAAACATAGTCGCGATCAAATAAAAGCTCTTTGATTCGCCGTCTGGCCGCTTGCAGTCGATGCCCTCGAGGAACGCCTATGGCAGCCGGCGTCAGTCACCAGTCAGGCGCAGCGACTGCACGAGGTCCCAACCTGTTCCGATACGCAGAACTGGGAGCTGGCGCGACACCTTGCAGGACATCCATTACGCCAAAAGACAGATTGTCAGGAACCTGCCGACGATGATCGAGAAGGCTTCCAGCCCTGCGCCAGGCTTTCCAACATCATCTGACCGAAACTGAAAATCATGGGGCGCGATCGTGTGGCACGATGTAGACGACAGCCGCCAATGATATCCGCAGATCGAGCAGCCGACGGGATGGAGAACCCAAGAAGGCAATCCTCCGCGGGGCCTTATTCCCAAGCCCGCCGAGCCGGAACCAATAAGTTTGGTGTAGGCTTCCCTGCCGAGGGTGTCATCTGGTGGGGTGCGGCATGGCCCAGTCTCTGACGGACCGCTACGACGACCGGATAGCGGGTGTGCTCTCCTGCTACGACCGGGTGGTGATCACGGGCACGGTGCCGGTGATCTGCTATGCGGAAGGGATGACCCGGTTTCTGTATGCCAATGGCATCCGCATCTTCGATTACCCCCAGTTCGCCCAGACGCTGCGCGATCGTGTGCGGGATTGCGCGTCATCGCTGGCGACGGCGGCCGGTGTGACGATCGAGCACATCAGCAAGAATTACATTCGCAAGGAAGAGGTGGTCGGGCGGGTTCTGCAGCGACGCGGCGATCATCCTGGCCTGGTGCACATCAGCTCGGCCATGGAGGCCTACGACAGCTATCGGCCGTGGCACGATAAGACGAGCGGCAAGACCCTCGTGCGGCCGGACAGCGGCAAAAGCCTGCACTACCTTTTCTACTTCATGGATGCTGCGCTGGGGCTGGTCTATCTGCGGGTGCCGACATGGTCGCCATTTCGCCTGCAATTCTACTGCAACGGCCATCACTGGCTGGCGCGGCAGATGATGGCGGAAGGCATCGGGTACACCATGGCCGACAATGCGTTCGTGCGAATCGACGACTGGCAGCGCGCCCAGGAACTGGCCGACGCTCTGTCACCCGATCCGTTGCACCGCACGCTTGATGGCTACGCCGCGCAGCGCTGCCCGGTGTCTGATCTGACGTGTTCGGACAGTCCTACCACTGGAGCCTGATGCAGGTGGAATACGCGACCGACCTGGCATTCCGGTCCAGCACAACGCTGGCCCAGGAGATCGGCTCGCAGTTCTCCACCCGGATCGAGGGCACGTGCGTGAAGCATCGCTTCGGCAAGGCATCGGTCAAGATGTACGACAAATCCGGCATCGTGCTGCGCATCGAGACCACGACGAACGACGTGGCCTTCTTCAAGCACCACCGAAAGGTGGAACACCATGACAGCCTGCCGACCCGCGCGTTGGCTCCGGTCAAGAAGAGCATCTACAGCCTGATCGATCTGCGTGAGATCCTGCTTGGGTGTAACCGGCGCTATCTCGCTCACCTCTCCGCTCTGGACGACTTCTCTGCCGGGGTTCGTGCGCTTCGCCGCCTAACCCGGCCGCGCGACGTGGACGGCAAGACCGTCAAGGGGATCAACTTCTTCGAAGCCGGCGACAACGCGTTGCTGCATGCCCTGCAGAATCCACGCGTCAACATCGCTGGTATCCGCCG
>JBEKLE010000209.1:0-10768 GCA_050010355.1 Rhodopila sp. | reverse complement strand
CGCTTCCAGTCGCCCGAGCCGAACCCCTTGACCAGGCTTTCCACCGTGACGGGTTCCACCGAGGCCTGCCGCTTCCGCGCTGGACGCACGCGGCCCGACTGGGACGGCGGCACCGCAAGCCCGGGCTGTTCTGTCCAGATCCGTTGGGTGCGATGGACGTCAGCGACGAACACCTCGTTCATCGCCTCCAGCGCCCGCAAAAAGGCCGGTTCCTTGCCATCCCCGGCATCGACGCCGACCCATTCGAACCGCATCCCCCGGGCCCGGGCCTGACGCACAATGTCCAAGGCGTGCTCGCTTTTCGAGGTCAGCGTGCACGCCTTCAGCGGGATACCGGCCTGATCGCACCGCGCCGGGTCGTCGATCCAGCCCTTCGGCAGATACAGCCGCATGTCCACCGGCGCATGTCGCTGGCCATCGCTCAGCACCCGGCGTTTCGTTCCCAGCGTTTCGTTCCCAGCGTTCGGGCACGTTGGCGTGCCGCCAACCGAACGCGAGGTCAGCTTGCTGAACGCAAGCGAAACGCCAGGACGGCGAACACAGCCACTTGGCAGTTGTCGACCTTGCCCAGTCGCCCGGACCACTGCCGAGCCACCCCGACCGAACGATCGCTCTGCTTGGCGAAGCTGCTTCGTCGATGATCAGGCTGCTGGTCGGCTTGCCGCCCAGCAGGCGGTCAGCGTCCTGGCCGATTTGCGCACAACCACCTCGTGGTCCCGCGGCGCGTTGCTGATGAAACGCTGGATCTGCTGCGGGCAGCTTGCATCAACGACTGTCGCCATCGCGGCGGCCGCGCAGTCGCGCCTCCGGGTGCGGACGAACCGACGGTATCGATCGGTGAAGCTCGCGAAAGCGTCCGCGATGCCTTCGACCAACGATCCGGTCACCCATCATCCGGACATTCCCACTCGCTCGACTCAGTGGAGGCTCACTGATCGACATACGATTCCTCCGTCGAGCCTGAAAAGTCAGGCCGTGAGCCGGAAACGGGATTTTCTCAAATTAGGCGCCCCTGAATCCGTGGCATTCAAACCTGGCCAGCCAGCCGCAAGGCGCAAGCATCTTCTCCCGGCCCAACAGAATCCGGCCGGTGCCGCGACACTCCGTATACTCCGTGCCCGTCATCCGCCTGAATCTATGTTCAATCTTTCTCACCCCCGCCCCGTATCCCTCCACTCGCGCACCGCGACCGCCCAACGCTCCGCCGACCGCCGAAAACGCGATTCTGCGTCAGCGGTAGCGACGCAACCAACGCACCGAGCCGCGACAACTACCCGCAACAACCAACACACCCAAACCCGCGCATCCGTGATGCCGCATCGCGCAAAACCCGAGCTTGACGGTCGGGAATAAGTGGCCCTGAATTGCATCCTCGTTCTCGTGTTGTAATTTGAAATGCCCATGCACCTCGCAAAACCCGGTTTTGCCCCGCTCGGCCCATTCCTGTCACTGCTCGGCAACCGGCGATGGCTGGCCCGGCTGACGGAAATCCGCGATCTGGCAGCCTCCGGCCCGCGCGCCGGCCAGGCGATCCTTCAGCGTCATGCCGTGGAACTCACGCTGGAAAAGCTCCGTCGCCAGCCCGGCGCCCAGCCCTCCGTGGCGGACGTGTTGCTGGGCCGAATCGCGGCGCAGATCCCGAACATCGCCGCTGCCCTGACAACCCGCGGCCGCGACCGGCTAATCGAGCAGCTTGAGATCGGCCTGAGTGGGCAGAACACGCTGATCCCGGTCTTCCACCTGATACGCTTCGCGATGCTGCAACGGTCCCGCGGTTTCACCGTCGCGTTTTCCGCGCTGGACGATGAAACGCCGCACGACCTGCTGCTCCGCCGTGACGAGATTGAGGCCGAGGTGGCGTGCGACGTGGTGACCGCCGAGGAAGGCCGATCGCTGCATCGCGGTGCCTGGTTTCGGCTGGCCGACCGAATCGATCCCGATCTGCAGACCTGGCTTGCCGCCCACCCCGGCCGCTATCTCCTGAAGATGACCCTGCCGCTCGGCTTGCGCGGCGGTCTGCACGACAGCGAACCCGACAGCGAAACGCTCGGCCGGCTGCATCAACGCATCCGAACCCTGCTCGAGACGCGGTCGCGGCAGGACCACGACGAGGCGATCGTGCTGCGACTCGACCCCCTGCTGCTCGCCGGCGCCCAGGCCGAGGACATGGGTCTTGTCTCCTCACTCCGGCGGGAGTTCGGGCCGGAGGCGCATCTGTCCGTAACAACGGCTGGCAGCGGCATTTTCGTGATGGCCGCCCGCGCCGGTCAGGAAAACGAAGTCGCCATCGCCATCCGCCGCCGCCTGGCCGTGCTCGCCCCAACCCGTCTGACCGGCCACCGGCCCGGCATCCTGTCCGTCTTCGTCGAGGACACCGACCGCCTGGAATGGCGCGGCCTGCGCGAACGTCTCGAACTGGAAGGCGAGGCTCGGCAGTTCATGACAAATCCCGAGGCCCGCCCTGTGGTAGCGGTCAGCTTCGTCTCCCGGCTGGAACTGTTCGGCGTGTCCGAACCCGATGCCGCCCCCGGCGGTGAACTTCGGTTCCGCAATCCAGCGCATCCCGCAGCCGGCTCCACAGCTTTGGCTCCCGCGGTGATGTCGTCAGTGTGATCGTCAAAACGATACAGAATGGCGCTGCTCGGCTCATATTTACGAAAGGGCCGTGGTAACGCCCGCTTTTTTGGACGAAAAACGGCCCGTTGTGCGTGTTTGAGAGGTGAGCATGTCCACTGCGGAATACAGCCGTAAGCTTGATGAACTCGACCGGTTGCTGAACGACCCTGACGTGCCGATGCAACCGGACCGGATCTGGTCACTCCTGGCAGACGTTTCTCGCCCGGAGGCGACCTCTGCGGCACTCTCCGTTCGGCCCGGACCGGGTGAGCGATAGCCGTTTCCGCAACCATCCGAGCGCGCAACCAGGTACGCCGCCGACGGATGGAAGTATCAGCTAGCAGCGGGGATCGGCGAAGCGTTCTGATATGCGCAACATCATCCGGCCACGGAAATATCACATTTGGCGAAGATTCTGTCAGTCCCGCTATAGGATTCGTTTTCTGGCGTGCAAATTTGTTGACGAAATGCGCAGACCTGGAGCACAAGGCCATCCTTAGAGAGATCGGCGCAGCGTTTGGTCTCGAATTGATAAGGAACGTGGATGTCAAAAGCGTTTATAGCAAAGGTCCTTCAGCAATCGACCGAGGTTACGGGCGCTGCGGCGAATCGCGCAACCAACGAACTGATCGACGCCATCGTCAAGGAAATGAAGAAGACCGGGAAATTTACCCTCCCCAGCTTTGGAACTTTCACCGTTCGCAAGACAAAAGCCCGCAAGGCGCTCAATCCACGGACAGGCGAGTCAATCAGGGTGAAGGCGGGAAAAACCGTTCGCTTCAAGGCGTCTCCAGTTCTGAAAAAGTCCGTCTGAGACCGTATAGTTCCGTTCCGTCCCGCGGCAGGTGCCGCTCCCTCCAGCGCCTGCCATCGGATCGTTGCGTTCTTCGAGACCCGTCCCGTCATGCCGACGCAGGTCGTCATCCACGCCTTTGCCGCGCCGAAGCAAAGGCACGGATGGCGAGCATGCGCCCGCCATAACGGTGCCGATACTGACCCCCCGCCTGATCTCAACTCGTCCGTCGACCCAGACCGTATCCGATCCATTGGCCCAAAGTTACTGGGCAACGGTCAAAGGCGGCGAAGTCAACGTCGCAGCCAGCAGGAACTCCTTGTTCCCCTCAGGACCGGTGACCGGGCTCTCCACAATGCCAGCCACCGTCCAACCCGGCAGGCTGGACCACCATTGCATGAGCTGATCACAGACCGCCTGATGCACCGAAGGGTCGCGCACAACACCCTTGCCTCCGACTGATGCAGCGCCCGCCTCGAACTGCGGCTTGATCAGCACGACGGCCCAGGCGCCCGGGACACATAACCTCAAGGGTGCGGGCAGCACCGTTGCCAGTCCGATGAAACTGGCATCACAGACCAGCGCCTCTATCGGATCAGACACCGCCGAACGATCCAGGTACCGCGCGTTGGTCTTCTCATGCACCACCACCCGCTCGTCGCAGCGCAGTTTCCACGCAAGCTGGCCGTGGCCAACATCCACCGCATGCACCTTGGCCGCACCGTTCGCGAGCAGAACATCGGTAAATCCTCCCGTCGAGGCGCCGACATCCAGACAGATCCGCCCTGCCGGCGAAAACCCGAAATGCGCCAGACCATGCGCCAGCTTCAATCCGCCGCGCGAAACCCAGGGGTGGTCCTGCCCCCGTACCTCCAACGGCACGGTGTTAGCCAGCATGTCGCCCGCCTTCCCGACCCGCCGCTCCCCCGAGAAAACCTTCCCGGCCAGGATCAGCGCCTGGGCGCGCGTCCGGCTTTCCACCAGACCCCGCAACACCAGCATCTGGTCAGCACGCTGCTTCATGGCCGCTTCTATTCGAGCGGCCGCGTCCCGAGCGAACCATCGGAGCGCTGCACCAGCGCCTCGACCCTGGCCTCAACCTCAGCCAGCTTGCCCTCACAGTGACGGCGCAGCTTGACCCCGCGCTCGAACGCCTGCACCGCGGCATCCAGCTTCAAAGTGCCGCCCTCCAGCCCACGCACAATTTGGTCCAGTTCCGCCAACGCATCCTCAAACGACAACTGGCTGAGATCGTCTTCCGACATCGGCGCGGCCTTTTGTGCTGGGTGAGGATGGAAGGCGACGGCGGAACCCTCGCCTGCCTTCACATGCGCATAAGCGCCCGCATATGAACGGCGGCCGAGGCGGCCAGAGCGTTCAGGTCATAGCCGCCCTCCAGGACCGACACTACACGGTTGCCGCAATGTTTTTCCGCGATAGCGACAAGCTGTGTGGTGATCCAGCCGTAATCCGCAGTCTCCAACCGGAGCTGCGCCAGAGGGTCGGCGACGTGCCCGTCGAAGCCGGCCGAGACGATCAGCAGGCCGGGCGCGAATTTGTCCAGCGCCGGCAGGATGATGTTCGACCACGCGGCACGAAACGCGGCACTGCCGTCGCGCGCGTGCAGCGGTGCATTGATGATGTTGTCGGCGACACCGCGTTCCCAGGGCTCGCCGGTGCCGGGATAGCAGGGGCTTTGGTGGGAGGAACCGTAGAACAGGTCAGGGTCGGCGGCGAACATCGCCTGTGTTCCGTTGCCGTGGTGGACATCGAAATCGACCACGGCCACGCGCTGCACACCCCAGCGGGCGCGGGCATGCATGGCGGCGACGGCGGCGTTGTTGAACAGGCAGAAGCCCATTGGGCGGCTGGGTTCGGCGTGATGGCCGGGCGGGCGGACGGCGGCGAAAGCTGCGCGGGCCCAGCCTTCCATGACGGAGTCCACGGCAAGACAGGCGCCGCCGGCGGCGCGCGCGGCGGCCTCGGCGCTGCCATTGCTCATGATCGTGTCGCCGTCGAGCTGCACCGGCTCACCCAGGTCGGGGCGGATCGACAGGATCCCTTCCACATAGCTGCGTGGGTGGACCCGACTGAGCTGCTCGACCGTCGCCAACGGCGCCGATTCGCGCAGCAGATCAGAGAACTCGGGTGTCTCCAGCGCGGTCAGCACGGCGCGCAGCCGTTCAGACGTTTCCGGATGATACGGGCCGGTATCGTGTTCCAGGCACGCGGGGTGAGTGATGAGCGCGGTGGTCACGTCAGGAAACCTTCTTCTTGGGATCATCTACGCGGCAGCGAATTACAAAGCTGAATACGCCAGCTTCCTCACTCCACGCCAGCAGGGCATGGCCGGTTTCGCGGCAAAATGCCTGGAAGTCCCCAACCGCCGCGCGATCGGTCGCCAGGACACGCAACCGCTGGCCAGGCGCCATGCGGCGCAGCGTGCGGTTCGCCTTCAGCACCGGAAGGGGGCAGTTCATGCCTTTGACGTCAAGTAAAGTCTCGCTCATGTCGGCAAGATGCGCATGACCGCGCGCTTGGGCAAGTGAGCCCTGTGCGAGACCGGAGAGCGGAGGCGTGATGACTCCCTCGCCACGGCCGGTGCAATATTGGCTGGTATACTGAAGGCAGAGCACGGGAGGGAAACAATGCCGCGGCAGATCACGCGCAACGCTAGGCTTGCACGCGCTCCGGCGCGGACGCGATCGAGGTGCCGGCATTGTCCATCGGCGCCGCAAGGCCACCTGGCTCGCTGGGCGTGGTATTGCCCAGACCTGCGCCGCATATGACGGGTGCCAGGTTGGAAATTATCCAGAACGGAACGCAGGTGATGTTCCAACGGGGTCCGCTCCGGTCCACGCATGGTCCACGCAGGTCGTGGTTGATTTTCTTGCTGCCTCGTGACACGCCGAAGGGGAAATGAGGATCATGACCCAACATCGAATCGGCATCGACCTGGGCGGCACCAAGATCGAGATCGCGGCTCTCGGACCGGATGGCACCGAGGTGCTGCGCCAACGTGTCCCCACCCCGCACGGCTACCAGGAGACGCTGGCGGCGATCGCCAGCCTGGTGCTCGCATGTGAGGCGAAACTGGGCGGCAACAGCACGGTCGGGATCTGCATTCCGGGCGTCGTCAGTCCTGCCACCGGACTGGTCAAGGGCGCCAACTCGATCGCGCTGAACGGCCGCCGCTTCGACTATGACATCAGTCAGGCACTCGGGCGTGAGGTCCGGGTCGAAAACGACGCGAACTGCTTCGCCTTGAGTGAGGCGTTCGACGGCGCCGGCGCGGGTTTCGGCGTGGTGTTCGGGGTGATTCTGGGCACCGGCTGCGGCGGCGGAATCGTCATGCATGGCAAGGTGCATCAGGGGCCGCACCGGGTAGCCGGGGAGTGGGGTCATAATCCCCTGCCATGGCCGCGCGGGCCGGAGGTGCCGGGGAACCTGTGCTGGTGCGGCAAGAACGGCTGCCTGGAAACCTATCTCGCGGGACCGTCCCTGGCGCGCGACTGCGACGGACCCGGCGCGCATGACGCAAGCGGATTGCCGGCGCGCGCCGCGGCCGGCGAGCAGATCGCGATCGACGCACTGGCCCGCCATGCCGACCGGCTGGCGCGCGGGCTGGCCACGGTGATCAACCTGCTCGATCCCGATGCCATCATTCTGGGCGGCGGGGTGTCCAACATGGACCACCTGTATACCGAGCTGCCCCGGCTGATCCCGACTCACGCTTTCAGCGACGTGATCGCGACGCCGGTCCTGCGGAACCGCCACGGCGACTCCTCAGGCGTGCGCGGCGCCGCGTGGCTCTGGCCAGCGACCTGAGAGTTTGAAAATGAATGCCCTCGCAGCTGACAGGAAAACCCCAGTGGTTCCAGAGGGCATTCGTTTTCAAGTTCGATTGATTTTCAGGCGCTGAGTTGCCGTCACTGTGCCGCGACTGTTACCGGGTTGCGGAAACGGCAGAGCCGCGGTGTTCGGCGTGCGGCAGCGGCCGACTGGTGCATCACCGCGCCTTGCTGCGCCTGACCATCGCCCATATCGACTGCGATGCGTTTTACGCCAGTGTCGAGAAGCGCGATCGGCCAGAGCTTCAGGCGCGTCCGGTGATTGTCGGCGGCGGCACGCGCGGGGTTGTCACCGCGGCCTGCTACGTCGCCCGCATTTATGGCGTGAAGAGCGCCATGCCGATGTTCAAAGCCCTGAGAGCCTGTCCGGACGCGGTCGTCATCAAGCCGGATTTTGCGAAATACGCTGCCGCGTCCCGGCAGGTGCGTGCGCTGATGAGCGAACTGACTCCGCTGGTGCAGCCGCTGTCTATTGACGAAGCGGTGCTGGATCTGGCGGGCACCGAGGCGCTGCACGGCGCGGCGCCGGCCGCCGTCCTGGCCCGGTTCGCCAGTGCGGTGGAGAAGCACGTCGGCGTGACCGTCTCGGTCGGCCTGGCGGCGAACCGGCTGATGGCGAAGATCGCCGCCGGCCGGGGCAAGCCGCGCGGTTTCACCCTGATCGACGCGGAGGAGGCGGCGTCTTTACTGGCGCCTGAGCCGGTGCGCCTGCTGCCCGGGATCGGCGCGGCCCTGGCGCGCAAGTTGGAAACGCTGGGCGTTACACGACTGGGACAGTTGCAGGCGCTTTCCGAGCGGGAGGCGGTGCGGAAGATCGGCGATGACGGGCCGGCACTGGTCCGGCGGGCACGCGGCGAAGACGCGCGCGTCATCGATCCGACGCGGGAAGCGAAATCGATCAGTGCGGAAACGACGTTCGATCGGGACCTGTCCGCGATCAGCGACCTCGAGCCGCATCTCTGGCGTCTGTGCGAGAAACTGGCACGCCGCCTGAGGGAGCATGAACTGGCGGCGGACGGCGTTGTGCTGAAGTTGAAGACTTCGCGTTTCGCGTTGCGGACTCGGGCGGCCCGGCTGTCGAGTCCAACGGTTCTGCCGGACCGCTTGTTCGATCTGGCCCGCTCGCTGCTGCCGAAAGAGGCGCTCGGAACGGACTTTCGCTTGATCGGGATTGGCGCTGCGCCCCTGGTGTCCGGTTCGACCGCGGATCGAGGCGATCTGGCCGATTGTACAACGCCCCGGCGTGCGGCGGCGCAAGCGGCGATCGATGCGTTGCGCGGGCGTTTCGGCGAAGGCGCGATCCAACGGGGCCGTTCGCTGCGCTGACTGACCGTTCCGTTTAGCGGATTCGAGCGACCGAAACGACCTGATCGTTGCGGCCCTCAAGGGCCGATTCGCCGATCTCGTTCGAGAGGGACACATTCTTGATGGGCCGAAAAAGCCTTAGTCTGTGTTTTGATTGATAAATTTCCGTTCATTTCGCTGATGCGGAATGACAATTATATCAGGTTTAAGCAATTCCAGGCTGGTTGATCGGTCGGCTTGCCGGCTGTTTTTCGATGCATCGAACGGTTAGGCCACCGCCATGCGAGCGCCAGACCGGGTGGCAAAAAAACCTTTCCGTCCGCGCAAAAAAGGCGGCAAAACCTTGTCTCCGGAGAGCATTATCGGCTCCAGGAAAACGACCTGACGCGGCGCGGCCGATGACCAGACGGAGGCGTTGGACGCCGGCATCGATACGCAGATAAACCATGTTATCGAGAAGTATTATTGCAATTATGTAACATAATGACCGGAACAAATACGGTTGGTACACCGCTTCGTTACGAGACACGAATTCAGTAGCATGACAACAATCTAATGGCGGTCATTGCTCCCGATCAGATTGGCCGCCCAATTACATGAAAGGTATAGGATTATGATCACAAACGAGGTTAGCGACGGGCTGGCCGGCATCCTGCGAACGGCGATCGTGGAACTCGTTCGCCGCGACGGCCCCGATCTGTCTGCTCGTCAGCTTGGTGTTTTTCTGACTTGCTATCTGGAGACCGAGGCCCAGACGGTGCGCGGACTGGCGGCGAAGCTGGGTGTGTCGAAGCCGGCGATCACGCGGGCGTTGGATCGTCTGTCGGAGTTTGACCTGGTGCGCCGCAAGACCGATCCGCTGGATCGCCGCAGCGTGCTGGTGCAACGGACGGCGACGGGGATGGCCTTCCTGCGGGAGATGCGGACGATTCTGCGTGATGCCGCCTCAACTCTGCGTATCACAGCCGAACCGGCACAAACTCGCACACGGACCGGAAACGAGCCAGCGAGGGCCGCTCACTGATGTCCGGGCCGCGGCGGTTCGCGGCCCGGCCGGCTCTGATTGTGATGTTTATTGACTCTATTCCGTGCCTACCGGAATTCGGCTGAGACCAGCCCTTGGCATTGATCCCGTTGGGCTCTAGTCCGGACACCGCCGAGACTTTGGTGGCGCCGAGTGATGTTGGCTGCAGCGATGGAAGACAAAGGCTTTATGAAGATCTTGCAGATCAGATCGACGCGTTGCTCGCGGGGGCGGCCGATTCAACGGCGAATCTCGCCAATGCCGCGGCGGCTATCTATCACGCACTGCCGGCACTGAACTGGGCTGGATTTTATCTATTGCGGGGGCTGGTCTTAGGACCGTTCCAGGGCAAGCCCGCTTGTGTGCGTATTCCCGTGGGCATGGGCGTTTGCGGCATCGCGGCAATGCAGCGGCAATCAATCCTGGTGCCGGATGTGCACGCGTTTCCCGGACACATCGCGTGTGACCCGGCGTCCCGGTCCGAACTGGTCGTGCCGTTGATCCGCGACGGGACCGTGATCGGCGTTCTGGATCTGGACAGTCCCGTTGTGGCGCGCTTCGATGCGCAGGATCAGGCTGGCTGCGAGGCGCTGGCGGCGGTCATTGTCCGCCATCTGGGATCCGTTCCGCCGGCCTGATCGAGCCGCGATTCCGCGACGTGTCCAAAGGGGAGAAGTCAGATGCTCGTCGATCATCGCACCTACACGGTCAAGCCTGGCACCATGGCCCGGCAACTGGCGCTTTACCAGGAGTTCGGCCTGGTGCCGCAGAAGCGGCACCTTGGGGAACCGCTGGCGTACCTGGTCACGGAATCGGGCGAGGTGAACACCTACGTTCATATCTGGGTCTACAAGGACGCCGCCGACCGGGCGACTAAGCGGGCCGCCATGAGCGCTGATCCGGACTGGCACGTCTATCTGCAGAAGACCGGCGAGGCTGGATATCTGATCGGGCAAAGAAACAACTTAATGACGCCGGCCCCATTCGCGCCGATCAACCGGTAATATCAACCGCCGTTATTTCTGAATCGCGGTAGGGACGCCCGTCACCGGGCGCCCCCCGCTCATCAAACCGGACGTGCGGATTTCCCGCATCAAATGTGGCGCGCCACATTTGATGCGTAATGTGGCGCCGGTGGATATGTGGCGTTCAGCGCCGAAGGTGGCCGCCAGGGTCGAA
>JBEKLE010000208.1:0-10780 GCA_050010355.1 Rhodopila sp. | reverse complement strand
CTTGCTCTGCTGCTGCGCAAGGAACTGATCGACCGTCTCGCCGCCGATGGGCGTCGTTACGAATGGGCCGATATCGTTCGCGATCTCGATCAGCTTGTTCAAACCGACGTCGATCAGGGTGGCAGAAGGCTTCGCCTTCTCGCCGCCGCTCCCGGTTGCGCCGGCGCCGTGTTCCGGGCCGTCGGTGTTGCACTGCCGCCGATGATCCAGATCACCGCTCAACCGCCGCCTGCCTCGGGTGCCCAGTCGTCTGATCCGTAGACAGGAGAAAACCGCCCGAACCGCGCATCCGTAGTGCCAACGACTTTCTGGCGGCCCATAAGTGGCTGATTGCAAGGCAGATTCCGAAAACAGGTGTCAAAGTCGGACATCAGCCCAGGCGCTGAATCCCGAAAAGTACGCCGGCGTCTTACTCCTATAAGGCCGTGTCGTGTCGATAACACCGCGCACCCTCCCCTGCCCCGAATCGGCAATGACACGCTCGCGGCGTACTCCGTTGCGAAGATCGTCCGGGGCGCGGCTTCACCGCGGTTTTGGCAGGCGTGACGTCCGCGACGACATCCGCCCGCACCACTGACATGGACGGGACTCCCTCAAGATTTGGGTGGGGAAACATCCACCATTGGACGACGAAAAGGTCCGGAAATCTGCGCCTTCCAGGGAGGCATCACCCAGGAGTGGGCCGGCCCTACCCCCAAACCTGGCCAGCGGCGCATATCTCCTAACGGCACGACAGCCATCAAGACACACATCTGTCGAGAATGCCGACAGCTGCACGCCTCCTCCAGAGCAGATCCGAAAACGATCGTCGGGTTCGGCGTATTCGCGGACGCTTAAAGGGTGGTTCACAAGCAGCCGCTGACCTTCTGTCACTTGGATGCATCCAACTTTTGTTAATCTCCTCTTCCCGCCTTGCTCGAACCCATCTAAGTTGGATGCATCCAAGTGACTTGCGCCGCGGCACATGCCGTGGTGGCTCGACGGAACAACGGCCAGAGGAGAGTATGGTAGATATGGACGCCGTGGAGACATACCGCCACATCGCGGAAGTCCTGCGATCAGCTCAACGTGTTGCAATCGAAGTCGAGAACGCTCCTGAAAAGCGCAAACGCCTACGCTCATTCTCTACTCAAGAAGTCGCCGTGCTCCTTGGTATCAAGCCGCGAGACATAGCTGCTTACACCAAGGCCGTAGACGGACGGATGGGCGGCCAGCGAACCCGCCTTACCTTCGACGAGTTTCTTGGGTTGCGGCGATGCCTCTTCGACGCGTCTAACGACCTCCGTTTCCTGCCATGGCGGCGGGCGGACATGGGAGAAGGACTCGCAACAGTCGTTTTCTCCAATTTCAAGGGCGGGTCAGCTAAGACCACTAGTAGCGTCCACTTCGCCCAGTTCATGGCGCGGGAGGGGTATCGCGTTCTACTTGTTGATCTCGACAGCCAGGGAAGTGCCACCGCTCAATTCGGCATAGATCCTTCAACCGAAGTGGGCCTCAGCAATAGCTTTGCCGCCTGGACAGCGGCCCGCGAAGCCGGCGAGGAACTCGACGCTACAGCCCTGTGCCAGGCAACATATTGGCCTTCTATCGAACTCGTTCCTGCTGGGGCAATTTTGGCCCAAGCGGAGGAATCTCTTTCACGACGTTCAGCGAATGGCAGATTGGAGCCAGTGCTATATTTTGACGAACTGGCAACCTTCCTGACAGCGGTAGGTGACAGTTACGACATCGCCGTGATCGACACGCGCCCCGATGTTAACATGCTCATGACGATTGCGCTTCATGCAGCAACCGGGCTTGTGGTGCCCGCAAGAATGACGATGACGGATCTCGCCTCGACCGGAGAGTTCTTCACTCATCTCGCGGGCTACGTTGCGGATTTTCGAGGAGCGTTTGGTGCCGACTTAGTCACCAAGTTTACTCGATTAATGGTTACAGCCTACGATCCTACGGACCGCAGCCAAGAAGCGCTCGTCGGTCTTATACGCGAGCGCTTTGGTGACATAGTGCTGCCAGGCGAGTTTCTGCATTCCAGAATCATGGGAACCGCTGGCTTCGGCAAGGAAACCCTCTACGAGTATGAACCCAGCACCGATCGGACCGCCTACAACCGCGTAGTAGCGAGCGCAAACATGGTTAATAAGGCGATCGAACGCGAAATCCTTCTGGCGTGGGGTAGGGGCCTCGACCTTCGAGTGTACACCGAAGAGGCACAGCCATGACAGCAGCCAAATCTCGCTTCAATTCGCTCGCGCAAGCGGTCAAGGATGGCACCGCGGCGCCGACGAAGGATGTTTCCTCGAACTTGCTCGTTCGACCGGTTGGCGCAGGAATTCACAAGCCTGCCGCGGCCCTGGGTGCCGTCGGCGAAACGCTACGTGATCATGTCAGTCGCCTTGAGGCCGAACTCGCTCAGGCGACCTCCGAAAACGCAGGACTTCTCATCGAACTCGAACGTGCGAAGGTATTGCGTGAGCGGGCAGGCGATGCGATTGAGGAGTTCCTGTTTCTGCAGGCCAGCAGCATTGCAGATCGCCTGCCCAAGGACAGGCTTCGCGGACGAGCCGATGGACCGGAATTCGAAGAGCTCGTGGCGGACATCGAAAATAATGGGCAGAACGATGCCATCACCGTTCGGCGCATGCCAGACGCGACATTCGAAGTCGCTGCCGGACGTCGCCGTTTAGCAGCGTGCCAACGCCTTAATCGTCCGGTGCTAGCGCGGATAAGAGATCTTGACGATCAAGCCATGCTCCGCATTCAGTTTTCCGAGAATGAACGGCGAACTGATATATCTGCTCTCGAGCGAGCCCGCTGGTTCTCAGAGGTAAGGGACCGACTGAAGACGTCGTCAAAGGAGATCGCCTCGCAGTTTGGCGTCGACCCTTCGACTTTCAGCCTTTACCTGAGATTGGCACGGTTCCCCGACGAAATTCTCGACCGTTTGGATGAACCCCAACGGCTCGCCGTCCTTCCGGCGCGACGTATCATGGAAGTGATCGAAACGGACGCTAGCGCCGTCCAACGCATCCAGGATGCTCTGGATGGTTACCGCCGATCCGCCGCGGAAGCGGGATCTCCGAGAGATCCGGCCGTCCAAATCGATGTCCTGATCCGAGCAGCGGAGGGTCGGGCAGGGGGTTCCAGCAGTCCTCGATCACCCGTGCCCGAACGGCGTCATATCGTCCATCAAGGACGCCGTATTGGGACCCTCACCCGAAACGGCGGCCAGTGGGTCTTTCGGTTCGCGACGTCTGTTCCAGACGCCGAGGTACAAGCGCTGGCCGAGCGATTGGCGATCCCGCTCAGCGACGCTGACGCGAAACTAGTCCCACAATCAGCAGCAAAGAAGCGGTCCTGACGTTTAGGTTCCGGAAGGCGTCTCTCATCCTGATTGTCGCGCTACCTTTTCGGGCCGGCCAAGTGCTGCGCATCTTAGCGCTATAACTTGGACTCTATGGGTGAAGCGAGTCGCACGAGTAGTTTGGACTCTTTCGGGATGCCTCCGCAGGCTTATCCACCATTGTTTTCGGACTCTGTGGGGAAGATTGTTGGACTCTTTGGGTAAGCCTCTGCCGGTCTGTTCCTGCATTACCAATATGTTATGTCGGTTATCCCCAGGACTCTGTCGGGATACACTATAAAAAGCTAATATCTCTTACTATTCGCCCCATAGAGTCCAAGTCGACACAATCGCGGCGAACGGGCAGATTGATCGCGAAGGTGGGAATGTGCATGGGTGAGGTGCATCAACTGATCACGGAGCAGGGTAAGGCGGCTGCCTTAGCCGGTGAACATGATCGTTCGGTGATCGAAGCCGCAGCCTCATATCTGGCCAACGAAGACAGCGAAGTTGGTTTTGTTTACAGCGGCTGGGCTCAAGCTGCCCTGCCTCACAAGCGGTTGCCAGACGATGCTGTTTGGCAGATACGGACAGACCACGTAACCTTAATGGTGGCGCCCGGCCATCGTTCCCCGCCGTTTGGTGATCCGGTTCCTGTTGGTGTGCCGTTTGGCTCCCGAGCGCGACTGATCCTGTTATATCTGCAATCGGAGGCTCTACGCACCCAAAGCCGCGAAATCGAGCTCGGCCGCAGCCTAAATGCCTGGCTAAAGCGAATGGACATCCCTGTGGGCGGGAAAACCAGCCGGGATGTGCGCGATCAAGCCGACCGTATATCCAGATGCCGGATGACTTTTCAAATCACTCAGGGAAGTCGCACCGGCCTTATAAATCAGTCAGTTCTTGACACCGCGATGTTCGTAGACAGCGACACGCCGGATCAACCAGGCCTATTTATCGACACCGCAAAGCTCTCTGAGGGGTTCTATGAGCAGCTTCGGCGGCATCCCGTGCCGGTCGAGGAAGCTGCAATTCGAGCGTTAGCAAACAATTCTCTCGCTCTGGATGTTTATTGCTGGCTCGCCTACCGTCTACATAGTCTGCCAAGTCCAAAGACGATCAGTTGGAAAGCTTTGCATGGACAATTTGGTCGCTCTGTAGAACGTCTAGACCACTTCAGGAGACATTTTCGGGTGAATTTAGCTCTCGCTCTAGCAGTTTATCCCGATGCGCAGGTCAGTGAAGTCTCCACCGGAATAAATTTGATGCCCTCTAAGCCGCCGGTGTCGCCAAAAGTGATAGCCATCAAGGATATGAGGCGAAAATAGTCGCTCAGGGCTGGATTTCGCCATTGCTCTAGTAGCTCGCTTAGCGATCACCACTGCTTGAGGGGTTGCCCACCTTTCACACAGCGTTGGCCGCGGAAGTAACGTCAAATAATATAGTACCGGGGTTGCCGCACCTGCCGAAACCCGATCATCTTCACCCCGTGATTACCGGCCTATCGCCGAGTGAGCTCAGCTGCCGTGAATGCTTAAGAAATTCGGACATCCCACTGTAAGCCAACGATTTCCCCATAGAGTCCAGGCGTTGTGGTCATTTGCCGAGATATTCGTTACCCGCATGCGATCTTGTTGCGGCAATCAGTTGGGCGTCTTCCGGCATGTCGTGGAGCGCACGTTGGTCAAAAGGCGATTCGCCATTCCGACGCCGACACCGCTTCCTGAGTACCGCAGGCCGACCCCCTGTATCAGGACTCCGTCCAGATGGGGTCCGTTTCCTCGCCGGGGCACTGGAAGACACACATGGCTCCCTCCGAACAACAGTTCGAAGACGCCGCGGTGGGTCGCTCGCGGTGCCCAAGAACTTGTTGTCGGCGGCGGGCGTCGCGTTCAACCCGGACCGGATGCCATCGTTGTCGAGCTTTCGTGGGCGTGCAGAGATCGGAAGGAGCGACCGAGGGCCGTTTGCAGAGGGGGCCATGGGACGATAATGGCCGCCGGCCTGCGTCCTGATGTCCGGCCGCGCAGATAGTCGTGGTTTCGGATCGCTTACCACGCCTTAAAGGGGAATGCCTTTATTCGGCGTAGTCAGGGGCATCGATGTCGATTTTCCCCGTTCATGAGACTCGGGAAACATCGGTAGGTGCGGGAGCGGACTCTGTCCCTGGATCATGCGACTCGCTGTCGGCAGGCACTGGGCTGTCATCGCACTCAGGGTGCGCCATGGTATCGGTTGCAGGGATCAAAACCGGCGCCGGCGGCGCGGGCCCGGATGATGCGGGCGCCGGCGTCGATGGGCATGCCACCGAGGCGGGGCAGGGGTGGGATGTTTCGATACAGGATGCCGGGAACGAGATCTTCCGCGACGCCCCATGGCACGTAGGCGACCCCGCGCGAGCACACGAGGAACCGGGCTTCAGTTTCACGCCAGCCCCCATTCTTGCATCCCACGCAGTCGCATGATCCTGGAGGCAGAGTCGCATCAACCTGGTGCGAGTCGGCCCGACGATGGTTGGGGTCCTGGCTTCATGGTATACGCTTTCTGGTGGTGGCGCTCACTGTAATTCGTCACGTGACGAATTACAGTGAGCCTCGGGTGGCCGCCTTCAGGCGGGTTCAAAAAGACTCGGTTAGCGCTCCGGAAGCGGATAAAACAGCATTTGCGGATCAAGCGATTCTACGGCACCTCCGAGAACGCCGTGAAGACGCAAATCTGGATCGCCGTCCCGGTCAAATCCGCACGTCCGGTTTGATGAGCGGGGAGGGGAAACAGGTCGCCAAAAAGCGATACCGCGCCCTTCCTCGACTCTACTAGCCGCCACAGACCTACTCCACCATTTCCCCTCTCCCGCGGTCAGTGCGTCCCCCGGTCAGTCGAAACCGGCGACGCCGGAGCGAATACGCCATACCGCCCTTGCGAGCGCCTCGACGTCGGCATGCGTATTGTAGAGCGCAAGCGACGCCCGCACCGATGACTCGACACCGAACCGACGCAGGATCGGCTGCGCGCAGTGATGCCCCGCCCGCACCGCGATGCCGTCCTGGTTCAGCGCCTTGCCGATGGCCACGCTGTCCAGCCCGTCGATCACGAACGAGATCACCCCGGCCTTCTCCGCCGCGGTGCCAAGCATGCGCAGCCCCGGAACCTGATTGAGCAGATGCGTTGCATGCGTCAGAAGTTCGTGCTCATGTGCCGAGATCACCTCCAGCCCGACATGCTCGACATACTCCAGCGCCGCGCCCAGGCCGACCGCATCGGCGATGTTTCCAGTGCCTGCCTCGAACCGCGTCGGAGGTCGGTGGTATTCCGTATGCTCAAACGTCACGTCGGCGATCATGTTGCCGCCGCCTTGCCACGGGGGCGACTCCTCCAAGACATCCGTCCGTCCATACAGCGCGCCGATACCGGTGGGACCAAAGACTTTGTGGCCAGAGAACACGAACCAGTCGCAGCCGATGGATTGCACATCGGTCCGCATGTGCGAAACCGACTGCGCCCCATCCACCAGCACCCGCGCGCCCACCGCATGCGCCATCGCAGTCATGACGGTCGAGGGCGTGATGGTGCCGAGCGCATTGGAAACCTGCGTGAATGAAACCAGTTTGGTGCGCGGGGACAACAGCGCGCCATACTGGTCCAGGATCACCTGCCCGTCGTTGTCGACCGGCGCCACGCGCAGCTTCGCCCCGGTCTCTTCGCACAGCATCTGCCACGGCACGATGTTGGCGTGGTGTTCCAGCCAGGAGATGACGATCTCATCCCCTTTCCCGATGAATCTCCGCCCCCAGCTTTGCGACACCAGGTTGATCGCCTCGGTGGTGCCGCGTAGTAAGACGATCTCATCCACCGAACCGGCATGCAGGAACCGCCGCACCGTCTCCCGCGCACCTTCATAGGCGTCGGTGGCACGCGCCGCGAGCGTATGCGCGGCGCGATGGATGTTGGAATTCTCGTGTTTATAGAAATGGCTCAGACGATCGGCATTACCGACTGCGTGGCGAACACCAGAGCGCACGGTTCATCTCCGCTGCGCGGAGACCGCCCATTTATACCACGACCAACCCCGTATTCCGATCACACGTCACACGACGTTCGACGCCCTGGTCGCTGATGACGCTGCCCTTGCCGCCGTCTCCGTGTGGGGTCAGCACCAGCATCGGGATGTCCCCATCCCATCTTCCCCAGCAGCTTTTCGCCGCCACAACGGCCTCCTTCATCTGGCCCAAAGGGGCGGGCACCGATGCCGCCCGCCATGGTGCCAGTGACACTTCCGACAAGGCCCAAGCCAGGTGGTCTGATTCGGCTGCATACCAAGGTGACAGAACCCCGTTTTGCCAGCAGGCGAGGCGGAACGTGACGGTCTCCTCCGTCAAGCGGGTGGGGGTGCGTATATCGCTGTCCCAGCCCTGCCCTGCCGCGTAGCCATCCCGCCAGTTCAGGACATTCATCTTGGCAAACTGAATGGCAGCGCTTGCCTCTCCCTTCTCGTTCTCCAAAGCCCGGAGCAAACCCGGCGGCACACCATAATCCGGTGCGTCGTAAACCGCCCCGATCAGTCGTCGCACATCGCCCGGCGTATCGATCGCCCCGACGGCGAACAACTCGCGGGCAGAGCGCCACAGAATGGTCCAGCGGTAAATGTAGCGCGTCCGTTGCCACGGGCCAGATAGCCATCCGCCATCGGCATCCGCCGTCGCTTCTGGCGATAGCACCAGCAGCCGTGGGGTGTCGGCAGCCGCGGCACGATCGCTCCGTATGTGGCGCCACAGCCGTCCGGCCCGCTGGATCAGCAGATCAATTGGGGCCAGGTCCGAGACCATCAGGTCGAAGTCGAGATCCAGGCTTTGCTCGATCACCTGGGTAGCCACCAGCACCCGTCCGGCCCGGTCCGCCTTCGGAGCCTCGCGTCCGAAGCGCTCCACCACCGCCGCCTCGATATCCAGCCGATCCCCCATCGCAAAGCGCGCATGAAATAAATCCGCCTTGATCCCTTCTGCCGTCAGGGCCGAGTGCGCCTCGATTGCGTCATCCACGGCGTTGCGTACCCACGCGACCGCCAAACCCGCGCGGGCCGCTGCCGCGATCCGCGCCACCGCGGCCTCGACCGTTGCCAGCCGCTCGACCTGCACCGTCCGGCCTAGCTCGCGCCGCGGCAGGCAGGGTCGCTCGCAATCGCCACCCGCCGCAGCCAGCGTCAAGAGCGGATAGTGCTGGCTGGTCAGCTCGGATGCAGTGCCACCTGCCCCTTTATGAAACGCTGCGAGCAGCGCGGCGCGCCGATCCTGCGGCAGCGTCGCCGACAGAACAATCGCGCTGCCGCCAAGAGCCGCGTGGAACGCGACCAGCGTTTCCAGCTCCTGGGACATGTAAGCGTCATAGGCATGCGCCTCGTCTACGATCAGCACGCGTTGCGATAGGCCGAAGAGGCGGAGCGGCGCGTGCCGTGACGGCAGCACGCCAAGCAACGCTTGATCGACGGTGCCCACCCCGATATCGGCCAGGAAGGCCCGGCGCCGATCGGAGGCGACCCAGGCCGCGCACTGAGCGCCTGCCGTCTCGCCGGCAGCGTCTTCGGCCCGAGTGTCTTCGACAGCGTCGTCCCCGGGGGTTGGCGAGGGCAGGATCGACTTCTGAAACCCCTGATGCAGAGCACGGCGGCCATGCGCCAGCACCAGCGAGGGAATTGCCTTATCCTCGAACAGGACGCGATAGGCGTTCGTGAGCCGCTGGTACATCGCGTTCGCCGTCGCCATCGTCGGCAGCGCCACGAAGACACCACGCGCATGCCCCAGCGCCATCATGCGATGCGCAAGCAGGAGGGCGGCCTCGGTTTTTCCAGCACCCGTTTGATCCTCGATGACCACCAGCGTCGGACCTTCGGCAGGCAGCGGTAGATCGACCGCCAGCGTCTGTAACGGTGTCGCTTCGGTCGCGTGCGGGGCAAGATCGGACAGTGCCACGCGGCCCCGCGCTACCGCCGGCACGATCCCTGCTTGCGTCACCGCCGCGGCAGCCTGTGGGAGCGCATGATTGGTCCAGTATTGTTCGAGCGGCATCTCCAGATCGTTGGCCTCGAACCAGGTCTCGTTCGAGCCGATCCAATCCGCCACCACCACTAGTCCGGCCAGTTGCCACGCGAGCCGAAGCGCCACCTCCGTCCCTACAGGCGCAACTGGCAGGCTGCCGACGGTCCGCATCGCCTCGATGGCGTATGCCTTGGCGGCGTTAAGACATACGTCACAGGCTTCTTCGCTCGAGATGGCATCAATGTCGCGCGGTGGCCGGCCGTGATGCCCGCAGGCGGCGCGGAGCATTGCTCGCCCGGCGTTGCGCCATTTGGGCAGCAGCGACGCCGTCACATCGTCCATGGGACCGATCAGCAGGCCGTAGCCGGCGGTATCATGCCCATGACTTACTGACACTGGACGAAAGCGCCCGAGTGCCGCCGGCCAAAATGCTTCTACCTTGCACTGAAACGGCCGCGTAAACTTACCAATGTCATGCCAGGCCAACAGCGTTAGCAGCAGCGGGTGGAGAGCAGGCGCGATCCGCGGAAAGCCTTGATCCCGCAGTAGCACGGAGCCTACCGCCGCAACATCTAGGCTATGATAGGCAAGGGGATGCCAACCGTCGCTGCCGTCCCGACGACGACGGGTTTTGCCCCAAAACTGATGATAAATCTGCCGATTATCGACCATAACAGCCTGTGTAGTCGCGACAGCCGTGAAATGGTGCGGTAAAAGCGTTCAGGCAAGGAAGATCCGAACTATATGTGGCTTGCGTGGTTACCAGCTCATGCCTCGAGCCGCGAAATCGTGCTGTGCGAGACGTTGTAGCTCCGCGCGATGTCCCGCATCGGCTCGCCGTCGTCACGGCGGCGTAGCGCCTCCTTGATCTGGTGGGGTGTCATTTTGAAGGGACGGCCCATCTTCACCCCGCTCGCCTTGGCCCGATCCCGGCCTTCACCTGTCCGCACGCGGATTAATTCGCGTTCGAACTCAGCTAACCCGGCCAGCACGGTCAGCATCAGGCGGCCATGCGCGTTCGTGGTGTCAGCCCATGTGTCGCCCAGCGAGCGGAACCCTGCCTTGCGGTCGTTGATCGTGGCCAGGGTGTTCAGCAGATCCCGCGTCGAGCGGGCCAGGCGGTCGAGCCTGGTCACCATCAGCACGTCGCCGGCGTCGAGCTGGTCGAGTGCCTTGCGCAGCTGGGCGCGGTCGGTCTTGGCTCCGCTGGCTGTCTCGCGGAACACCTTCTTGCATCCGGCCTTGGTCAGTTGGCGGACCTGGGCCTCGACGCTCTGACCGTCGGTCGATACCCGTGCATACCCGTATTTCATGGTTCTGATATGCACCTAATTAGTGCACCGGAAAAGCCCTTGAATTTCAAGGCTCCGGTTCTGGTTCAGAATTCTTGAATTTTGAAAACTTGGGT